>URUI01000051.1 GCA_900551015.1 uncultured Collinsella sp.
GTGGTTTGGGCTGTGGTCGTGGTTTCGGCCGCGCTGCTGGCGTCGGGCGCTCGCGTGACGGCGACTTTGGGATCGCTCGTGTGGTCTGGGTCGCTACCGGGTATTATTGCCGCACTGGCGTTGGCGCTGCCAGGCATAGCCGGCGTTGCCGCGGGGGCACTTGCGCGCGATCGGCGCTCGGGCTTCCTGCAGGGTGTGCTTGCGCTTTCTGCCTGCGAGGTTCCGGTGCTGGTTGTGGCTGCATGTAGCGTATTTTCCCAACGCGCCGTGATGGGCGGCCTTGTTGCCGCTCTGGTTGCAACCTATACGCTTACGTGGTTTTTGCTTGCGATGGGCTTTGCCTTTGAACTTCCCGTTTCGGCACCGCGACGCACAAAAGCCCAGATGGCGACTCCGCTTGCCGGTGGAGCCGCAGCTGTCCGTACTTTTGGCGGACCTGTCGAAGTATCGTCCGATTCTATTTCTACGACCAAGGAGGCCTAGGTCATGGCATCTCAAGTTGAGCTCACCCCATGCGGGGCCATGTTTGACATCTTTAAGCGCGCAGCGCATCTGAGCCATATCGAGCTGTGCGGCTTGGTGCTTTCGTCCCGTCCGCTCGCCGACGGCCGCAGCCCGCAGAGCCGAGCCGCCGATCGCTCTTGGGTTTCCCGCTTTATCGTTCGCGCGCCGGTCGGCACGCTTCAGCAGCGCTACTTTGCCGAATACGGTACCTCGGCTGCGCGTATTATGTCGCAACTGGCCCTGCGCCAGCGCAATCCCATGGACTCCACGGCTGTAATCAATATGGTGTGCGGTCCTGCAGGTGAACCGATGGTACGCGCGCTCGAAGAGTGCCACCAGGACACGAATCTCTATCGCAACGCGCTCGATCGCCTGTCCCAGGCGGCGGAACTCATGCCCGCCGAGCGCGCCGAGGTCGTGCTGGTGCTGTTTGTCGCCGTCGGTTGTTCGGCGGATGTGCGGTCCTCGGTGAACTATGCCATCGACTACGCGAACGCGACCTGCGGCGGAGGCACATCCACGCCGCGTTCGCTTGGCATGTCGCTGACTGCGGGCGAACGCGAACCCGCCCCGGCGCACCCTTTGGGCTTGCTGCGCGTGCAAAACAGTTTTGTCGTGAGCGCCCCGCGCTGGATTCAGCCGAGTGAGCAGGGTGTTGAGATTGGCGCGCTGGCCACTGGTGAGGGCGATATTACCGACGTCGGCGACGATGTCTCGGCCCGCCATGCCCATATCTGGTGCGATGCTCAAAATATCTGGCACGTCGAGGACTTGTCGTCCACCAACGGAACCGTGGTGGTAAACGGGGCCACGCGCGTTTGCATTCAGGTCGAGCCCGGCCGTTCCGCCCAGCTCAATCCCGGCGACGAGCTCAAGCTCGGCGAATCCACTACCTACGCCATCCTCTTCGGTGCTCTCTAGCCGGCAGATAGGGACGTTCCTTTTCTGCCGGCTGGGGACACTCCTTGGCGCGCCAGAGTCGGTCGTCTGGGGATGGAGAGGCCATTTTGGCCCTTGGCAGTCACCCGAGGTAAACCTTTACCGCCCGCCTATATTTGCCGAAATTACACTTGACGGCGGGGTACAATAAGCCCGCATGCGGATTTCCGTTGCGGGCGCTTCCCATCGCCGGGGCGTGCCCGGGAGCATCCGGCATGCGGTCTTTGCGGCGCTCGGTCATGTGCAAGACGGGCGGTCGGGTCTGTGGGGCGCATCAGTTGCCCCTCGCCTCGGCATGTCTTCTCTCCACGCCACGTACCTGCTGCTGAGCCTGCCTGTCAGATGATTGGAAGCAACAGCGTAAATCCCATCACGCCAACATCCCGGCGATCGCCGGGGCCTGTATACCTATATGAGAGGAGAGGGGTATATGGCGCGTAAGTTTAAGTCTATGGACGGCAACGAGGCGGCCGCATATGTTTCGTATGCGTACACCGAGGTAGCGGGAATCTATCCCATTACGCCGTCCAGCCCGATGGCCGACCATGTCGACCAGTGGGCGGCCCAGGGTCGCAAGAACATCTTCGGCACCCCGGTCAAGGTCGTCGAGATGGAGTCCGAGGCAGGTGCAGCCGGTACTGTTCACGGTTCGCTGGGCGCCGGTGCTCTGACCACCACCTACACGGCTTCTCAGGGTCTGCTCCTGATGATCCCGAACATGTACAAGATCGCGGGCGAGCAGCTCCCGGGCGTCTTCCACGTCTCCGCGCGTTGCGTCGCTTCCCACGCCCTGAACATTTTTGGCGATCACTCCGACGTCATGGCCTGTCGTCAGACCGGCTTCGCCATGCTCGCCGAGGGCAACGTCCAGGAGGTCATGGACCTCTCGCCGGTGGCTCACCTTGCCGCCATCGAGGGTAAGACCCCGTTCCTTAACTTCTTCGACGGCTTCCGCACCAGCCACGAGATCCAGAAGGTCGCCATGTGGGACTACAAGGATCTGGCCGAGATGTGCGACATGGACGCCGTCCAGGCTTTCCGCGACCACGCGCTCAACCCTGAGCACCCGCACACCCGCGGTAGCCACGAGAACGGCGATATCTTCTTCCAGAACCGTGAGGCCTGCAACAAGGTCTACGACGAGCTCCCCGCCGTCGTCGAGGGTTACATGAAGAAGATCAACGAGAAGCTCGGCACCGATTACGGCCTGTTCAACTACTACGGCGCTCCCGATGCTGATCGCGTCGTCGTGTGCATGGGCTCCTTCTGCGACGTGCTCGAGGAAGTCATCGACTACCTCAACGCTCACGGCGAGAAGGTCGGCCTGGTCAAGGTTCGTCTGTTCCGTCCGTTCTCCATCAAGCACTTCGTCGACGTTCTCCCCGAGACCGTCCAGAAGATCGCCGTCATGGACCGTACCAAGGAGCCGGGTTCCATCGGCGAGCCGCTCTACCAGGACGTCGTCTCCGCTCTCTACGAGGCCGGCAAGACGGGCATCAAGGTCGTCGGCGGCCGTTATGGCCTGGGCAGCAAGGATACGCCTCCCGCGTCTGCGTTCGCTGTCTTCGAGGAACTCAAGAAGGACGAGCCCAAGCGCGAGTTCACCATCGGCATTGTCGATGACGTGACCAACCTGAGCCTGCCCGAGGCCGAGGATGCGCCCAACACCGCAGCCCCCGGCACCATCGAGTGCAAGTTCTGGGGTCTGGGTGGCGACGGTACCGTCGGCGCCAACAAGAACTCGATCAAGATCATCGGCGATCACACCGACAAGTACGTTCAGGCCTACTTCCAGTATGACTCCAAGAAGACCGGCGGCGTCACCGTCTCGCACCTGCGCTTTGGTGATTCCCCGATCCGCTCGCCGTACTACGTGACCAAGGCCGACTTTGTCGCTTGCCACAACCCCAGCTATATCGTCAAGGGCTTCAAGATGGTCCGCGACGTCAAGCCGGGCGGTACCTTCCTGGTCAACTGCCAGTGGAGCGACGAGGAGTTCGCCGAGCACATGCCCGCTGTGGCCAAGCGCTACATCGCGAACAACAACGTCAACGTCTACCTGATCGACGCTATCGACCTGGCCGCCAAGGTCGGCATGGGCAAGCGCACCAACACGGTGCTCCAGTCCGCCTTCTTCGCGCTGGCCAAGGTCCTGCCCGCCGAGGACGCCCTGCAGTACATGAAGGACGCGGCTACCAAGTCCTACATGAAGAAGGGCCAGGCCATCGTCGACGCCAACCACAAGGCCATCGATGCCGGCGCTACCGCCTTCCGTAAGTTCGAGGTTCCGGCCGACTGGGCTACCGCCGAGGATGCCGCTCCCGTCGAGCTCTCCGAGGAGACCAAGTCCGCCATCGCCCAGCAGGTCAAGAACCTGCTCGAGCCCATCGATCGCATGGATGGCGACAGCCTGCCTGTTTCCGCCTTCGTCGATTGTGCCGACGGCCAGTTTGAGCTGGGCGCCTCCGCATACGAGAAGCGCGGCGTCGCCGTGGTCGTTCCCCACTGGGACGAGACCAAGTGCATCCAGTGCAACCAGTGCGCCTACGTGTGCCCGCATGCTACCATCCGTCCGTTCGCGATGACCGAGGACGAGGCTGCCGCCGCGCCCGAGGCTACCCGCACGCTCGACGCTATGGGCCCCAAGGCCAAGGGCATGAAGTTCACCATGGCCGTGTCCCCGCTCGACTGCATGGGCTGCACCAACTGCGCCAAGGTCTGCCCCAAGGGCGCCCTCGAGATGGTTCCCACCGAGCAGGAGATGGACCAGCAGCCCGTTTGGGACTACATGGTCGAGAACGTCTCCGAGAAGAAGGAGCTCATCGCGGCCAACGTCAAGGGCAGCCAGTTTAAGCAGCCCTACCTGGAGTTCTCCGGCTCCTGCGCCGGCTGCGCCGAGACCGCCTATGCACGTCTGGTGACGCAGGTCGCCGGCGACCGCATGTTCATCTCCAACGCCACCGGTTGCTCCTCCATTTGGGGCAATCCCGCTGCCACCGCTCCTTACTGCAAGGACAAGGACGGTCACGGCCCGGCGTGGAACAACTCCCTGTTCGAGGACAATGCCGAGCACGGTCTAGGCATGGCCGTCGGTTACGAGGCCGTCCAACACAAGCTGATCGCCGCTACCCAGGACATCATCGCTGCCGATGGTCCGTCCGACGAGCTCAAGGCTGCTGGCCAGGCTTGGATTGACTCCGTCAACGACGCCGAGGCCTCCAAGACCGCTGCCGCTGCCTACGTTGCCGAGCTCGAGAAGTGCGGCTGCGAGGCTTCCAAGGCAATCCTCGCCGACAAGGCTTACCTCACCAAGAAGTCCTTCTGGATCTTCGGCGGCGACGGCTGGGCCTACGACATCGGCTTCGGTGGCCTGGACCACGTCCTGGCTTCCGGCCACAACGTCAACGTCTTCGTCTTCGACACCGAGGTGTACTCCAACACCGGCGGTCAGGCCTCCAAGGCCTCGAACCTGGGCCAGGTCGCTCAGTTCGCCGCTGCTGGTAAGGTGACCAAGAAGAAGTCCCTGGCCGAGATTGCCATGAGCTACGGCTACGTCTACGTGGCACAGGTTGCCATGGGCGCCAACCCGGCTCAGACCCTCAAGGCCATCCACGAGGCCGAGGCCTACGACGGCCCGTCCCTCATCATCGGCTACAGCCCCTGCGAGATGCACTCCATCAAGAAGGGCGGCATGCAGAACTGCCAGGCCGAGATGAAGAAGGCTGTCGAGTGCGGTTACTGGAACCTCTTCCGCTTCAACCCCGAGGCTGCTGCCGGTAAGAAGTTCTCGCTCGATTCCAAGGAGCCCGCGGGCGGTTATCAGGAGTTCCTGATGAACGAGGCCCGTTACGCTTCGCTGACGCGTTCCTTCCCCGAGCGCGCCGAGGAGCTCTTCAAGGAGAACGAGCAGGCCGCCATGGATCGCTACCAGCACCTGCTGAAGCTCAAGACGGTGTACAACGAGGCCTAGGTCTCCCACCGCAGGATCTGAGGGCTGACCTTCGCGGACGTCCTCGGACATGAAAGAACCCCCGCTGCGCACTACGTGCGGCGGGGGTTCTTTCGTCCTGCGGAATGTCCGCGAAGGTCAGCCCTCAGATCCTGCTACGACTACGTCCTCGGATTGTGGAGCTGGATGAAGGACGTGGCTGATGGGGCGCCTTGTTCCGGTCGCTGTTTCGCGGCTTTGCCGCAAAACCACGCGTTGCTTTGGGCATAGAGGGGGACCTGGTTGCGGACCCAGATGGCCTAGAGGGATATGGGTGCAAACGAGAAATCGTTGTTGGGGTCGTCGTTTTCCATAAACTCATCGAGGCAGAATGTCATATAGATTGGAACGTACAGGACCTTGCCCTCTTTGCTGAGGTTCTCGTGGCTTAGCACAACGGCCTCGGGGATTTTGTACTCGTTCACGCTCATCAGACGGTCGAGGGCCGCATGGGCTCGAACCTTCTTGCCCGATTTGACCTCGATTGGGACAACGTGCCCACGGGTGCCTTCGATCACAAAGTCAACTTCGCCGACCTCGCGTGTCTGGTAGTACCATGCATCAGTTCCAAGGGCGACAAGCTCCTGCGCGACCACGTTCTCATAGAGACCGCCGAGGTTGGGGGTTTTCATATCAAGGTAGACAGCGCGTGCCGTGCTGCCGGGATACCGTGATGCGAGCATGCCTGTATCAGACTCGTATAGTTTAAAGGCGGTCGCCTTCTCTGTCCTCTTAAGAGGACTCCGGGCCTCCGTCACCTGGGCGACCATCAAACCGACGCCCGCGTTCACCAGCCATAGGAAATCCTGCTCGTATTTTTGAAGGCGAGCCCCCTCGCCCAGGGATGAAACAACAAAGCGATGGGACTCCGCCTCAAGCTGAACGGGAATTTGTTCGAAAATCGCGCGAACGTTAAACGCTCGAGTCGATGCATATTTAGAGATGTCGCTTTTGTACTGATCGACCAGCTGAATTTGAAGCTCACGCGTCCTCACGAGTGAATAACCCGAATCGATATAGTTCTGTACGACCTCCGGCATGCCGCCGCAAACGATATAAGCTCTAAAGTTTTTGAGCATCGCCTCATGAATATAGTTTTCGACGGGACGCCTCTCGACAAGGCAGCTGCGGATGTCTGCAAGCACATTCTCGCTGATGCTGTTTGCCCAACAAAACTCTTCAAAATCCATTGGCCGCATAACAATGTGCTCGACATACCCCACCGGGAAAGAAGAGATCCCCTTAAACTCAGTCCCAAGCATAGACCCCGAGAAGACATAGCTAAAGCGCCCGTCCTCGACCAGCGCCTTCATGAGCGTGACGATCTGCGGATACTCCTGTATTTCATCGACAAAGATAAGCGTATCTCCCTCAACAAGCGGTGCATCCGCAAGAAGGGCCACGCGGTTGATAAAGTCAACGGCGTTCTTAGCGCCAATGAGCACATCTCTTGCCTCGGTATCGAGCAGCAAATTGGCCTCAAAATACGACGCGTAGTTGTCTTTACCAAACGCGCGAATCGCATAGCTCTTGCCAATTTGACGCGCACCGGTAACAAGCAATGCCTTATGAGAGTTATTTTTCCAGTTCAAAAGCCTATTAGTGACCTTACGGCGTAGCATTAAAACCCCCAAATGACAAAAATTGGCAAATAGATTTGCCCTAATCATACAAAAATTGGCAGATAGATTTGGCTCTAATCATACAAAAATTGGCAGATAGCAAAGATTCGCTTAAGTCTCAAAGCCATCGAGTCGGCGCGGTGCCATGCGAAAACGCTGGGGACGCCGTTAGCGTTCTCGGCTGCTTGAGTGGGCAGGAGCGAAAGGGCATCAGCGGCGTTCATGCAATACCCGACGGTAAAGTTCCATACTGCAAACTCACAGTCGCTTGCCGTGGGATGAAGCACGTTCGGCTATCCCTTTTGTTGGATGAAAAGCCCCGTGTTATTGCAGGGGTGCATACTTGTCTTGCAAGTGCATAGAATCTCGTATAGTGCGAGTAAATAATTGCAGTGTCCGTTATGTGTTTAACAAAGATATAGTTTGCATAATCCAGCCTAATCTCTGCTCTAATTAAATAAAGTCGCACGTAAATGGCGTAGATATGCCTAAGCTGGACTTCTTTACGCTGGGCGGGTAAAAATGACCGTTCACCGTTCAAGTGTTTTCAAAATGAATAAAATGAGCGATAAAGAGAATATAAACCTTAATAAACTCGCGTATCGCACGGACGCGGGTTATTAATGGGTTGTAGGCCTTTTACAGAAGGGATTCCAGCAATGTCTAAGCCTCTTGGCAAGCCCGATCGTATTGTCGTCGCCCTTGGCGGCAACGCCCTCGGCAACAACCCCGTCGAGCAGATCGAGGCCGTGAGCAACACCGCCCACGCTCTCCTCGGCCTCATCGAGCAGGGCAACGAGATCATCATCACCCACGGCAACGGCCCGCAGGTCGGCATGATCCAGAACGCCTTCGCCGCCGCCCACGACGCCATCGGCACCCCCGAGATGCCGCTGCCCGAGTGCGGCGCCATGTCCCAGGGCTACATCGGCTATCACCTGCAGCAGGGCATCGGCCGCGAGATGCACAAGCGCTACAAGCGTTGGCACGCCGCCACCGTCGTCACCCAGATCGAGTGCGATCCCGACGATCCCGCGTTCAAGAACCCGACCAAGCCGATCGGCCCCTTCTACACCGAGGAGCAGGCCAAGGAGTTCATGGCCGAGGACCCCTCCAAGGTCTTCGTCGAGGATTCCGGCCGCGGCTGGCGTCGCGTCGTCGCCTCCCCCGATCCCAAGAAGATCGTCGAGGCCGACTCCATCCTCAACCTGCTCGACAACGAGTTCATCGTCATCGCCTGCGGCGGCGGCGGCATCCCCGTCGTCCGCGACTACGAGAACAAGGGCTGCTACAAGGGCGTTCCCGCCGTCATCGACAAGGACCTGGGCGGCGAGCTGCTGGCCGAGGACTGCGACGCCGACGTCCTGTTCCTGCTGACCGCCGTCGAGCATGTCGCCATCAACTTTGGCAAGCCCAACCAGGAGGAGCTCGAGGACCTCACCGCCGACGAGGCCGAGCGCCTGGCCGACGAGGGCCAGTTCGGCAAGGGTTCCATGGAGCCCAAGGTCCGCGCCGCCATCAAGTTCGCCCGTTCCCGCAAGGGCCGCACCTGCATCATCGGCGCCCTGGACAAGGCCGCCGAGACCATGGCCGGCCTCTCCGGTACCCGCATCCACGAGTAGTCTCTACTCTGTTGCATCTCTCGTGGGCGCCAGGCAAAGCGCCCACAAACTAGCCTCTCTTCATGAGCCCCGCAGTTCGCTCCGACTGCGGGGCTTTTGCTATTCACCTAGTCATTGGGGACAAACCCGGCACTTGGGGACGGTCCTTTCCTGCCGGCAGCTTGGGACAGTCCTTAATAGCCATTGGGGACGTTCTTAAACGACTAGTCAAACAACAACGTTCACAACGACTACTCATTTAAGTCTGTCCCCAATGACTGCCCAATGGCTGGGAAGGCGCATCCCACACCGACGCATTGCCTTCGGGCCCTCTCCCCAGGCTCTCCATAGCTCAGCTGGACTCCCCGCAACCTGTTCCGAGTTGGCGGAACGAGCGCGACGTGGAGTGTCATTCTTTACCGCGTTAGACTAGACGCAGGGAAAGGAGGAGGACATGGATGCTCGCGTCAAGCAGCTTGTAAATATGATCGAGGACGCTCAGCCTGTCGCTGTCGCGGTACTTGCCAAGCGTCTCGAGGTAAGCGAGCGCGCCGTGAGAAACTATATCCATCGCGCAAACGACAACCTTGCAGGGGTTGCACGCATCGTTGGCAGCAAGGGGCAGTATCGTATCGATGTTGCACGTGCAGATGAGCTTGCTCGCTTGCTAGACGGTGCGGCTCTGGCCCATCCGGGCATTCCTGATACGCGCGACGGCCGTGTGTCCTTCCTTCTTAACGACCTCCTCATGCGGTCCCAGTGGGTGACGATTGAGGAGTATGCGGATTTACTCTACGTTTCGGCGCGAACTCTGTCCAATGACATGCGTCTGGTAGAGCAGAAACTCGCCCAATTTGACTTAACGCTCGAAAAGCGCCCACGCTACGGAATCCGCGTTGCGGGCGGGGAGTCACAACGGCGCCTGTGCCTGGCCTCGCTGGTGAGGCCCGTGTTGCCCGACACCGACGATGCAAAGCTCGCCGAGCGCCTGCGGGCCATCGCCGCATGTGTGGACGATGCCCTGACGGCCTCGCCCGTCACGGTGAGCTCGCTGGCATCCCGCAATCTCATCATGCATCTTTACATTGCTCTTGGCCGCATCGAGCAGGGCTGCTATGTCCCAGCTGCAGAATCGGACGTTCAAAAACTGGAGGGAACGCGCGAATACGCCGCGGCTTTCCAGATTGCCGCAAACATCAAGGATGCCCTGGGCGTGAGCATGCCCCGAGAAGAGGTTGCCTTTATCGCAATCCATTTGCTCGGCAGGGGCACGGGCGTGCCCGAGAAGGGCTCTGCCGTTATCTCGGACGAGATGTGGGAGATTGCTTCCGAGATGGTACGTGCGGTCAACGATGAGTTTAGGTTTGACTTTAGCGGCGATCTTGAACTTCGCATGAACCTTGCTCGGCATATCGGCCCTCTGGGCTATCGCCTTGAATATCACATGCATATGGATAACCCCATGCTGCCCGATATCAAGACGAGGTTTCCGTTGGCCTATTCGATGGCAGCTGGCACCTCGCAGGTACTCGAGCGTCATTTTGGCAGCCAGCCCTCTGATGAAGAGCTCGGCTACATCGCCATGGCATTTGCCCTGGCCCTCGAGCAGCAAGCCGACCAGCCGCGTCGCAAGCGCATCCTGATCGTGTGCGCCTCGGGAGCGGGAAGCGCCCGTATGCTCGAGCACCAGTACCGCAAGCAGTTTGGCATGTATATCGATTCGATTGAGACATGCGATGTCGCCCGCGTGGGAACGTTCGATTTTTCGCACATCGACTACGTGTTCACAACGGTGCCGCTCAACGTCAAGTTGCCCGTGCCCGTCCGCGAGGCCGATTTCTTCTTGGAGACGAGCGATGTCAACGCTATCCGCAAGGTGCTGAGCGACGACACTGCGCAATCGGACTCCGTAAGCTCTTTCTTTAGCCGTGCCCTGTTCTTCAACCGCGTTGAGGCGCCGTCGAAGCAGGCCGTTCTCCGATATCTCTCCGAGCGCGCCGTCGAGAGCGGCCGTGTCGATGCCCAGTTTGCCCAAGAGGTCGCCGAGCGCGAGAGCGCGAGTGCCACCTCGTTTGGCAATGGGGTAGCCATGCCCCATGGGATGCATCCCTTGAGCGCCGAGGCCTTTGTTACCGTGGGCCTGCTCGAACATCCCATTCTTTGGGACGAATACGGCCATGAGGTCGATATCGTCTTTATGGTGTCGTTTGCCCGGTCGGGCGGCGATGAGGCGCGGATCTTGAGCTCACTGCTCGCCGAGATCTTTATGGACCGCCAGGGGGTCGAGCGCCTACGCGAGCGCCGGTCCTGGCATGAGCTGATGGCGCTTGTGCAAGCGCATACGGCTTAAGACTTCTTTTGTCGATAACCCTGTCTGTCTACCTGCAATAAACCTCGAGGATTGCGGGCGGGAGATAGGCGTTTCGAATATTCAAGTACAAACCAAACATCACGGGAGAGGAGACCGTTATGGACGATCAGGGAACCGAGATGGTTTCGTTTCAGCTGGTCGCTGCAGCGGGAGAGGCACGCAGCCTTGCCTTCGAAGCCCTTGAAAAGGCAAAAGCGGGGGATTTTGACGCCGCCGCCAAACTCATGAAGCAGTCAAAGGATGCGGGAATCAAGGCTCACCACATCCAAACGCAGCTGCTTTCGACTGAGGCAGCGGGCGAGCATCTGTCGGTGGATGTGTTGCTGGTCCATGCTCAGGACCACCTCATGTGCTCCATGCTTGCTCAGGAGCTCGTGCAGGAGCTGATCTGCCTGTATGAGTGCACTGCAACCAAGAACGCCTAGCGGCGTGCGGTGACTATCCAACCAATCAATGCGAAGGGAATCCCTTATGAAGATCCTTCTTGTTTGCGCAGCTGGTCTGTCTACAAGCATTCTGATGAAGAAACTCGAGAAATATGCGGAGCAAAACGGCATCGAGCTCGATATCGATGCGGTGGGTATCGGCGAGTATCAGGAGACGTGCGCCGATTATGACGTGCTGCTCTTGGGGCCGCAGGTGTCCTACCAGCTCAACACCGTCAAGCAGGGGAGCGGTAAGCCGACCGCGGTCATCCCCGCACAGGACTACGGCATGGGCAACGCCGCCAACGTGCTGGCACTCGCCCAGTCGCTGTTGGGTTAGGAGGCAACCATGGAGAAGTTCATGACCCTGCTTCAGGAAAAACTGACCCCTATCGCCAATTTCTGCGGCACCGAGCGCCACTTTGCCTCCATGCAAAAGGGCTTTATGAGCGCGATCAGCTTCATCTTGGTATCTGCCGTCTTTATGATCCTCGCCAACCCGCCGGTCACGGCCGACCTGGTGGCGCAGGGCGGGTTCTGGTCCGTCTTTGGCCCTTGGCTCGATTTTGCGACGGCCAATAAGCTCACGCTGCTCATCCCCTTCAATATGACGATGGGCATACTGTCGGTGATCGTGACGTTCGCAATCGCCTATAACCTGGCGGGCACCTACAAGATGCCCAAGCTTAACGCCGGCATGACCTCGCTGGTGATGTTCCTGATCGCCGCGGCGCCGTCGTCCTACTACCAGCTTGCTGACGAGTCCGTGCTCCAGGCGGTCCCCTGCACCTATCTGGGTGCGCAGGGCCTGTTTACCGCCATCATCGTTGCCTTGGTCTCCGTCGAGGTCACGCGCTTCTGCCAGACCAAGGGCATCACCATCAAGATGCCCGATGGCGTGCCGCCGTTTTTGTCCGAAACCTTTGGCGCCATCGTACCTATGCTCGCCAACATCCTCATCTTCTTTGGCGGCAACCTGCTGATCCAGATGATCGATCCCGCGCTGTCCATCCCCTCGGTTATCGAGAAGCTGCTCGCTGCCCCGCTTTCCGTCGCAGTTGACTCTGTGCCCGGCGCACTGCTTATCTGCTTCATGACGCTGCTGTTTTGGTGCTTTGGCGTCCACGGCAACATGATCGTAATGCCCATCACCGCCCCGGTCTCGCTTGCCGCCTTTGCCGCCAACGCCTCGCTCTATGCTGCCGGGCAGCCGCTTGAGTTCCACCCGGTGCTCATGTCGTTGGCCATCAACCTCATCGGCGGCACGGGTAATACGTTCTCTTTTGTGGCGCTCTGCGCGTTTAGGGCAAAGTCGCAGCAGCTCAAGGCATTTGGCAGGGCATCGATCGTGCCGAGCTTCTTCCGTATCTCCGAGCCCGCGATCTTCGGCGCGCCCATCATCTTCAACCCGATCCTCATGATTCCGTTTGTGCTAGGCGGCATGATCTCGGCCCTGCTGTATTGGGGTGCGGTCTCACTGGGTCTTGTCTCTAACTTCTACATCTTGGTGAGCGGCACGTTCCCCATCTTCGTTCAGGGCTTTGTCCAGTGCCTCGACCCGCGCATCTGGGTGTTTACGATCGTTTTGATCGTGGTCATGGCTGTGGTCTGGTACCCGTTCTTTAAGGTGTACGATAACCAGCTCCTGGCTCAGGAGCAGGAGAACGCCGCGGCAGCTTCTGCCGAGGATGCTGAGTAGCATGAGTTACTTTGACAGAACGTCTGCCGCCGGTATGCCCGAGGGCTTTTTGTGGGGTGGTGCCCTCGCCGCCAACCAGGCCGAAGGGGGCTGGAACGAGGGCGGCCGCGGCATGTCGCACTCCGACCTGATCCCACAGGGTTCCGACCGCTGGGATGTAATGTTTGGCAGGCAAAAGCCCGTGGACGATCCGGACAGGCTGTATCCATGCCGCTGGGGCAACGACTTCTTCCATCATTGGCACGAGGATGTCGAGCTCTTTGCCGAGATGGGCTTTAAGTGCCTGCGTCTTTCAATTTGCTGGAGCCGTATTTTTCCCACAGGGATGGAGACCGAGCCCAACGGCGAGGGCTTGGAGTTTTACCGTCAGGTATTCGAGGCGCTGCGCGAGCATGGAATCGAGCCGCTTGTGACGCTGTCGCACTACGACTATCCGTTGGCTCTGGTCGAGCGCTATGGTGGCTGGCAAAGCCGAGAGATGATCGAGCGGTATGCGCACTACGTCGAGACCGTCGGACGCGCGTACCAGGGCCTCGTGCGTTATTGGCTTACGTTCAACGAGATCAACAGCGTGGCGCTGTCCTATCTCAACGCGGGTGTCACGCTCGAGGATGAGCGTGACCGTGCAGCCGTGACCGCGGCGTTCTCGCACCATATGTTTATGGCGAGCGCTCGCGCTGTCGAGATTCTGCACAAGATCGATCCCGCAAACAAGGTGGGTTGCATGGTCGCTGCCGGTGCGACCTATCCGTACCGTTGTGCGCCCGAGGACGTATGGCTTGCGTATGAGGAGGACCGCGGCCGCTACTTCTACACAGACGTGATGGCTGCGGGCGCCTATCCTGCTTGGAAGCTGCGTGCACTCGAGAAAGAGGGTGTTCACGTGCCCTTTGAGCCGGGCGATACGGAGTATCTGGCAGAGCATACGGTCGACTTCATCTCGTTCTCGTACTATTGCTCGCGCTTGGTGTGCGCCGATGATCAGGTGATCGCCGAGAAGGCGGAGGGCAACGTGTTCCCGACGTTGCGCAATCCGTACCTCAAGGATAAAGAGACTGCCTGGAAGTGGCAGATCGATGCGCTGGGTTTGCGCGTGACGCTTGCCGGCTACCACGATCGTTACCATCTTCCGCTCTTTATCGCCGAGAACGGTGTGGGCGGACTCGATGCGCTGGAAGACGGCAAAGTCCACGATGCGTATCATATTGATTACCTGCGAAGGCATATTCTTGCGCTGCGCGATGCAATTGTCGAGGACGGTGTTGACCTGATGGGATACACGCCGTGGGGCTGTATCGATTTGGTGTCGGCCTCGACGGGGCAGATGAAGAAGCGCTATGGCTTTGTTTATGTCGATGCCGATGATACGGGCAAAGGCACGTTCGATCGCTACCGAAAGGACAGCTTCTGCTGGTATCAAAAGGTCATTGCATCAAATGGCGAGGACTTGAGTTAACCCTTGCAAGCCTGCTGCCCCCGTGGCCCGTTTCGGCCGCGGGGGCTTTTGCTATTTACCTAGTCCCCGATGAGACCCTCATTCTGTGGGTAGTCATTGGGGACGTTCTTAAAAGACTAGTCATTTAAGTCTGTCCCCAATGACTGCGGAAACCCGGCACTTGGGGACGTTCCTTTTAATATGAGCAGGACATTGTCAAGAGGCAAAATCGGGCCTGGCCCCAACGATATGGGGTCAGGCCCTCTCCCTATATCAGCCCGTCCGCGGCGACCTCGGCGTGTCTTACCGACGCTCGTCTTTGCAGTTTAATATCCGCCCGCGGCGATCTCTCGCTGGGCAATCCGTTGCTACGGCTGAGGCTTCTACGTCGAACCGACAGTCTGTGCACGCGTGTGGCGCCCTGGGCGCTCGCAGAGACGATATGAGCAGGACATAAAAACATTGAGAGCCCCTGCTGCATGAAAG
>URUI01000052.1 GCA_900551015.1 uncultured Collinsella sp.
CAAGGGCCGGAGCGGATCGCGCAAGATCAAGGCGTCGCCCGGGAGGTCGGGCGTTACCGTCAGCCGGCGCCGCGTCTGCCGCATCATGAGGGAGAACGGCCTGGCCGGCGCATACGGCAGGAAAAGGTTCAAGGTGCACCCCGGGGCGATCAACGAGGCCGACGTGTCGAACGTCGTCGCGCGCGGCTTCGGCGGCAGGGCGCCGTACACCCATATATGCAGCGACTTGGCCTGCGTGCGCGTCGGGGCGTCGTGGAACTACGTCTGCCTGCTCGTCGACCTCTGCAACGGGGAAATCGTCGGCCACTCCGAAGGATCGAGGAGGGACGCGCGAGCTCCGAGCCAAGCTCTTGGATTACGTGCACTGGTACAACAACTTCAGGATCCACTCGACGCTGGGCTACATGTCGCCGGTCGAGTTCAGGGAGGCGGGGCCGTCCCTCCCGGAATCGTCCAAATAAGTGTTGCCAATCCATAGCCAATCCAGCCATCATCTTCGCGAAGGCGGACGTCAGGAAAAGCTCGGCTTGAGCTCGGTCGGACGCGGTCTGTGGGGCATCATTCAGGCTCAGGGGGTCTCCTTGTCTTCTTCGGTCGCAACCTGAATGATAGGGACGGCCCCTTCTCTCTTTCCCCTTCGTTTTCGACGCGTCACCCTCTCGGCGGGCTTAAGGCCCGCGCTCGCGGGTGCAGGGGCTACGCCCAAACCCCAAAAACGTAACGCCGTGCTCGAAGCGTTTCCGGACGTCAGCGTAATCTCAAATCCCGTTCGTCAACTCATGGGCAAGCCACCTGAGACTACTCATTTCTCCTACTGGCAATGAAGACCTGCGACCTGCAGTTTTGCAAACTGCTTGAAAGCCACCTGCGTTGATTCACTTCCTATTGCAGCTGGCGGCTTGCACGCGAAAAGGCATTTAAGTTTCAAAACGGGCGTTTTCGGCGCTATCGAGCCTCCAAAGGCATCCCGTCGCGCCCTTTGGGACAAAAACAAAAACTCAAAGCCCTGAGTTCGAAAATAGTTTTTGGAGTTGTCCCGACTTTTGTCCCCGAAGCCGACGAAACGCGACAGGGTGTCACCTGGCGGCACTCGATTCGAGACGGCACCGAAAACTGGATGCAACCGGAATGACAGGACGGCAGAACCGAAGCCATCGAGTGGGGATAGAAAAAGGCCCGGGTGCCGTGGCATCCGGGCCTTTGCTAGCAACTTGATGTTGCGGGCAGCTTAGAACTTGTGGCCGCACTTCTTGCAGACGCGCAGCTTGTTCTTGCCGTCCTTCTCGTGACCGACGCGGGTAACCTTACCGCACTCGGGGCAGACGAGATTGACGTTGGAGGCGTCGATGGGAGCCTCCTGCGAAACGATGCCGCCCTGCTGGTTGGCAGCGTTGGGCTTGACGGCCTTCTTGACGACCGAAACGCCCTCGACAACGACCTTGTTCTCGGCGGGGAGAGCACGCAGGACAACGCCCTGCTTGCCGCGATCCTTACCAGAGAGAACCTGGACCTTATCGCCCTTCTTGATATACATATATCTCCCCTAACTACAGGGTCTCGGGAGCGAGCGAGACGATCTTCATGTACTTCTTGTCACGAAGCTCGCGAGCGACGGGCCCGAAGATACGGGTGCCGACGGGCGAACCATCGTTGTTGATGACAACGCAGGCGTTCTCATCAAAGCGAATGTAGGAGCCATCCTTGCGGCGGATCTCCTTAACGGTGCGAACGACGACGCAACGGACAACGTCCTTCTTCTTGACGTTGGCGCCAGGGGTAGCCTCCTGGACAGCACCGATGAACACATCGCCGATGCCTGCATAACGACGCTTGGAACCGCCAAGCACCTTGATGCAGCGAATCTTGCGAGCGCCGGAGTTGTCGGCGACGTTCAGCATGGTTTGCATCTGAATCATGGTAGATGTT
This sequence comes from uncultured Collinsella sp., assembly GCA_900551015.1. Taxonomy (GTDB): domain Bacteria; phylum Actinomycetota; class Coriobacteriia; order Coriobacteriales; family Coriobacteriaceae; genus Collinsella. The sequence continues at coordinate 1,927 of URUI01000052.1, forward strand.
CCTCCGAACTAAGAACCGAAGAGAGGTGCGCAGCCTTTATACGGCCCGTGGTATGCAAGCCAGGCATACGCACATCTTCGGAAACGTACAAGTCGTAAGAGCGACTGCTTATTTAGCGCGCTCGACGACCTCGATGAGGCGCCAACGCTTCATCTTGGACATAGGACGGGTCTCCATAACGCGGACGGTGTCGCCCACGCCAGCCGTGCACTCCTCGTCGTGAGCGTGCAGCTTCTTGGAGCTGGTCATCATCTTGCCGTACTTGGGGTGACGCTTGCGCTCGGTGATGGTGACAACAATGGTCTTGGCACCGGAGACGGAGGTAACGACACCCGTACGGACCTTACGCGAGTTACGCGAATCAGTCATGTTCTCTCCTTAGGTCCTACTCGGCGACAGCGGACTTCTCCGCTGCGATCTCGCGGGCGCGCTGCTCCGTGAGGACGCGAGCGATGTCCTTCTTCACGGTGTTGACGCGAGCGGTGTTGTCCAGCTGGCTGGTGGCCATCTGGAAACGAAGGTTAAAGAGCTCGGCGCGCATTTCCTTCAGCTTCTCAACGAGCTGAGCGTCCGAGAGCTCACGAATCTCTGCGGGCTTCATTAGTTCTCCTCCTTGGCGGCGGCGGCGTCCTCAGCAGCCCACTTGGCCTCGAGAGCGGCCTCCTCAGCCATCTCCTTCTCGATGCGCTGCTCAGCGTTCTTGGCAGCAACAATCTTGGTCTTGATGGGAAGCTTGTGCTGTGCAAGACGCAGAGCCTCGCGAGCGACCTCCTCGGGCACGCCCTTGACCTCGAACATGATGCGGCCGGGCTTGACGACGGCCACCCACTCCTCGGGGTTACCCTTACCAGAACCCATGCGAGTCTCGGCAGGCTTCTTGGTGATGGGCTTATCGGGGAAGATCGTGATGTAGACACGACCGCCACGCTTCATGTAGCGGGTCATGGCAATACGAGCGGCCTCGATCTGACGGTTGGTGATCCAATGGGCCTCGAGAGCCTGGATACCAAACTCGCCGAAATGCAGCTCGGTATTACCCTTGGCCTGGCCCTTCATGGAGCCACGCTGCACCTTGCGGTGAAGAATACGCTTAGGGGCAAGCACTACTGACCCCTCCTCTCGGAGTTACGACGACGAGGACGGGAAGAGCCCTCGAGTGCAGGGTTGGGAACAGGCTGGCCCGGGAGCTTCTCGCCCAGGTAGATCCAGACCTTCACGCCGCAAGCGCCCATGGTGGTGCTGGCGACAGCCGTGCCGTAGTCGATCTTGGCACGGAGGGTGTGCAGAGGCACGCGACCCTCGCGGTACCACTCACGACGGCCCATCTCGGCACCGCCGAGACGACCGGAGCACTGGATACGGATGCCCTTAGCGCCGGCCTTGCGGGCAGACTGGACAGCCTTGCGCATAGCGCGACGGAAGGCAACGCGGCCCTCGAGCTGCTCGGCGATAGACTGAGCAACGAGGTTGGCGTCGAGCTCGGGGCGCTTGATCTCGACAACGTCGACGGAGAGCTGGCCCTTGGAGACGCCAGCGACCTTCTCGAGCTCGATGCGGAGGGTATCGATCTCGGCACCCTTCTTACCGATGACAACGCCGGGGCGAGCGGTGAGGATGATGACCTTCACCTTGTCGCCAGCGCGCTCGATCTCGACGCGGGAGACAGCTGCGCGGGAAAGACGCTTCTCGAGGTACTTGCGGATCTCGAGATCGTTACCGAGGGTCTTAGCGTAATCCTTCTCTGCGAACCAGCGGGAGCGCCAGTTCTCGGTGATGCCAAGACGGAAGCCGGTGGGGTAGACTTTCTGACCCATACAGCTTTACGCCTCCTTTCGAGGAGCAACGACGACGGTGATGTGGGAAGTACGCTTCAGAATGCGAGAAGCGGAACCCTTGGCGCGGGGACGGATGCGCTTAAGCGTCGGACCCTCGTCAACATAGGCAGCGGCGACAACCAGGTTGTCGGCACGCAGACCGTTGTTGTTCTCGGCGTTCGCAACGGCGGAACGGAGAACCTTCTCGACATCCACGGCGACGGCGCGGTCGCAGAAGTGGAGGATGTCGAAGGCCTGAGCGACAGGCTTGCGGCGGATCAGATCGACCACCAGGCGGGCCTTGCTGGGGGAAACACGCACGTACTTAGCGACGGCGCGAACCTCGGTGGCCTCAGTTTCAATAGACTTAGTTGCCATTTACGGTTAACCCCCTATTTGGCCTTGTGGCCACGGAACGTACGAGTCGGCGCGAACTCGCCGAGCTTGTGACCAACCATGGACTCGGTAACATACACGGGCACATGCTTGCGGCCGTCGTGGACGGCGATGGTGTGACCAACCATCTCGGGGAAGATGGTGGACGCGCGGGACCAGGTCTTCACGACGTCCTTCTTGCCAGCCTCGTTCATCGCGGTGATACGCGAGAGAAGGCGAGTCTCCACGAACGGGCCCTTTTTGAGACTTCTGCTCATAAGTGCTTTCTCCTAAAACTCGGTATCCGAAATTACTTCTTACGGCGACGAATGATGTGCTGGTTCGAGACCTTCTTCTTCTTGCGCGTACGAAGGCCCTTCGTCGGCTTACCCCAGGGGGTAACAGAGGGACGACCAGAGGTGTGGTTCTTGCCCTCGCCACCGCCGTGCGGGTGGTCGACAGGGTTCATGACGGTACCGCGGACGGTCGGGCGCACGTTCATGTGACGCTTACGGCCGGCCTTGCCGATGACGATGTTGGCGTGATCGGCGTTGCCGACCTCACCGACGGTGGCGCGGCAGGTAACGAGGATGCGGCGCATCTCGGAGGAAGGCATACGGACGATAGCGTACTTGCCCTCCTTACCCATCAGCTGGCAGGAGTTACCGGCGGAACGGGCGATAGCAGCGCCCTTGCCCGGCTGGAACTCGACGGCGTGGATGAGCGTACCGACGGGGATGTCGGCGAGGGGCAGAGCGTTGCCCGGCTTGATGTCGGCGTCAGAACCGGACATGATGGTCTGACCGACCTCGAGGCCCTTGGGGGCCAGGATGTAGCGCTTCTCACCGTCAGCGTAGTGCAGCAGAGCGATGCGAGCGGAACGGTTCGGATCGTACTCGATCGTGGCAACCTTGGCGGGCACGCCGTCCTTGTTGCGCTTGAAGTCGATCGCGCGGTAACGACGCTTCACGCCGCCGCCCTGGTGGCGGGTGGTGATGCGGCCGTTGTTGTTACGACCGGCCTTCTTGGGCAGGGGCTCGAGAAGGGACTTCTCGGGCTTGGTGCAGGTGATCTCAGAGAAATCGGAGATCGTCTGCCAACGCCTACCAGCGGAGGTCGGCTTAAGGTGCTTTACAGCCATTACAATCCCTTTCAATAGGAATCCGTTAGCCATCGCAGACAGGGATTCGAGGTTCTGCCTCGGGTGCGATGACACCGGACGTATACACGGTTCCAGGCGTGTCCATTTTATACGCCCGAAACCTTGAGCTCTCGCCTCCCCTATTTGGGAGGCATGAGCTCACTCAACAGCAGCGAGTCTTAGGCCTGGTTGCCAAAGACCTCGATGGTGTCGCCCTCGGCCAGCGTGACGATGGCCTTCTTCCAAGAACGGGTCTTGCCGGCGACATAGCGCACGCGCTTGGTCTTGGGCTTGACCGTCAAGGTGTTCACGCGAACGACCTTGACGCCGAAGATCTCCTCGACAGCGTCCTTGATCTGATACTTGTTAGCATCCTTGGCGACCTCGAACGTGTACTTGTTCTGCTCCATGCCGGAGAAGGAACGCTCGGACACGATCGGACGGATGATGATCTCGTGGGCGGTCATTTATGCAAGCACCTCCCCGAAGTGAGCGGCGATGTCGGCGGGCATCAGCACAGCGTTGTTGTTGACGAGATCGTAGGTGTTGGCCTCGTCAGCGGTGATGATGAACGTCTTGGGAATATTGCGGAACGACAGGTAGGCGTTGACGTCCTCATCGCGAACGATGATGGTCAGACGCTTGCCCTCAAGGCCAAGAGCCTTGAGCATGGCAACGGCAGCCTTGGTGGAAGGCTTCTCGAAGCCGTAGTCGTCGACGAGCACGAGCTCGCCATCGGCCAGCTTGGCGGACAGCGCGGAGCGCATAGCCAGCTTGACCTCCTTGTTGTTCATACGCTTAGCGTAGGAACGGGGCTTGGGGGCGAAGACAACGCCACCGTGACGCCACTGGGCAGCACGGATGGAACCCTGGCGGGCACGGCCGGTGGCCTTCTGACGCCAAGGCTTCTTGCCGCCACCGGAAACCTCAGAGCGGCCCTTAGCGGACTGGGTGCCCTGACGCCAAGAGGCCATCTGGCACTTGACGATGTGGTGCATAACGTGGATGTTCGGCTCGATGCCGTACACCTCAGCGGCGAGCTCGGCCTCGGCGACCTTCTTGCCCTCGCTGTTCTTTACTTCAAACTTTGCCATTTAAGTGTTCTCCTTGGTATGACGCTGGGCTAAATGGGCTGGGCCCTTAGGCCATACGGATGGCGACGAGACCATTCTTGGCACCCGGGACAGCGCCCTTGACCAAGATGAGGTTCTGCTCGGCATCGATGCGGACAACGGAAAGGTTCTTGACGGTAACGCGCTCGTTACCCATGTGACCGGCCATCTTGACGCCCTTGAGGACGCGCGCAGGATAGGCGCACTGACCGATAGAACCGGGGTGACGCTGGAAGTGAGAACCATGCGTCATAGGACCGCGGCGCTGACCCCAGCGCTTGATGCGACCCTGGAAGCCCTTACCCTTGGAGGTACCGATGACGTCGACCTTCTCGACATCAGCGAAATCAGCGACGGTGACGACCTCGCCGACCTTGTGCTCCTCGCCGTTCTCGACGCGGACCTCACGAAGGAAGCGGACAGGCTCGACGCCAGCCTTGGCGAAGTGACCAGCCATGGGCTTGTTCACGTTCTTGGCCTTGATGTCGCCGAAACCGATCTGGACGGCGTCATAGCCGTCGGTTGCCTGAGTTTTAACCTGCGAGACAGCGCAGGGGCCAGCCTGGATGACCGTGACGGGAACGACGTTATCGTCCTCGTCCCAAACCTGGGTCATGCCAATCTTGCGGCCGAGAATCATGCTGATCAAGATATGATCCCAACTCTCGCGTGGTCTTGGGACAATGCGTACACCACCGAGCGTACGCCCCTAGAGGACCACTACTTACACGACGTGCTCCCCAGCCTTGTATTTCGCCCGGACTACCTGACAACCCTATTAAGCAGGCATTTTGTCCAGCCAGAATACTCCCCTGGTTTCACACAGCTGTTTAGTATACACGGCTGCGGGCGTATCCATCGAGATTCATATTTCACTCACATTGTTTACGCAGGTAAAGTGCGTGGATGGCTCCCGAGCACGGCGGAGGGCCGGAGAAATATATTAAGGTCCCTGCTCTACAGTCCTGCGCAAGACGGAGAGCACATTAAGTGCTCTCCTTTGCGTGCGGAACTCGCGATGACCTTAATATATTTCTCCGGCCCTCCGCCGTGCTCGGGAGACGACACGTTGATGTCTGCTTAACTCTGCTCGCTCAGGCTAATGACTTTGTTGGGGGTCCACTATTTGCTGGAGGGTGAACTTGCATTGCATTGGCTCGCCCTCTACTTGTGGCTTTGCCTCATCGAAATCAAAAATCATGATGGCGCAGTTGGGGAGTTTTGTTGGGAGCTCGAAGCCCTCTGGGGCTGCAGCCTTGATGAATTGGCGGCTGGCGCTGCCGTGGCTTACTGCTAGGAGGGTTTCGATCCCCTCGGCGCCCATGAGATTGGTGAGGGTGGCTACCATGCGCTCCTGCAGGGCATGACTTCCTTCTCCTCCAAAGGGGACCAAGTCCTCGCCGGGGTCCCAGACGTCGGTGGGTAGGGCGTCGTGGGGGCCTTCTTCGAAGGTGCCGTAGCTGCGCTCGATGATGCCTTCGCAGGGCTCGACTGCTGCATCCCGGCCGAGGAGTTCGGTTGCGACGAGACTTGCCGTGTCCATGGCTCGGCCTAAGGGCGAAGAGACCACTTTGTCGGGGACGACGCCGTGGGCTTTGAGCCATGCGGCTGCCATTCCCGCTTGCTTGCGGCCCAGATCGGTCAACGGAGAATCGCAGCGGCCTTGGACGAGCTTTTTAACGTTGAATTCTGTCTGACCGTGGCGGAGTAGATATAGACGCTTCATGCTCTCCCCTTCTGTATAACTTGCTTTGCTGGCACAGCCCTACTCGTGGGTATGGCCTACGTAGTCTTCGTCGATCGTGATCTTGGCGACCGACTTGGGATATTCCGATTCGACCCGTTTCGCCAGCGCGCGCTTCAGGTCCTCGGCGCTCATCGCCAAATCCGAGGGACGTACGCAGTCAAAGATCACGTTGGTATGCGTGGGGCCCGGAACACAGCGTAGGTCGTGGATCGAGAGGCGGCTATCAATCTCTTGAGCCATAGCGTTGATGCGCAGACGCATGCTCGCCACCTTTGGATCGTCGGTCACGATGGGATCGTAATGGAGCGTGACGATCATGCCGTCTTCGACCCTAAACGACTGCTCGATGTTATCGAGCGTGTCGTGACTTTCCAGCGGGCTGGCCTCGGCTGCCATCTCGGCGTGAGCGCTTGCGAACTTCCTGCCCGGGCCGTAGTCGTGAACCATCAAATCGTGAACGCCCAAAACGCCGGGGTAGCTCATGATCTTGTCTCGAATGTGCTTGACCAGCTTTGGATCGGGTGCCTGGCCCAAAAGCGGGCTCACCGTATCCAGGATGAGCTCAAAGCCGCTCCAGCCGATATAGGCGCCAACGGCAAGGCCGACCCATGCGTCAAGATTGATGTGCGTCACCTGCGAAACAATTGCGCACGCCAGCACGGCACCCGTAGCTAGGACATCGTTCTTTGAGTCCTGAGCGGTCGCATGCAGCGTCTCGGACTCAATGCGATCGCCGAGCTTTTGGTTGAGGGCCGCCATCCAGAGCTTAACAATCATCGAAAGCACCAAGACTGCCACCAGGGCAAGCGAGAACTCGACAGGTTCGGGGTGGATGATGCGCTCAACCGAGGACTTCACCAGCTCAACGCCAATCAGCAGCACGAGCGCCGCCACGACCAGACCCGAGAGATACTCGTAGCGGCCATGTCCGTAAGGATGCTCGGGGTCGGCCGGCTTGCCCGCCAGCTTAAAGCCAAGCACGCTCACGATGTTCGAGCTGGCATCAGACAGGTTGTTCATAGCGTCCGCCACAATCGAAACCGATCCCGACAGCACGCCAATTGCACCCTTCGCAGCGCAAAGCGCAACATTGGCGAGAATACACACTATGCCCGTCAACGTTCCCACGCGCGCACGGTCGCCCTGCGCACGACGAACAATCCACTCGACCATCCTCATCAGTCCCCACGGTACTACCTATATATCTATTGCTCAAACGGATTGTAGTGTAGCCACTTTGTCCTCCAGATACAAAAAGGCCGCAGCCCACACGGGCCGCAGCCTTGGAATATGACAAAGGAATCGTCCTTTTGTCGCACAGATTTATGCGCTTGCTTCAGCAGCGCTCGCCACTGTTTCGAGCGAATCAGCTTCGTCTTCTGCCGCCTGCACCTTTGTCGGCACCACGCCAAAGCAGTAGCTCAGCGCCGCAGACACCGCAAATGCTGCGCCGCCGGCAGCGCAGCACCACAGCAGATTCGAGATGCCGCCCGTGGCAAAGCCAATGACCATAAGAACATTCGTCATACCGATAGTATAAGCCGTAACGTGGCCTACGGCCGCAACAAGGCCTCCGACGGCGCCGCCAACGGCCATGCACGTCAGACACCTGCCATATTTAAAGCCGCATCCGTACAGCGCTGGCTCGCTTACGCCGCCAAGAATACCCGAGATTGAATAGCCCAGCATGAGCGCCTTCTCGTCCTTATCCGCAACGCGGAGCGACGCGCCAAAGGGCATACCCCAAACGGCGAACGTTGCCATCGTCGCGGCGATCAGGATGCACGAATCCGTTCCCACACTCATAAACTGCGCATAGGCGAGCGATAGGACAACGTTGCTGACACCCGCGATCTTAAGAAACTCCCAGCCCGCGGCAAGCCCCATGAGCGTGAGCAGCGACACGATGCCACCGGAATTGCCAAGCATAAACATAAGCTGTCCCAACAGCATGCCCAGATAGCTGCCTGCCGGCGCCGTAACACACAGCGACACCGGAACCATAACGAGCATGGTTGCAAACGGTACAAAAGAAAACGCCACAGCCTGAGGGATAGTGCGCTTAAAGAAACGCTCCACCTGCCATAGCACGGGCACCGAGATGAGAACCGGAATAACAGTCGTTGTGTAATCGTTGACCGGCGCGGGAAGCAGACCATACACGAAAGCCATCGCTGCCCCCGTCGTCGATGCGGCATCGACGAGCTTAAGCAGATCGGGCGCAATCAATACGCCGCCCAGCATCATGCCCAGCTGCTCCGAGCAACCGAGCTGGCGGGCGGCCGCCCAACCAAGATAAATGGGCAAAAAGTAGTAGCCGGCGTTATAGAGCCAACTGTAGAACAGGCGATAGATTTCGGAATCGGCAGACCACAGGCCCAGCATGCCTTCGCCCATAACGACGGCGGCGGTGCGGAACAACGCCGCGCAAACAATAAACGGCAGCGCCGACATCATGCTTTTGGACAGATAGTCCACCACGGCCATGGCGTTTGATGAAACCGTCGTTGTAAACGAGGTGTTAGAAACTTGTGACATGGAACGCCTTTCCCAATGTGACATGCGGGCTGTCCCTTTGTCACATCGTGCGGTACTGACCGATTGCGCGGTACTTTTCGTAGCGGAGGTTTGTGAGGGTCGCGTCGTCGAGCTGCCCAAGCGTATCGAAGGCATCAAATGCCGAGGACATGACGGCACCGGCGATCTCCTCATGCGACAGGCCCCTATCGTCGACAATGCCGTCGATGATGCCGAGCGCCAACAGATCGGGGGCCGTGAGCTTAAGCGCCTCAGCGGCCTCATTCGCGCGCTCGGTATCCTTCCACAGGATCGACGCACAGGCCTCGGGGCTCACGACCGAATAGGCCGAGCTTGAGAGCATCAGGATGCGGTCGGCCACGGACAGCGCCAGCGCGCCACCAGAGCCGCCCTCGCCTGTCACCACCGAGACAATCGGCGTCTTAAGGCCGCTCATCTCCATGAGATTCTGGGCAATCGCCTCGCCCTGGCCGCGCTCCTCGGCACCGATGCCGCAAAACGCGCCCGAAGTATCAACCAGGCACAGAACCGGCCGACCAAACTTTTCGGCCTGGCGCATCAGACGACGCGCTTTGCGGTAACCCTCGGGATGCGCCATGCCAAAGTTGCGGCGCATACGCTCTTTGGTCGTGGTGCCGCGCTCGATGGCGATGACCGTTACGGGGCGTCCGTCTTTCCAGCCAATGCCAGCCACCACAGCGGCGTCGTCGCCAAAGTAACGGTCGCCGTGCAGCTCTACGAATCCGTCGAGGCCCAACGAGATCATCTCGCCTGCCGTGGCGCGGTTCGCCGAGCGAGTCTGTTTGACGATTTCGAGCGCGCTTTTTGGTGCGGCCGAGCGCTTAAACAAGTGTCCCAGCTTTTTGCCGCGACGACCCATATGCACGATCTCATGCGGAGCCCCTAGGCCGGGCGCGTGCCCTTCGTGCAGCGCCAGCAGCTCGCCTACCGTGAGCGCAATCTCGCCACGCAGAACAACGGCATCGCAAAAGCCGTGCTCCAGCAAAAACTCGGAGCGCTGAAATCCCTTGGGCAGGCGCTTGTGCATGTTCTGCTCGATCACGCGCGGTCCGGCAAATGCCGTCAGGGCATCGGGCTCGGCCAGGATAATGTCGCCCTCCATGGCAAAGCTCGCGGTTACGCCGCCGGTCGTGGGGTCGGTGAGCACCGTGATATACAGGCCGCCCGCCTCGCTGTGGCGCCTAACCGCCGCAGAAATCTTGGCCATCTGCATGAGCGATGTCACGCCCTCTTGCATGCGCGCACCGCCCGAAACGGTAAAGCCGACAACTGGCAATCCCAGCTCGGTCGCATGCTCAAATGTGCGACAGATCTTCTCGCCCACCACGGAGCCCATCGAGCCCATCATAAAGTTGGCATCCATAAAGAAGAGCGCGGTATCGCAACCGCAGATTTTGCCCCTGCCGCACACAACGGCATCGCGCTCGCCCGAACGCTCACTCACGCTCTTGAGTTTGTCGGCATAACCGGGAAACGAGAGGAAGTCCTCCGACGCCAGATTAGCATCCCATTCCTCAAACGTGCCCTCGTCGACCGTCATGCGCATACGGTCGCGCCCACTCACGCGAAAGTGCTTGCCGCAACGGGGGCACACCTCGAGGTTGTCGTGCAGGCGTGCCTCATCGATCACACGGCGGCACTCCGGGCACTTGATAAACACGTGGCGCGCGGGAAACTCGGCGCATGACTCGGTCATCGGCCCCTCGAGGACGTTGACCGTCTTCGCTTTCCTATTCATCAGCATAGAGATGCCCCATCAGATCGGTGTGATACATGCCCGACAAAAACTCGTCGTTTGCCAGCACGTCGAGCTGCAGTTCGCTGTTTTCGCTCACGCCCTCAATCACGAGCTCGCCCAGGGCCGAGCGCATCTTGCGAATGGCGCCGTCACGCGTGGGCGCACACACGATGAGCTTGCCGAGCATGGAGTCGTAGTACGGCGGAACTGTCGCACCGGTGAACATGGCCGAATCCCAGCGCACGCGCGGACCACCCGGCACACGCAACGCGGTGACCGTTCCACATGACGGTAGAAAGTCCGGCGTTTCGGCATTGATGCGGCACTCCATGGCGTGGTTGCGGACCGGTACGTCCTCCTGCTCAAAGGGCAGAGGCTGGCCGGCAGCCACGCGCAGCTGCCACTTAACTAGGTCGGTATCGGTCACAAACTCCGTAACCGGATGCTCCACCTGCAAGCGCGTGTTCATTTCCATAAAGTAGAAATTGCCGTCATCTGAGTACAAAAACTCGATGGTGCCAGCGCCCTCATAGCCAACGGCACGAGCCAGGTCGCGCGCGGCCTTGTGCATACGGGCACGAATATCATCGCGTCCGTCGAGGCACGGCGCGGGGCTCTCCTCGATCAGCTTTTGGTTGCGGCGCTGCACCGAGCACTCGCGCTCGCCGAGCGAAAACACATGGCCCTGCTTATCGGCCATAATCTGTACCTCAACGTGATGCGCCGGCGCAACGAACTTCTCCATGTAGCACTCGCCGTCGCCAAAAACGGCCTCACCCTCGGCACGCGCCTCGATGAACGCCTTTGCCGCATCTTCCACGCGCTCGACCTTGCGAATACCGCGACCGCCGCCGCCCGCGCGCGCCTTAATAAGCACGGGGCAGCCGATGCGCTCGGCCTCGGCCGTTGCTTCCTCGGGGCTTTTGAGCAAATCGCAGCCCGGCACGATGGGCACGCCCGCAGCAGCGGCCGTTCGGCGTGCGGCGTCCTTGTCGCCCATGCTGTCGATCACCTCGGCCGAAGGACCGACAAACGCCAGACCGAACTTGTCGCAGTCGCGCACGAAGCTCGCCTTCTCGGAAAAGAAGCCATAGCCGGGATGAATTGCCTTAGCTCCCGACTTTACGGCACAGGTGAGCACGGCATCGTCGTTGAGGTAGCTCTCGGCAAGACGCGAGCCGCCGATGCAATACGCCTCGTCGGCAAGCTGCACGTGTAGCGCGTCCGCATCGGCCGTGGAATAAACGGCGACGGTCTTGATGCCCATATCGCGGCACGCGCGGATAACACGGACCGCGACTTCTCCGCGGTTGGCGATGAGCACTTTGTCGAACATGAAGCCTTCCTTAACTTTCGTGCATGAGTGCAAAAGACATATCGGCGCGGCAGCAAACCTCACCGTTGACGCTCGCAGTACCCGTCGCAAAGCGGAACGGCCCGCGCGCACGCGTGATGGTGCACACCAGATCAACCGTGTCGCCCGGGCGCACCGGACGCTTAAAGCGCACCTTATCGAGGCTCGTATAGAACGGCGTCGCGCCGCGCGCCTCCTCGTCGCCCACCAGCAGCACGCAACAGTTTTGGGCGAGCATCTCGCACTGAATCACGCCGGGGACCACCGGGTTTCCCGGAAAATGCCCCTGCAAAAAGTACTCGTCACCCGTAATCGTGATCTTGCCGTGGGCCTCGTCGCCCACCAGCTCGGCCTCGTCGAGCAAAAGCATCGGTTCGCGATGCGGCAACAGCTTCTTGAGCTCTTCTTTGTTCATGGATATCGCCTACCCGATCCTCATGAGGCAGCTGCCGAACTCCACGAGGTCGCCGTCGGCCACGCAGATCTCGAGCACCTCGCCATCCGCCTCTGCCGTTACCTCGTTGAGAACCTTCATGGCCTCGATGATGCAGAGGGTCTCGCCGGCCTTGACCTTGGAGCCCACTTGCACAAACGGCTCGTCGCCCGGCGCCGGGGCAGCATAGAACACACCGACCATGGGAGCGGTCACCTCGGTGCCCTTGGGCTCCGACGCGGCGGCAGGTGTCTGCGCGGCGGGCTCCGGTGCGGCAGG
>URUI01000053.1 GCA_900551015.1 uncultured Collinsella sp.
CCACGGTCGCCGCCACGGCCGCCACGGTCGTCACGGCCGCCGCGAGGACCGCGGTCCTCGTCCAAGCCCATGGCGACGAGCGGAGCGATGACCTTATCGAGAGCGGCCATCAGCTCGGTGGCCTCCTCGTAAGAAAGCTCGGGCAGGAGCTTCTCCTTCTTGTTGGCAAGCTCGACCAGGCCCTCAGCGGCATCCTCGGCAGCGAAGACGACAATCTTGCGCATATCGCCCTCGGCGTCGTCGATGCGGCCGACCAGATCGGCAGCCTCGGCCTCGGCCATCAGGCCATCGAGCTCACGAAGGCGCATGCCCAGCAGGTCAGACATTTCCTTCTGCTCCATCTTGGGCTTGAGGTCAAGAAGCTTGATGGCGCGCTCGATGTTCGCCATACGCTCGGCCTTGGCCTCCTCCTCCTTGGAAATAGCAAAGCGACGGCTACGCAGCAGGCGGGCGGCCTTCTGCATCTTGTCCATCAGCTCTTCGTCATCGTAATCAACGGCGGCCTCGACAACCTCGGCCTCCTCCTCGGCGGAAACCTCGTCAGCAGCCTCAACCTCGGCAGCTTCGGTCTCCACGGTCTCGACTGCCTCGACCTCGGCAGCCATGGTCTCGTTCTCGGTCTCGTTCATGATCTCTTCGTTCTCGGACATGAGACTCCTTCTTGGCCCTCTCGGGCATCATCGCCCCATTCGCGGGGCCCGTCGCGCACTCTTTGCGCTTTAAACATTCATGCCTCTCGGCAAAACGTCCATTAGTTTATGGTGTCGCCATCCAATCTAGCTGCAGAATCTATGTGCACACATTAATGCGACATGTGCGACTCGCGACGAGCGTACACCAGCGACGTCGCGAACCCGACCACGGCAATTACAGCCGCCACACGTACGGCAGCTGCAAATCCAATCGCCTGGGCAACGTCGGTCGCAGCGCCAGCGGCGCCGGCAGTCGCCGCAGAACTCGAGAGCAGGCCGATAAACAGCGACGGACCAAACGATGCGGCAATCATGTTCCACGTGTTGAGCAATGCCGTTCCGTGAGGATGCTCAGCGGCAGACAGCGTCTCCAAACCGGCCGTCTGCGAGGGGCTCAGCACCAAACCGACTCCGGCATACACCACAACGGTCAGCCCCACGACGACGCCGATGTTCATACTTGCCGCCGTCACTGAGATTGCGATCTGCCCCACGGCAATCAGGGCAAAGCCGACCGGCAGCAGCGGCCATGCGCCACGGGCGTCCATCACGCGTCCGCCCACAATCGAGGTCACGGCGTTGCAGGCAATCGCCGGCAAAATGAGCAGGCCCGCAACAAGTGCGGTCATGCCGTATGCGCCCTCAAAATAGAGCGGCAACAAAACGCTCATCGAGAACGTCGTCATCATCGACACCACCACAAGCAGGCATGCAGGCCAAAAACGAACGCTCGCCATGGGACGCACGTTAAGCACCGGATGCTTGAGCTTGAGCTGACGAACCGCAAACAGGCCGAGCACCACAACAGCGGCGAAAAGCGTCGCGATACCGGCCATCACATTGGTCGAGAACTCGCCTACGGAATACACGAACGCCGTAATGCCGGCGGCGAGCAAAACAACCGACGGAATATCGAGCGTGGCGTTCGAGCGCTCTCCGACATTCCGAACGAGCTTTGCTGCCGCCGCGGCGACCACGACACCGCCCACCAGCGGCACTACGAACACCGCCCTCCAGCCAAACAACGTGCACATAAGACCACTAATCACGGGCCCAAACGCCGGCCCTAGCGTAATGCAGGCACCGCCCAGGCTCAGATACAGACCGAGCTTCTCGCGCGGAGCACAAGATAGCACCACATTCATCATGAGCGGAAACAAGATGCCCGATCCCGCAGCCTGCAAAATACGACTTGGCAGCAAAACGGTAAACGACGGGGCGACCAGGCACAGGACTTCTCCGGCGACCATGCATCCGCATGCGAAAAACAGCAGCTTGCGCGTCGAGAAACGACCGGACAGAAAGGCCATGATGGCCGTAAAGATCGACGTCACGATCATGTATCCCGAAACGAGCCACTGCGCCGTGGCAGCGCTCACCGAAAAGGCCGCCATGATATCGTGCAGTGCCACGTTAATGATGTTCTCGTTAAACGCGGCGACAAAGGCTGCAATATACATTACGACGAGAAACGCCGCAGTGGCCGATGGCGCTACTTGAACTTGTTGCTGAGATTTGCTCCCCATGCATTTCCTTCCTCTTGGAACGACAGTCGCATCGCCCCAGAGGAACAGTCCAGGGCGAAAATGAGCCCTAGACTTACGCCAGACGCCGCACACGACGAATCTGACAACATGGTCCAACGTCGAAAGATTGTAACGCGGACGCGCAGCTTTCCTTCCGCGCTATTATTAAAAGTCCACGAAAGCATAAGACATGAGGAGCCCGCCATGATTAAGCCCATCATGAAATCCGAGTTCTTTTTGCGCCTGCCTTCCGAAGACGCGGGGCCCGACGATGCCGCGACCGGGCAGGACCTCCTGGATACGCTCCATGAGCATGAGCACGAGTGCGTGGGCCTTGCCGCCAACATGATTGGCGTGCGCAAACGCATCATCTGCGTAAAGGACGGCAACAGGGCGCTGCTGATGTACAACCCTCAAATTCTTGAGCAGGTCAATTCCTATCAGACGAGCGAAGGATGTCTCTCGCTTGCCGGCGAGCGCCCCTGCACCCGCTATCGGCGCATTAAGGTGGAGTATCTGGACGAGAACTTCGTCCACCGCATCAAAAACTTCTCGGGCTACACCGCCGAGATAATCCAGCACGAAATCGACCACTGTTGCGGAATCGTTATTTAGTTCCGCCGATTCAAGAAAGCTCCCTGCAGCAAAACAACTGCAGGGAGCTTTTCATAGTGCGGAACTTCTATCCCACTAGCTCTGGCGGTAATGGTCGAAGAAGTCGGCGAGGTCTTCGAGGGACTCTTTGAGCACTTCCATGCGCGGCAGGTACACGATACGGAAGTGGTCGGGCTCAGCCCAGTTAAAGCCGCCGCCGCGCGTGATCAGGATCTTCTTCTCGTGCAGCAGGTCAAGGGCGAACTGCTCGTCATCGGTAATGTTGAACTTCTTCACATCCATCTTGGGGAAGATGTAGAACGCCGCACGCGGCTTAACCACCGAGATGCCGTCAATCTTGTTGAGCGCCTCATACACAAAGTTGCGCTGCTCGTAGACACGGCCGCCGGGGCGGATGTAGTCGTTGACGGACTGATGGCCACCGAGCGCCGTCTGAACGATCGACTGAGCCGGCACGTTGGAGCACAGGCGCATGTTGGAGAGCATGTTGATGCCCATGATGAAGTCGCTCATGCAGCGCTGGTTGCCCGAAAGCACCATCCAGCCAATACGATAGCCCGCGATCATGTGCGACTTGGACAGACCGCTAAAGGTGACGCAGGGCAGATCGGGAGCGAGCGAGGCAATCGAGACGTGCTCGTAGCCGTCCATGCACAGGCGGTCGTAGATCTCATCAGCAAAGATCATCAGCTGATGCCTGCGTGCAACCTCGACGATGCCCTCGAGCACCTCGCGCGGATAGACGGAACCCGTGGGGTTGTTGGGGTTGATGATGACGAGGGCTTTGGTCGCGCTCGTGATCTTGGACTCCATATCCTCCAGGTCGGGATACCAATCCGCCTGCTCATCGCACAGATAGTGCACGGGATGACCGCCGGCAAGGGTTGCGCACGCCGTCCAGAGCGGATAGTCGGGGCTGGGGATCAGAATCTCGTCGCCATTGTCGAGCAGCGCGTTCATCGAAAGCTGAATGAGCTCGGACACGCCGTTGCCCGTGTAGATATGCTCCATCTGAACGTTGGGCAAGCCCTTGATCTGCGAATACTGCATGATCGCCTTGCGCGCGGAGAACAGGCCACGCGAGTTGGAATAGCCTTCGCAGTCGGGCAGCTGCTGGCGCATGTCCTTGATGACCTCATCGGGCGTGCGGAAACCGAAGGGCGCCGGGTTGCCGATATTGAGCTTGAGGATGCGCTCGCCCTCGTCCTCCATACGGGCGGCCTCGTCGACGACGGGACCGCGCACGTCATACAGGACGTTATCGAGCTTGGTGGATTTAGAAAAAGTACGCATGGTGGTGCTCCTTGCAATTTGAGCTGAGGGATGGGGTTCGGGCTTGGAATCGTTGCGGGGTGATGATGCCTCGCCTTGATCGGCGTCGCCGGCAAGCAGCCAGGTAACATCGACCTCCAAAATACGGGCGAGCAGCTCAGCCACATCGCGCCGCGGAATCGTCTTGCCGCTCACATATTGGCTCATCTGACTCTTGCCGAGTTTTTTGCCGAGCATCTCCGATGCGCGGATCACGTCCGACTGGCGAACGTCGCGATCGGACATAGCCTGTCGCAGACGATCGCTAAACGTCTCTTGGGCCACTAGAACCTCCTTGCTGGCAAAGTTCAATTTATACAACACGAATTGAACCTGAGTTCAATTTAGGCAGCAGTATAGCGCCGTGCTATTTCGAAAAGTTCAATTTCAAAAATAAAATGAGCAAGACCTCGAGATTTATCCAAAGGCGATAACGACGTGCACGCATTTAGAGGTATTCGAGGAAACGAGCGGCGGCAAGCGAAACATCGGCCGTTCGATATATGGCGTTGATCTGCCGATGGGGATGCCCTTCGAGCGGACGCACAGCAACATCAAACTGGCAGCGACGCAAGATGAGCGCGGGAAGAATGCTCACGCCCAAGCCATCCTCGACCATAGCCATAATCGCATAGTCATCCCAAGTCGACAGTTTTGAGCGCACCGCCAGCCCCGCCCGACGGAATAGCGGCGTAATCTCGTCATCAGTGCCGCGTTCTAGCAGAATAAACTGCTCGTTGGCTAAATCGGCAAGAGAAACGACCTCCGCCGTGGCAAGCGAGGAGTCCGCTGGCACCACGGCCATCAACTCGTCTTGCACCAACGGTCGCGACGCCATGCCGGCGCCGCGTGGCTCGCGCGGAATAAAGCCCAAGTCGCAGCGGCCTTCCGCCACCCATTGCTCAATCTCGGAGTAATCACCCATCAGCAGCTCGTAATCGACATCCGGATGATCGGCGCGAAAGCGCGCAATCACCGGCGGCAGTACATGGGTCGCCACACTCGAAAACGTACCAATGCAGATCTTGCCGCGCATGAGCCCACGCATCTCGTCCACGTGTCGCTGCAGGCGGCCAAACTCCTCGCAGAGCGCCTCAACCGCCGGCATGATCTGCCGCCCATCGGCAGAAAGCACCACACCCTCGCGGCTGCGGTCGAGCACCTTAAAACCCCAATCGGTCTCAAGGTCGCCCACCATGCGGCTCACGCCCGACTGCGAATAGCTCAGCCGCTCGGCGGCGCGCGTAAAACTGCCGGCCCGCACGGTCTCGAGCAGCACCTGCATCTTTTGAATATTCGTTTCCACGGCACCCCTCCACCTTTACATGAGTTTTTGTCATGTTATCCATGCATTATATTCGCTTTTCTTCTAAAGCCAGTTCACCCATAGTGAACATGCTCGGATATAGAGGGGATGTCAGCGCATGAACAACGGACTGTTTACGTACTTAGCAGCATTGCTATTGTTTGGCTCCAACGGCATCATCGCCGCTGTCATCGCGCTGCCGAGCTCCGATATCGTACTGTTGCGCACGTTTTTGGGCGCTCTCACCCTTGCCGCCATCCTCTTCATAACCAAGCGCCATAACCTGCAGGCTCCGTCTCGCCCCCGCGAGGCCGCAGCGCTCATCGTCTCGGGCGCCGCGCTGGGTGCCAGCTGGATTTTCCTGTTCCGCGCCTATCAGACGATCGGCGTTGGTATCTCCTCGCTGTTGTATTACTGTGGCCCCATCATCGTTATGGCCCTCTCCCCGCTCATTTTTGGCGAAAAGCTGACCGGCGGCAAAATCGCTGGCTTTGTCGCCGTCGCCTGCGGTGCTTTTCTCATTGCAGCGCAAGGTCTAGGCGGCAATATGCCCATTGCGGGCATCGTCTGTGGAATCGCCTCGGCCTTCTGCTATGCATTGATGGTCATCGCCAGCAAGGGTGCGCCGCACATCGAGGGCCTCGAGAACTCCGCGCTCCAAGTGAGCGCCGCCTTTGTGACCGCACTGGCCCTCACGCTCATCACGCAGGGCGCTCCCTCGTTCCTGTCCGCCGGCGTCGCCGCCAGCATTGATTGGCGCGCCGTCGCTATGCTCGGCGTCGTCAACACCGGCATTGGTTGCCTGCTCTACTTTAGCGCCGTCGCCAAGCTGCCTGTGCAGACCGTCGCGGTTGTCGGCTACCTCGAGCCGCTTTCGGCAGTCGTGTTCTCCGCCGTCCTTTTAGGCGAAGCCATAACGCCGATTCGCTTGATGGGAGCCGCGCTCATCATCGGCGGCGCGGTCTTTTGCGAACTCGCCGGCAAACGCGCAAGTGCAAAGGCTGGTATCGCCCAGGCAGCACGCGCTTAAAAGCCCCTGCTTTGAAATGCTACCTGCGTAGATAAATAATCCCCAGCTGAGGATTATTGTCTAAAATAACCCGATGTGCCAAACTGCTCTTGTATGTATAAAGACGGCATAAAGTTTTTTGTCCTAGACAGATAACCGGATGTCTAAGGGAGTCCTCGTGGCACACAACAAACTGGAGGCAAACCTCCAAGACCAGCGCGGGCAAGGCGGGCACGGAGCCATCCCCCTCTCCGCTGGCATGCTGCTCGTAACGCTCGGCGTCGTCTATGGCGACATCGGCACGAGCCCCATGTACACCATGAAATCAATCGTCGCCAACAACGGCGGCATCGGTACCGTCAGCGAGGACATGATCCTGGGCGCGCTTTCGCTCGTCATCTGGACCATGACGCTCGTGACCACGGTCAAGTACGTGGTAATCGCCATGAAGGCCGACAACCACAACGAAGGCGGCATCTTCGCCCTGTTCAGCCTCGTACGCAAGGTGGCACCATGGCTGATTCTGCCCGCCATGATCGGCGGCGCGGCGCTGCTCGCCGACGGCATCCTCACCCCCGCCGTCACGGTCACCACAGCCATCGAGGGTCTGCGCACCATCGAATGGGGCCATGCGCTGCTGGGCGACGGCCAGACCAACGTCATCATCATCACCATCATCATTATCTGCGGCCTATTTGCCATGCAGCGCGCCGGCACCTCGTCAATCGGCAAGCTCTTCGGCCCGCTCATGACGCTGTGGTTCCTGTTCCTGGCAGGCGCCGGTCTGTTCAACATGCTCGGCAACCTGTCCATCTTGCGCGCGCTCAACCCCATCCGCGGCATTATGTTCCTGTTCTCGCCCATCAACCATTCGGGCATTATGGTGCTCGGCTTTGTCTTCCTGTCGACAACCGGTGCCGAGGCACTCTACTCGGACATGGGCCACGTGGGCAAGGCAAACATCTATGCATCCTGGCCATTTGTTAAGGCGGCCCTTATCCTCAACTATCTGGGTCAGGGAGCTTGGCTACTCGCCAATAACTCCAACCCCCAGATGCTCGCGATGGATATCGTCAACCCGTTCTATATGATGCTCCCCGAGCCCCTACGCCCCTTTGCCATCGTGCTTTCGGCCGTGGCGGCCATCATCGCCTCACAGGCGCTCATCACCGGCTCGT
The DNA here is from genome assembly GCA_900551015.1 of uncultured Collinsella sp. Taxonomy (GTDB): domain Bacteria; phylum Actinomycetota; class Coriobacteriia; order Coriobacteriales; family Coriobacteriaceae; genus Collinsella. The sequence continues at coordinate 7,638 of URUI01000053.1, forward strand.
TCTCGCTGGTATCCGAGGCAACGCGCCTCAACCTTATGCCGCACCTGCGCATCCACTACCCCAGCGACACCAAGGGCCAGCTCTATATTCCACTCGTCAACAACATCATGTGGGTCGGCTGCATCTTCATTGTGCTGCTGTTCCAGAACTCCGAGCGCATGGAGAGCGCCTACGGCCTCGCCATTACCGTGACCATGCTTATGACCACCACGCTGCTGACGAGCTATATCGCCGGCATCCTCAAGCACAAGCTGGGCGCCTGCGTCTTCGCCCTGCTCTTCGGTGCCATTGAGCTGTGCTTCTTCGCCTCGTGCCTCACCATGTTCTTTGACGGCGGCTACGTAATGATCTTCTTGGCCTCGCTGCTGTTTGGCCTTATGTACGTGTGGCGCCGCGGCACCGCCATCGAGCGCACGCAGACGATCCTGCTGCCCGTCTCCAAGTACATCGACCAGCTCAACCGCCTGCGCAACGACGAGACCTACCCCGTGCTCGCCGACAATCTGGTGTTCCTCACCAACAGCCCCGATCCGCTCACGCTCGACCGCGACGTGCTCTATTCCATCCTGGACAAACATCCCAAGCGCGCCAAGGCATACTGGTTCATCAACGTGCACGTTACCGATGAACCCTATACGCACGAGTATTCCGTCGAGACCTTTGGCACGGACTTTTTGTTCCGCGTGCGCCTGGACTTGGGCTTTAAGGTCAACCAGCGCGTTAATGCCTACCTGCGCCAAATCGTCGGCGACTTGATGGCATCGGGCGAGCTGCCGCCGCAGCATCACACCTACTCTATCTACGAGACACGCGGCAACGTGGGCGACTTCCGCTTTTGCATGCTGCGCAAGATGCTTGCCCCCGAAACGGACATCAACCGCAACGACCATCGCGTCATGGCCATCAAGTACGCCGTCCGCCGCGCCTGCGGAAGCCCGGCACGCTGGTACGGTCTCGAGAACTCGGCCATCATCATTGAGTACGTACCGCTCTTTGCCCGCATGCGCCCGGCCGTCAAACTTGTGCGCACCCAGGTGCCGCTCGAGGTTCAGATCGAAGAGGCCGAGGAAATGGAGGTCGACATCTTCTCGGACGACTTGGTCAACGGCAACGAGGCCGGCAAGAGCATGAACGTCGATCCCACCGAGCTGCTCGAGAGCGTCGCCGATACGCCCGAACAGCAACTCGACGGACTCGAGAGCACCCAGTTCAACGACGCCAACTTCTAACACGCCACCAGCCATTGACGACAACGGCCTCGCATCTCATAAGAGGTGCGAGGCCGTTTTATGTCGCAACGGACCAGTGAGCTACGAACGACGCGGCTCGGGAACCACGAGCCTATCGGGGCTCGCGCCCTCGGCATCCATCAGGCTCACGTAACGAATCGACGGATCCCCATACATCGCGTAGTAATAATTGCCCGTGCGCGCGCTAAAGCATCCGGTATAGATAGTCTTCTCGAACTTGCCATCGCCCATCCTGGACGCCCCCTCAATCATCACCACGCCCTCGAGCGAGCGGAACATGCGAACGACGTTTTCGGTCTCGCTCTCCTTTTGCGGGTAATTGGCATTGAGGTACGCCGCCTTTACAAAACGGCTCGGCGAATAGCAATCGCCCGGAATGCCGCGCATGCCGGCACCGGCTCCATAGGGCTTAAGCTCGGCGCCACGCCATGTCGCCGTCTGCGGAAAATCGCTTGTGGCGGTGATATAGGTGCGCAGGTTTTCCATGTGCCACGGGAAGGTCGGCTGGTTGGCAAGGGTGTCGACCGGATTGTCGTATACATGCAGGCCGTCAGCCATCATCTCGACCACGATGCTGCGCTGGCTGTCGCCGATAATCCAATGGAGCAGCGACACGCCCAGCCCCTCTCCGGCAGATTTGGCGACAATCACCGTGTCGCGCAGCGCGGCCTCGACCTCATCGACCGTCGAGAACGTCGCTGCCACCCACAGGGGAAACTCATAGGCCGCGATATTGTTCTTGCCGTCGACAGGGCCCTCGGCATACTCGGCATAGCCGGGAAAGTTGAGCCCCGCCACAGCCAGACCCGCATCGTTACCACAGTCGAAAAACATGGGATAGTTCTTGTAATCGATGCACATGCCGATTACCGCGTGTGCCGCCGACGCATCGTCGATAAACGAATACGGAATGTGGAACCCGCGCGGCATCACGCGAACCTGTTGGCCGTAGTCAAAGCTCCAGTCGAGGTTGCGGCCCAGATACATGTGGCCAGAATTATCGGTAAATCGAATGCTCGTGCACATAGCGCCTCCTAGCTTTACGGTCCCGCTAAGGTTATTGTCACCAAACAAAAAGGCGCTAAACACAAAAGCCCGGACATGACAACAATGTCACGCCCGGACCAAAAGAGACGAAGTGCGGTGCTTTGGTCCCCTTAGACCAACTTTCCAAGACAGTGGTCGATCATATGCTGGACCATCTGCGCCTCAAAGCCGACAAAGTCCTGCTTGCGCTCGCGCATCTTGCCGTCGACGATCTGGTCAAAGGCAACCTTGCACTTGATGTAGCGCGTGGACTTGGTGACCTCCTCGTGCGTCAGGCAGCTCTCCTCCATCTTGCTGGCGCCCAGGCCAAACACCAGACGGGGGTTGTAGAGCACGTGGGGCTCGCCGGCATCGTCCAGGTAGACGCAGACCTTCTTGGTAACGCCAATCTGATTGGCGGCCAAGCAGCCGGCATCATCGAGCGACTTGATGGTATCAATCAGATCCTGAGCGACCGACTCGTCCTCGACAGTCGCAACCTCGCAACGCTGAGACAGGATAGCCTCGTCGCGGCAGAGTTCTTTAATCATACGTTCCTCCATAGGGGTCGTTGTAACCGCTTAAGTATACGGTACCTACACAATTTCATGCGAAAGATACCGCCCGTCCGTTACAAACCGCCGAACATCAACATGTGAGGAACACCAACTTCACAAAGGCGATATAGTGGGTGAGTTCGTGTCAATCGGCCTAAACTCGGGGCCGAACAAGGAAAGGGTATGCATGGACGAACTATTTCACGTCAGTGAGCGCAAGTCCACAATCGGGACCGAACTTCGCGCTGGACTGACAACATTCCTGGCGATGGCCTACATCATCGCCGTCAACCCCGCGGTACTCTCGGGCGCTGGCATCGATGCGGGAGCGCTCGCCTGCGCCACCTGCCTGGGCGCCGGCATCATGACCATCTACATGGGCATCTTCGCCAACCGCCCGCTCGCCTGCGCGTCGGGCTTAGGCGTCAACGCGATGATCGCTGGAATCACCACCACCGTCTGCGGCGGTGACTGGCACGTGGCCATGAGCGTCATCTTCCTTGAGGGCGTCGTCATCTTGCTGCTCGTGCTTTGTGGCCTGCGCGAGGCCATCATGGACGCCATCCCGGTTGTCCTGCGTCACGCCATCTCGGTGGGTCTGGGCCTGTTCATCGCCATGATTGGCCTGTGCGATGCCGGCATTATCACCGCTGGCGCCGGTACACTCGTCGGTCTGGGCGACATCACCTCCCCCACCTTCATCGTCGGCATCATCTCCATCCTGGTGACGGTCGCCCTCGCCTGCCGCAACGTCCCCGGCTCGCTGCTCATCGGCATCATCGTCGCCGTTATCGCCGGTATCCCCCTGGGTGTGACCCAGGCTCCGACCGGCATCATCGCCCCGCTCGACTTCTCGAGCATCGGCGGCCCCATCGCCGACGCCGGCGGCGTGCCCGCCATCGTCAAGGTCCTTACCGACCCCGCGCTCCTCGTCATCTCGTTCTCGCTGCTCATGAGTGACTTCTTCGACACCATGGGCACCGCGATGGCCGTGGCCAAGCAGGGCGAGTTCCTCACCGACGACGGCAACGTCGAGAATATCAAGGAGATCCTGATCGTCGACTCCGCCGCCGCTGCTGTGGGCGGTTTCATGGGCGTCTCCTCCATCACCACCTTCGTCGAGTCCACTTCCGGCGCCGCCGACGGTGGCCGCACGGGCCTCACCTCCGTCACCACCGGCGTGCTGTTCATTCTCGCCGCGTTCTTCTCCCCCATCGTCACCATCGTTTCCAGCGCCGCCACCTGCGGTGCTCTGGTCTACGTTGGCTACCTCATGATGAGCGAGGCCTCCGAGATCGACTGGTCCGACGTGTCGCAGGGTTTCCCGGCGTTCATGATTGTCGCCGGCGTACCCTTCACCTACTCCATCTCTGCCGGCATTGGCCTGGGCTTTATCGCCTACGTGATCGTCGCGCTCTTTAAGGGCGAGGCCTCCAAGATCAAGCCGCTCATGTGGATTGCAGCCCTTGCCTTCCTCGTCTACTTCTTCGTGGCGTAACGGCACAGTCTGCCAAAGCAGAACACAAAAGCGCGGAGTCGCATCGAGCGGCTCCGCGCTTTTCTTTTAAAGCCAGGCAACGCACGGACGCGCGATGTATTGCTTCCCAAGTTTTGGACATTTTGCCCTCCAAACGGCACTACCGCCGGCTACATCCTGCAGATATGCTGGGCGTAATCGCATAGGCCCTATGAGGATGGGAGCAACCATGGCCGCCCTGTTCACGACCCCCAAGCGCAATGACAAAACCTCTGGAGCCCATTTTATCGAGCCCGACGCACGCCGTCGCACGCTGCTCGCACACGGCAGCTGGCGCCGCGTGACACACCGCATCGTCGTGGGCGCCGTATGCGCGCTCACGGCAAGCTCGCTGCTCATGCCGAGCGTCTCACTCGCGGCCGAGTGGGTCAACGTCGGCGGCACTCAGTACAACACTGCAGCAGGCGACGAGGCCGGCACCTGGGCCTGGGACGGCGCCGACGACATGAAGCTCAACGGCTATAACGGCGGCGCGATCGAGGCAGCGGGCAAGCTCAACGTGAGCTACGAGGGCAACAACACCGTCACTAACGACGACGGCCGCGGCATCAAGGTTAAGGATGGCGCGAACGAGAACGCCGAGCTTAATATTCAGGGCGACGCGTCCAGCACGCTCAACGTGGCATCTTCTCGTGACGCCATCACTTCCGTCGGCAACATCAACATCGACGGCGCTGGCACTGTCAACGCCACGAGCACCGAGCACGATGCCATCGATGCCGGGGGCGATGTCGCCATCAAGGGCTCGGGAAACGTTAACGCCACGGGCGATTCGGATGGCATCAGGGCCGACGGCAACATCACGATCGACAACAGCGGAACCGTCACCGCCAAGGCCACCGAGGATCAGGGTATCGATGCTAACGAGAACCTCATCATAAAGGGCGGCGGCAAGGTAGAGGCAAGCTCTATCAAAGACAATGCGATTTGGGCCGACGGCAACATCGAGATCTCGGATGGCAGCCAGGTCAAGGCAAGCTCCGAGGAAGACGCCGCCATCGACGGTAAAAACAGCCTCACGGTCACGAACGCTTCCCTCAACGCAAGTGGCGTTGGGTATGGCATCTATGTCTACAAGGGCATCACGCTCGATGGCGCGACCGTGACGGTCCGCGCAAGCTCAGATGGCGGGGAAGTCAGCGCACTCTTCACCGATGAGGACGACATCGTCATCAAGAACGGCTCGACTGTGGATGCGCTCGCAGAAGGCAGGTTCTCGGTTGCAATCTCCACCAGTAATTTCTACTCCGGCGAAGCGGGTGGCCATATCTACATCAGCGACTCCGTTGTCAAGGCCATAGCCCGCTATGCCGAGACCGGCGGCGACGGCCCCGACCACTACAGTGGAGACCAGGATGGCGAGATCGCCCCTGAGCGCAGGGGCGTGAACTTCGGCATCTTTGCCCGGACCAAGGAGGGCATCACGCCCGCGACCATCTCGATTCTCCGCAGCAAGGTCACGGCCGAGGGAGACACGGCGGCAATCTTCGCCCTTGCCATGAGCGCGGATGGTAAGGCGATTGGCACCATCGAAATCGAAGGAGCCACCATCCAGACGCCTGAAGGCGGCAAGGTCATTGACTATCGCAACAAGGAAGAACTCAGCGACGGCATCGTCTACGAGGCGGGTCAAACCATCGGCACGGGCGACGCTGTGATCGACTCCCCCTATAACGAAGCTGTCGCCAAGAGCACGGTCATCGCGCCTCCCGAAGAGACCAAACCCGGGGAAAAGCCCGGCGAGACCAAGCCGGGTTCCAAGTCTAAGAGCGCGAAGACGACCAAGACCGTTGCAGTTGCAGTCACGGGAGCCAAGATCGCCGGCAAACTCGCAGCGACCGGCGACGCCTCGAGCGCAGCCATCGTGGCAGCCGCCCTTGCGGGAACAGCCGCCATCGCCGCGGGCGCC
>URUI01000054.1 GCA_900551015.1 uncultured Collinsella sp.
CGGACGGGCAACTCGACCGGCTGCGGGGCGGCCTGCTGCTGTGCCTGGCCGGCGGCGAACAGCTGGCTGGCGTTCATGCCGCCCATGCCACCTGCCATGCCCATGCCCATAAAGCCTGCCATCGCGCCGTTGGGATTGGCGGCTGCCGCGCGCATTGCGTCGCTCTGGGCGCTGGCAATGTTGGCTGCCGCCATAGTGGGATCGCGCATGACGGCGGCTTTCTGCAGGTCCTTGATCATCTGCTCGTCCTCTTGCGAGGCAGCGATGGAGTTGACGCCAAAGCTCACAATCTCGACGCCGCGCAGGTCACGCCAATCGGCAGAGAGGACCTCGTTGAGCGCGCGGGCGAGCTCGGTGGTGTGGCCGGGGATGGCGCTGTAGCGGATGCCCATTTCCGAGATCTTGGCAAAGGCGGGCTGCAGGGCGGTGAGCAGCTCGGACTTAAGCTGGCTGTCGATCTTGTCGCGCGTGTAGCTATCGGTCACGTTGCCGCACACGTTGGTGTAGAACAGCAGCGGGTTGGTGATGCGGTACGAGTACTCGCCGTTGCAGCGCACGGAGATGTCAACGTCCAGGCCGATGTTGTTGTCGACCACGCGGAAGGGCACGGGCGAGGCGGTGCCGTACTTGTTGCCAATGATCTCTTTCGTGTTGATGAAGTAGACGCGCTGGTCCTTGCCCGCGTCGCCGCCAAAGGTAAAGCGGCTGCCGATATTGGCGAAGGTCTCCTTGATGGAATCGCCCAGGTTGCCGCTAAAGACGCTCGGCTCGCTGCCGGTATCGAAGACGAACTCACCAGACTCCAGCGCGACTTCGATGATCTTGCCGTTTTGCACCACGAGCATGCCCTGGCCGTCGTTGACGGCGATGACGGAGCCGTTGGAGATGACGTTGTCCTCGCCGCGCGTGTTGGAGCTGCGGCCACCGGTGCGCTTGCTGCCCTTGCAGGCCAAGACGTCAGCAGGCATCGATTCGCAATAGATAAATTCCTTCCACTGGTCGGCCATGACGCCGCCGGCAGCACCCAATCCAGCTTTCAAGAGTCCCATGGTGATCTTCCTTTCTCGTCAAAGGCCGGGTGGTATTGGTTGGATTGCTTAGTCGTCCTTGTCGTCTTTCATGACAACGGTGGTCTCGGTGTGGCTGAAGGTGTCGTGCTTCTCGGTCAGGTCGAGCTCGCCGCAGTACTCGTCGGCGTGGGTGGCCTCGTTGGCCGTCTTGAGCTGGCCTACCAGTAGCACGTCTCCGATAATCACGATGATCAGCGGCGCGATGATGTTGATGAGGATGCCCTCGATATCAAAGGCGAGGTAATCCGGATCGAAGGCGTTCTCGCCCATAAAGAGAATCTGGGAGAGGACAAATCCGATCACAAAGAACAGCACCGAGGCAATAGCGAGCGTGGGCTTGGAGCAGGGGAGCTCGCCGACCAAGCGGCCGGTCTGGCCGTTCATGGCAAACAGGTAGCTCTTGCCGTTCCACGAGGTGGAGAGCATCCAGACGGGGAACAGGGCGTAGTCGCTGTCTTCCCAGGTGTAGTCGAGCTGCTTGCTTTCGACCGTGGCATCGTCATATTCGTCGACGACGGTCTCGCGCAGGGTCGAGATCGTGCTCTCCTCCATACGGCGCTCGGCGCGCGCCTTGCAGGTCTCGCAGTCCTCGTCGTAACGGTTGGCGATGTAGCCGGGCATATATGCGACCGAGAACGGACGCAGTGCGTCGTAGTCAAACGGCTCGATGGCGTCCATGTGGCCGTCGGGCATCTTGGACGATCCGTCGACGGGCACGCGCTTAAACGAGATATTGCCCTTGCGATAGGCATCGTAGTGGTCGGTGGTCGTGACGGTGCGGTCGGATTCCTCGGTCACGGTCTCGTTGGTCGCGTCAAAGTACACTTCGCCGTCAACGCGGGCGCCGTAGAGCCAAAACGGCACGTAGACACCTTGGACCTCGTCGATGTGGTTGCCGGTGACAAAGCTCTTGGGCAGCAAGATTTTGCCCTTGTAGTGTTCCTTGAGTGCGGCCGTGACGTCGTCGCGCCCGAGCTTAAATGGAATCACCAGGTCGGGCGAGAAGTCGCCAGAGAGCTGGCCGGGCGCCACGGCGGAGTTGCCGCAGTACGGGCAGGTGGTGACGGCGACGGTGCCGTCGGACACGAGCTCGGCGCCGCACGACGAGCAGATGTAGCCGGCGTTTTGGGCGAGCTCCTGCACGGCATCGTCGACAGCAGGTTTGGGAGCTGCGGCTGCGGCATCGGCTTTAGCATCTGCCTTGTCCTGGCGCTCGCGATAGAGGGCCTCGACTTCTTCGACTTCAAAGCGTGAGTCACAGTAGTCGCAGACGAGCTTTTGCTCGGCACTGGCAAAGTGAAGGGGGCCGCCACACGCGGGGCACTGATAGTTGACGCTCTCGAAGGCCATGATCGGTCCTTTCCGTGCCGGAGGCTATGCGCCGATGGCGCCGCCGCAGTATTCGCAGCGCCCACTGGCATCGGGAATGGTGGTGGCTCCGCAGAAGGGGCAGGTCACCGCGGTCTTGGGGGCCTTGGCGGCCACGACGCTGTCGCGCGTCTCCTGGCGCAGCTGCACCAGCGCGTCGCGGACCTCGGTTGCCTGGCGCTTGGCCTCGCGGTATTCGATGGAGCCGCGCTGATCGATGGTGGAGTCGTTTACGCGCAGGTTGATCTCGGTAAAGTACGGCGTGTTGACGTGAATGGTCAGATTAAAGTCGTAATCCAGGTCGTAGCGCGGCGGGTTGTAGCTCTCGCGCTCGCCGTCCTTGGTCTCGCGATAGATTTCGGTGCGATGCTCGTCGATATCCATATCGCAGCCGAGTACCTGCGAGAACTCGATGATGTCGGGATTGGCGTCGCGCCAGCGGCTCTGCGAGGTGATGATCAGCAGGCCCGCGTCCTCATCGAGCATGATGTTGGTGCGCCCGGCAGAAAGCGTGCGCGTGGGGTTGAACGACGCCAGGCGCTCGGCGTTGGCCTCGCGGTAGGCGAGTTGCTCACGGATATCGTCCGCGGTGCTGGAGCGATAGCCGTGAAAGTAGGGGGAGAGCTTGCCGGCGCACTCTTTGCACAGGTAGCCTTCATTGATTTTTGTCTTACCTAGAAGTCCCAGCTCGGTACCGCAAATCGCGCACTCTTTCTTCTCGAACATCTTGTCAAAGAAGCCCATGGCTGCCTCCCATCAACTGGTAGCGTGTGTCACTTTTGATGATGGGGGAGTGCGCAGCCTTTCACGATACCCAGACGGCTCAACGAGTCTCCACAACTGGGACACATGGCCCATTTTTCCTACTCATTGGGGACGTACTTAAATGAGTGAAACTACTCATTTAAGTACGTCCCCAATGAGTGCTCGCAGAACGAGAGTGGATAATCTCCCGTTTTTGGCCTGCTTGTGGGCTCAAAGTGGGAGATTTCCACTCTCGTCATTTGGGTGTCCAAAAATCCCCGCTCGTTTGGCGCCTGGGGACACTCTTTGTCGAATGTGGGCGTCGCCCTTGCTATGCCACAGTCACGGCGACCTGGGCGTAGCGGCTGCAGGGGCGCTCGGCGCGCGTCTGCACGGTGAGGGTGAGCACAAAGCGGTCGCCGGGTCGTGCGTCGGCGGGCACGATGAAAGTGGCATCCTCCGTGCATTCTTGCCACAGCGACAGATCCTGGACGCCTGCATAGCTCGACGGGTCTACGGCGACATCCCAATGCGCATCGAAGCCCCTGCCGTCGGGGTCGACGATGGTCGCCGCAAGGTCGATGCGCTCGCCGGCTGCGGCGCTGCGGTCGGCCGTGACCTCGACAACATGCGCCGGATGCGAGCAGATGGCCGGATCATGGGCGCACCATTGCGCGCGGGCGGCAAAGTCTTCCTGATAGGCACGCAGGTAGGGATTGAGATTGTCGTCTGAGGGCGTGCCGAGGGCGGCAAAACCGGTGGGCGCGTTCGCATCGGGGCGTCCATCAAGAAACATGCGGCCGAGCAGCGTATCGAAGTCGCGGTCGTCGATACCGCGCAGGCCAAACGGAAGCAGCGGAATATAGGTCATGCTGTCGCCTTCGGCCATAAAGTCGCCGCGCTCAAACTGTACCGCGGGCATGCCTTCCAGGCCCCAATCCAGGCGGGCATGCTTGCCAAACTGAAAGCGCTCGGGCTCGTTTTCGTAGACCTTACCATCGCCATAGAGCATATAGCGTGCCATGAGGTGGCCGTTGCCCTGCGTGAGGTTCTGCTTGGGCCAAGGAGCCTGAAACAACGGCAGCGTATCGGGCTGAGCCATCTTGGCGTCGACATAGCCGCCATACATATAGGGCACGCGCCAAAAGATGAGCTCGGGAAAGAGCTCACGCCCATGGTCGAGCCACGAGTTGTCCTGTCCCACGCCATCGGCAACGCCCATCACGCGCACCTTCTGATAGACCCGCTGCTGTACGGCGGGCCACTCGGGTGTGGCGCGATAACGCTCGGCAATACTCATGAGGGCGCGAACGATCGTATTCATACCACCCCAGCTGAGCAGCCACAGCGTGCGCGGGTCATCGTCCATGATGGCATCGGCGATGACGTGAGACCCTTCAGTCTCCTCGCGCACATCACCCTCAAAGGCAACATTTCCCACAAAGGTGCGCTCGATTATCTGGGCGGGCGTGGGAAACGGCGGCTCACCGGCAGCGGCCGCATTTGCCTGCAACTGCGGCCAAGCCTGGGCATATTCATTGCTCCAGAGGCTCTCAATCCAATGCTCGGGAAACGGACGATACTCACGAAGCTCCCCTGCCAGTGGATCGGGTTCATGAGGCACAACAGCCCACTCATAAGAGCGCCGCCCTTTGGTCCGCCAATGCGAATTCACCTCGCCGAGCGTATGAACCCCATCCCCAAGAAAGTGATACTGCGAAGCCGTATACACCACAGCCTGAACATCAAGCAAGTTGAGATACAGAGCCAAATGAACAAGCGAGTTCATATCATCGACTTCCATATCAGTGGTAACAATCACTCGAGTCAACTTCTGGGACATAGGAACAGCTCCAATCAAAATCAATTCAGCCAGTTACGCGCAAGGCAAGACTAAACCCCGGTCCCCGCGATGGGAGGGCTTAGCGGTCGACCCTGGCCGACCACTCCCAGCAGCCCACCGGCTCGCCGTCGATGAGTACGTTGCCCCCGTCGAAGTCTTGATAACACAGGTCGTTGAATTGGTGGATCCACACGCCGTGGTTGAACGTCTTCTTGGCCGAGCCGTCGGCCTCGCGATACACGCCGGTCAGGTCCTCGACATGGCTAAAGTAGGTGAGGTGCACGTTGGCGCCGGCATCGCGCAGGCGCGCCGTGAGCGGCAGCACGGTCTGTTGCGGTGACACAAGCTCGTCGCCCTTGGAGTGCGTAAACCACAGCGGCGTCTTGGCGAGCGCGGCTACGTCCTCGTCCGTGGCGTTGTACCACGGGGCGCAGCAGGGAAGGCCCGCGGCGAAGAAATCGGGGTAGTCGGCGCACAGGCGCAGGGTCATAAAGCCGCCGTTGGAAAGACCGGCGACCACGATGCGGTCGGTGTCGATGCGGTCGGCATGCTCGGCGACAAACTCGTCGATAAGCGCCTTGAGCACGGAGGAGTAGATGCTCTGGTTGGAGCGACCGAGTTGCTCGACGCCGTTGTCCATCCAAAACGTGGGCGACTGCGGCACGAGCACCCAGGCAAAGCCGCCAAAGTAGCGCTGGATCTGCGCCTGGCTAATGGCCGTCACGCGGTTGCCGATATAGGCGCGCGTAGCGCCTTCGCCTTGCGTGGCGCCCTTGCCCTCGCCGGCGCCGTGCAGATACACCACGAGCGGTGCCCTTTGGGGCACGACCGTCGCCTCGGGCGCAAAGGGGTTGAAGCATGCCGAGTCTTCGGCCTTAAAGGTGGGCTCAAAGAAGCCGTATTCGAACGCGATGCCGTCGACGGCGGTCTTTTGCGTGGCGTTGCTCCAGCCTTTGAGCGCGGGGCAGATATCGCCACGGCAGGTGTCGAAGACCAGGCCGCAGGTGGGATCGTCGCCGTCGTTGCCGGGAAGAGCTGTGAGCTGCGTGATGCGCAGCTGGTCATCGAGCATGCGCGAGCCCATGACGCCGCCTTCGATGGTCTTGGTCAGGCGCTGCTCGGCGACCTCGAGCGCCACATGGGTGCCCACGGCGAGCTTACGTCCGTTCTCGTCGCACGGATATGCGGCGAGAATGTCGATGTAACCCACGGAGGGCGCGGCATGGTCGGCGCCGCGCTCCTTGCGCATCAGAACCTCGCCCGAGCGCTCGTGACGCTCTACATATATATGGAAGGTGTTCGCGTCGATGTCGTTGGCGCGCACGGTGCAGGGCAGGTCGAGTACGACCTTGCTGATCCAGGGGCCAAAGTCGCCCAAGGTGGTGACGGTTGCGTAGGTACACAATTTGAGCTCCATGAGCTGCCTCCCTTACGCCGCGAATGCCTGGCATCTGCGGCAATACAAACTAAACATGTTTAGTGTAATCTAGAATTGAAGAATAACCAGATGAACTCGGTAAACGGCAAAATTGAACACGTCGTGAGCTACTAAACATATGTTTACTAGCTTCTAGCAGGGATTCTGTTGATGAGTTAACAGATCAGTGAGGTGTTCATCAAAATAAAATCCCACGTAAATGGCTATATATCAATAGAGGGTCAAAGAGACCATTTCCCGCCATTCAAATACGTTCACCCCCGATTACCTACCGTTCACCGGACTGTAGACGGCAAAATTGCCATAAATTCGGCGCTCCGTGTAAACTAAAGCCCGTAAACGTTCAGTAAACACCTTGTTTACAAAAGCGTATCCAAGGGTCCGGCAACCGTAAGGGGTTATAGTCGCCGGGCCAAAGGCGTGCCTAAGCCCAAGGGGGCTGGCACACGATGATATGGGGAGGGGTCCCATGGCAGTAGATAACAAGCAGATTGCCACCGATGTCCTCGAGCTCGTGGGCGGTGCGGAGAATGTTGCCGTCGCCACCAACTGCATGACGCGCCTGCGTCTGACGCTCAAGGATAACAGCAAGGCCGACGTGGAGAAGATCAAGAAGGTCAAGGGTGTTCTGGGTTGCCAGTTCGCCGGCAGCCAGCTCCAGGTCATCATCGGCCAGAACGTGCCCAAGGTGCTCGCCGAGTTCGTCGCCATGTCCGGCGTCAAGCAGGGTGCCGCGGTCGACGAGAACCTCGACGCTCCTAAGGAGAAGTTCGAGCTCAAGAACCTGCCCAACATCATCCTCGACTATCTGTCGGGCTCCATGACCCAGCTGATCCCGCTGCTCATGGCCGGCGGTCTGTTCCGCACCATCGCCGCGGTCCTCGGTCCCACCATGCTCGGCGTTCTCTCCGATACCGATCCGACCTACACGTTCCTCTACACCACCCTGTACGAGGCCACGTTTACCTTTATCCCCATTTACCTGGGCTATGCCGCTGCTAAGAAGCTCGGCGCCTCTCCGGTTCTGGGCATGCTCCTCGGCGGTGCTCTCATGGCCCCGTCCGTCGTGAGTGTCGCGACTCAGGAGGGTGGCGGAATCATCTCCGTCTACGGCATCCAGATCGCCGCTGCCAACTACCAGCAGTCCGTCCTGCCGATCATCCTCTCGGTGCCGGTCCTGTACTTTGTCGAGAAGTTCTTTAAGAAGGTCATGCCCGACGTGCTGTCCACGGTCTTCACGCCGTTCTGCACCATGATCGTCACCATCCCCATCGCCTTCATCGTCCTTGCCCCGATCGGCAACGAGATCGGCAGCCTCATCGCCAACGCCCTCTTTGGTCTTGCTGACCTTGGCGGTATCGGTATCCTGATCGTCATGGCCATCCTCGGCGCCTTCTGGCAGCTCTTCGTGGTCTGCGGCATGCACATGCCCGTCATCCTGCTCGCTCAGGTTCAGATCATCGCTGCCGGCTACGATCCCTTCGTCTTCGTTTCCACCAACTGCGCTATGGCCGCTGTCTGGGGCTGCGCCTTCGGTGCCTTCCTCAAGATGAAGAACCCCGACGAGAAGGGTCTTGCCCTGGGTTACGTCATCTCCGCCATTGCCGGCGGCGTCACCGAGCCCGCGCTCTTCGGTATCCTCATGCGCTTCCGTCGCACCATGCTCGGCATGTTTATCGGCGGTGCCATCGGCGCTGTGTTCTCCGGCCTCATGGGTGTTACCTACTACCTGGCCGGCGGTGCCTCCAACTTCCTGGTCTTTACCAACTACCTGCAGGGTGGCCAGATGAACACCGTCTGGGCTATCGTCGGTATGGCAATCTCCTCTGTCATCGCCGCTGCCGTCGTCTTTGCCACTGGCTTCTCCAAGGAGGAGCTCGCCGAGATGGAGGCCTAAGGCCAAACCATTCGGACGCATACGACCTTACCTACACGACAGGGCCCCGTCAGGCGCAAGCCCGGCGGGGCCCTTCTTACAAGGTAGACTGATTGGGGGCGCGTGGCGCCTGCTCGCCGGGGTTTGCTAAGCGCCAGGGACTTTCGCGCGGGGTTACCGCGAAAGAATCTGCCGGTTCGCAATTCCTTTATCAAACGAAAGGACATGCAGATGAGTTTGGGAAAGCTGACCGTTAACGGTCGTCAGGACGGCTTTTTGTGCGAGGGCAAACCGTTCTTTTGGTTTGCCGATACGTGCTGGAGCGCGTTTACGAGCATTGCCGAGGCCGATTGGGACTACTATCTGACCCGTCGCGCCGAGCAGGGCATGAACGTGCTGCAGATCAACACGTTGCCGCAGTGGGATCGCTGCTGCCCCGATCTGGGCATTTGGCCCTATGCCAGCGAGGACGGCGTGCATTTTGATTGGTCCCGTCCCAACCAGGCGTACTGGGACCGCGCTGCTGCCATGTGCCGCGCTGCCGTCGAGCACGGCATTCGTCCGGCACTCGTGCTTATGTGGTGCAACTACGTGCCCGGTACCTGGGGTGCCAAGATTGCTGAGCGTTGCGGTGCCGAGGTTATGCCGCGCGAGGAGGTCCGCGCCCACGTTGCCCGCGTCGTCGAGAACCTGGGCGAGTTCGACCTCGTCTATGTGGTGACGGGCGATACCGACTTTACCAGCGACGAGGCGATCGCCTATTACGAGGATGCCCTCGACGAAGTCGTCCAGCGCGCGCCCGAGGCGTTGCGCACCATGCATATCAACCGCGGCAACCGCACCATTCCGTCACAGTACCTGGACCGCCTGGACTTCTACATGTTCCAGCCCGGCCACAACTACGAGGGCCAGCCCGAGGCCTGGCGCCTGCCGCAGGACTTTATCGCCAACTATCCCAAAAAGCCGATGGTCAACTCCGAGCCCTGCTACGAGCAGATGGGCGCCTCGCGCAATGTGTACTGGCGCTTCACCGCGCAGGACTGCCGTGCGAGCGTGTGGTCGTCGATCCTTGCCGGCGCCAGCGCGGGTGTGACCTATGGCGCGCACGGCGTTTGGAACTGGCAGACCAGCAAGAGCCAGGGCTCGGTGCTGGGCGAGGGCTTCGATATGCCGTTCCGCTGGCAGGAGTGTCTGCAGTTTGCGGGCGTTTGGGACTTTGGCGCGATCGAGCACGTGCTTGCCGGCCTGGGTGCTACGGCTGGTGACGACGCGCTTGCCGTGGTTCCGGCGCAGGAACTGATCGATGACGCGCGCGAGGCCATTCGTGTGGCGCGCGTTGGCGATCGCGTCGTCACGTACCTGCCGCGTACCACGGCGCTCAAGTTCAAGCTCGACGGCGCGCGTGACTGGACGGCAACGGTCCTCGACATGGAGGACAAGCGCATCGCCAAGTTGCCCGTCCGCGACAACGGTGACGGCACCGTGCGCGTGGCCCAGCATCCCTTTGAGCACGACGCCCTGGTGATCCTGACCCCCGGGCGCTAACGGCTCTTCTCCAACATTTACAACCCAGTCCCTTTCATTAGGGTGCGACGGAATGGTTCCTGTATGACAGCTTTAAGCTGCCAAGGGGAGCCGTTCCGTCGCACTCATTGGGGACGTACTTAAATGAGTAGTAATTAGGGACGTTCTTTGGGAGGGCGGTTTGCGTGGCGGTTATGTGACCCACGGTGAGACCTACGTCGACGATATGTTGCTTCGTCTGACCAAAGTAGAGGCGTAAAACAGAGAGATAATCGGCTTCGGGTGCGATTTGCTGCACGACCATCATAAGGGCAGCCCTGTGGTGGTCGCGGCGATGCGCGTCCGGGGCTATGGCGCGTGAGGGGCGAATATGCAGGAGTTCTTCGGAATCGATGTGGGCGGTACGGCCGTTAAATGGGCCGTGCTAGGCGAGGATTTTTCCATCCGCGATCGCGGGAGCCTGCCGACGGGCTTTACCACGGCTGAGGAGACGGTTTCGGCGTTGATCGGGCTCGTCGAGCCGTATCGTAAGCGCGTGAGCGCCGTAGGCGTGAGTGCGCCCGGCGGTATCTACGAGGGAGACGTCACGGGAACGATCCATCGCGGCGGTGCGCTCACGTTTATGGACGGCTGCCCGCTGGGAAAGCTCATGCGCGAGGCGCTGGGGGTGCCGGTTGCCGTCAATAACGACGGTAAGTGCTGTGCACTCGGTGAGTATGCGGCTGGCGCTCTTCGCGGGACGCGTTTTGGCGTGGTGCTCGCTATCGGCGCGGGCATCGGCGGCGGTATCGTCATCGACGGCAAGGTCCTGCGCGGCGCGCACTGCTTTGCAGGCGAGTTCAGCTTCTTGCGCAACGATGTCACAACTGCCGCGAGCATGGAAAACTCCTTTGCGGGTTCGTGCGGTTGGCGTGCGCTCCGCGATGCCGCCATTGCCGAGAAGGGCCTGCCTGCGGATTCTCCGGTGGACGGCCGTCGCGTCTTTGAGTGGATCGCGGATGGCGACATGGCGGCGCAGCGCGCGCTCGACCGCTACGCTCGCTCATTTGACGGACGGCTCATCAACCTGCAGGCCGTGCTCGACCCCGAGGTCTTTGTGGTCGCAGGCGGCATCTCGTGCCATCCCGAGCTCATCGATGCCCTGCGTGCGCAGATGCCGCTGGCCCTCGCGGGTTACGAAGGAACCCTTGCCGGCATCCCTGTGCCGCAGATAAAGGCGGCCGAGCTCGGCAACGACGCCAACCTTTACGGTGCTGTTCAGGAGGCCATGCGCCTGGTGTAGCGCGAGCCAAACGAGGCTGTCGAAAAAGATAAAGGCCGGAGTGAACCGCCCTCATTTCCTTAGCACGGGAAATGGGGGCGGTTTAATTTGAGGCGGGACTTTTTGACCGCCTGATGGGTCGCGCGCCACAATTCGGGCGTCACAGCAGCTCGCCGTGGCGGGCAATGTAGCGGCGCTTTGCCAGCTGGGTGAGCGCGATATAGGCGGTAACGATGCCAATGAGCAGCCCAAAAAAGCTCGTGGGCAGCGTCATGAGGCCGAGCGCATCGGCGATGGGGCTTGCCGGCAGCCAGGTGACAAGCGCCAGGCCTAGCACGGTGAGCGCGCACAGTGCCGGCGCGGCGTGGTCACGTGGGCTCGGCAGGCGCGGGGAGCGCAGCATGTGGACCACGAGCGTCTGCGACCACATGGACTCGACAAACCAACCGCTCTGGAAGAGCGCCGTAAAGGCCGCCATGCCTGCGACGTCGCCTATAGCGGCAAGCTCTGCCCAGCTTGCGCCCACGGCGGCGGGGCACACCACAAAGAAGAGCGCGGCGAAAGTCGCGATATCAAACAGTGAGCTCACGGGGCCCAGCTCGAGCATAAAGCCCTTGATGGACGCGGCGTCCCAAGCACGCGGACGGGCAGTCCAGGCGTCGTCGACGGTGTCCCACGGCAGCGCGATGCACACGATCTCGTAGACCAGCGACAGCAGCACCAACTGCAGAGCGCTCATGGGCAAGAATGGCAAGAACAGGCTCGCGACGGTCACGGATAGCACGTTGCCAAAGTTGGAGCTCACCGTGGTCTTGAGGTACTTGAGCAGGTTGCCGTAGGTGCGGCGGCCTTCGATGATGCCGCGCTCGAGCACGCCCAGGTCTTTCTGGAGCAAGATGATATCGGCGGATTCCTTGGCGATGTCGACGGCCGAATCGACCGAGATGCCGCAGTCGCTCGCACGCATGGCGGCGGCGTCGTTGATGCCGTCGCCCATAAAGCCCACGGTGTGGTCGAGCAGCTCACGCATGACGCGCACCAGACGCGCCTTCTGCAGCGGCGAGAGCTTGGCGAAGAGGTGGGTGTTCTCGGCGCGTTCGGCAAGCTCGGCGTCGTCGAGCGCATCGATCTCGGAGCCGAGCAAGACGTTGCTCGCGTCGATGCCGATCTGCTCGCAAACGGTGGCGGCGACACGGTCGTTGTCGCCGGTCAGAACCTTGACCGCCACGCCCTTGGCTTCGAGGGTAGCGACGGCGCCCGCGGCACTTGCTTTGGGCGGATCGAGGAAGGCCAAAAAGCCCATCAGCACCATGTCGCACTCGTCAGCGATGCCAAACTCGCCCACGCAGCGCGGATTGGTCTTCTGCGCCACGGCAATCACGCGCAGGCCCTCGGCGTTGAGCCCGGCGACCTGCTTGCGAATCTGGGCGAGCTTGTCTTCGGTGAGCGGCTGGGCGGCGCCATCGACCTCGATAAAGGAGCAGATCTCGAGCATTTCCTCGGCAGCTCCCTTGGTAACCATCTGGGTTTTGCCCTGGGCGTCGGCGACAACGACGCTCAGGCGACGGCGCGAGAAATCGAAGGGCACCTCGTCGATCTTGGTATAGCGGTCGCGCAGGCTCTGGCCCAGCATGGAGCCGGGTGCTGTGGCCGAGGGCGTCACGTCGGCGCGGTCGATGACGGCCAGGTCGATAAGGTTCTTGAGGCCGGTCTGGAAGAAGCTGTTCAAAAACGCATGGCGCAGTACGCGCACGTCCTCGTTGCCGTCGGTGTTGAGGTAGCGCTCGAGCACGATGCGGTCTTCGGTGAGGGTGCCGGTCTTGTCGCAGCACAGGACGTCCATCGCGCCGAGGTTTTGGATCGCCGGCAGTTCCTTGACGATAACCTGGCGACGGGCGAGGTCCTTGGCGCCCTGCGACAGGCTCGTGGTCACGATGACGGGAAGCATCTGCGGCGTGATGCCCACGGCCACGCTCGTGGCGAATAGCAGCGCGTCGATGACGTTGCCCTTGGTGGCGGCGTTGATGGCAAAGACGGCCGGCGCCATAACGAGCATGAGGCGTACGAGCAGCATGGAGACGCTCGAGACGCCGCGGTCAAACGCGCTCTTCTCGCCGTGCCCGTTGAGCATCTTGGCGATGCCGCCCAGGTAGGTGTCCGAGCCGGTGGCAACGACAAGCGCCATTGCAGTGCCGTTTTGCACGGAGGTGCCGGTAAAGACGATGTTCTTGCAGGCGGAGAGTGGCAGCGCGGAGCCGTTGGCACCCTCGACGACCGCGGCGGAAGCGGTCTTCTCGACGGCGTTGCTCTCGCCGGTGAGTGCGGACTCGATCGCAAACAGATCGCGCGCGGTGATGATACGGGCGTCGGCCGGCACCATATCGCCGGCAGAGAGGCGGATCACATCGCCGGGGACGAGCTCGTCGAAGGGGATCTCGAGGCGCTCGCCGTCGCGCAGAGCGCAGCAGGTGTTGGAGACCAGGTCCTTGAGGGCCTCGGCCGCATTGCCGCTGTGGGCTTCCTGGATAAACTTCATGCCGCCCGATACCAGCAGCATGATGCCGATGACGATGACCGTGGAGGGGTCGCGCTGCGGCTCGGGCACGGCGAGCACGTCGATATAGAGCGAGACCAGTGCGAGCGCGGCGAGGATGCCGGCGAAGGGATCGATGAATGCGTCGGCGATGCGGCGGGCGAGCGTCTTGGTCGGCGCCTCGATGGTGTTGGGGCCGACCGCGCTCAGGCGCTCGGCGGCGTGCTCGGCGGTGA
>URUI01000055.1 GCA_900551015.1 uncultured Collinsella sp.
CCGTCCGGCTCGGCGCACGAGGGCAGCCTGCCGCTCGTCGATGGCGCCGGCGAAGACCCGGCCGCCACGGTGGCCATGCCGGTTGCGCCTCAGGAGTAGGCTCACTCGCTTATCACCATCATGTACCTGCGCTTTTACCGTACGCAGATGAGCGCGACGGCAAGTGTTGCGCTGCGGGTATAATGGACAGCATTCAAACGGTGGGCATCGAGGTGCCCGCAGGAGAGGAATGATCATGGGAAAGACTTTCAGCTTTGTCTCCGGTGCGCTCTTTGGTGCTGCCGCCGGCGCTATCATCGGCGTTGCTCTGGCCCCGCGCTCGGGTGCCGAGACCCGCGCCATGGCCGCCGATATCGCCAACGATGCCTGGGACAACATGCGTGACACCTACGAGCACAGTGCCGAGGAGGCTCGTGCCGCGGTCAACGACTTTGGTCCGATGGTCGACGCCAAGACCGATGACCTGCGCGCCAAGGTCGACCTGGCCCGCGAGCGCATGGACCAGCTTCGCGAGCAGCTCAACGATGCCATCTCGGGCGGCAACGTGACGCCCGCTGCCGACGTCGTGGTCGAGAACGTCGCCGAGGCCGACACCGAGGCCACGGAGCCCTCGACCGAGGCATAATGCGCGCAGGGGATTTTGTCGGCGTCAAGGTTTATCGTAAGCCTGCCGAAGACAAGCGCACCAAAAAGGACGGCACGCCGCGCAGCCCTAAAAAGCTCGGCAAGATTCACTTTCCCGTCTTTACCCCGGGCGGCACGCGCGTGGTGGGCTTTATGGTCCGCCAGTCCGATATCGCGGGTATGATCGAGCGTCCCGACCGCTTTGTGGCGCTCGATGCCATCGGCGTCTATGAGGGTGCTGTCGCGGTCGACGACGTCAAGGGCACCTACGATGCCGCCGCGGCCAAGCGCCTCGATATCAACCTAGACGATTGCATCATCTGGGTTGGCATGGACGTGCGCACGGAATCGGGCGATGTCGTGGGCTACTGCTCGGACGTTGAGTTCAAGCCGCGCTCGGGTGTCGTGCAGACGTTCTACGTGACCGCCGGCACCGCCTCGAGTGTGCTGGTGGGCGACACGCAGATGCCGCCGACGATGCTGCGTGGTTACGCGGACGGCGCGATGATCGTTTCGGACGAGGTCAAGACGCTCGGGTATTCGGGCGGCGCGGCCGCCAAGGCTGCCGAGGCCAGTGTCGTGGTGGGCGATAAGGTCAAGAAGGGCGCCAAGGTGCTCGATGACAAGGGATCGGTCGCCGTGGACAAAGGCAGCCGCGCACTGGGCAAGCAGCTCGGCAAGACGCGCGGTATGTTCAAGGCCTTTAAGGACGAATATCAAAAGGCGAGCGGGGGCTCGTCAAAAGCTAGCAAATAGCGACGTACCAAATGATGGGAGGCGAGCCGGAGACATGTTGCTCCGGCTCGCTGTGTTTATGGGGGAGGGCACATGCGCCAAAACGAATCTAACTTAAACGGGCGCTCGGGTGCGCGTCCGACGGCGCGCCGCGACCTGGGGCAACTGCCCAGCGGTCAGCGTCGACGTCGCCGTAAGCCCGGTGCGATGTACCTCAACCATAGCCGCGGGTTTAGCGACCGCAGCGCGCGCATCGGCAACGGGCGCTCGCCGCGCCGACCGTCCCGTCTGCCCTATGCGCTTATCGCCGTGGGTTGCGCGCTCGTGCTGTTTATCGCTGCCGTCGTGGGCTACGTCAACCGCAGCGTGGACGTGGAACTCAACGGGCAAAAGACCGCGGTGCGCGTGGGCTCTACGTTGCAGAATCTTATCGACGATCAAAGCCTGACCGAAACGTACGACGCCGGCGATCTGCTGGCCGTCGACGACAGCGTGCTCAAGCGCCATGGCGGCGAAAAGCTGTCGGTGAAGGTCGACGGCAAGCGCGTGAAGCAAGGCAAATGGGATAGTCGCGAACTTGAGGGCGGCGAGAAGGTGGCGGTCAAGGACGGCCGCAACGTGTACGAAAAGCACGAGATTCAGGCTACGGTTATCGAGCCCAAGCTCAAGGTCGAGGGCACGGGCGCTATCGAGTATGTGCAGACGTGGGGTGTCCAGGGCCGCTCGGAGGTGTGGGTCGGCGAGCAATCGGGTAAGACGCAGGACCGCGGCGAGGTTGTGCCCGCTACCGATTGCGTCGTTGCGTGCGCCAGCGTGGCGCCCAAGGGCAACAAAAAGTACGTGGCGCTGACGTTTGACGAGGGTCCGAGCGGCGCCACCAAACAGATCTTGCAGGTGCTCAAGGAAAAGGGCGTTACCGCGACGTTCTTCCTTTCGGGCGATGCGGCCGAGGCCTCGCCTGCCACGGCCAAGGCGATTGTCGATGCCGGGTGCGAGATCGGATCCAACAGCTACAGCGACGATTCGCTCAAGGGTCAGGACCGTGAGACGGTACGCGAACAGATCACGAAAGGCACCGATGCGATTAAGTCGGCGACCGGCGTGAAGACGATTCTGCTGCGTGCTCCCTACGCTGCCTTTGACGAGCAAAACTGGATTGATGCGATGGACCTGGTCTCCGCCGTGGTCTCGTGGAATATTGACTCGGGCGACTGGCTGCTCAACGGTGCCGACGAGCAGGTCTCAACGGTGCTCGATTCGGTGACGCCGGGCAATATCGTGCTGCTCACCGATAGAGACGAATGCGCCGAGCAGACGCTCGAGGCGCTGCCGCAGATTATCGACGGTCTTGTCGCCGACGGATACAAGATCGTGACGCTCAGCGACCTGGTCAAGACGGACACATCGCTCAGCAAAAAGCTCACCTCGCTGACGAAGGTCACCATGCCCAAGGACGCCGTGTTCCCCCAACTTGCCGAGGACGATGACACCACAGAGTAGTCATTGGGTAGTCGTTTAAGAACGTCCCCAAGGGCTATGTCACGGATACGTCAGCGTTTGGTATGCCTGCAATGTGCAGCGCATAAATTCGATGCCGCAGGGCGATGCTGATGCTATAGTTACTGCGGTTAATGAGGGTCAAGAGAAAGGTTACAGGTGAAATCCAAACCTCGACCATACAGTCGATGACCCCATGCAGGTGCTTTTTGCGCATGCACGGGGTGTAAGCGTCGAGCGGCGTGCCGCCCGCGCATGCGTATACATATCCAGAAGCCCCCGGACGCCGCACGCGCGGCCGCGTCCGGAGGAATAATGATGGGGAGCACCATTGAATTATCTGAGTGAGATGCTCAAATTGCCGGTCTTGGACGTCGACGGCGAAAAGCTCGGCGTGGTCAACGATTTTGGCATTGCTACCGGCGAAGTTTTTCCGCACGTGACGTCGCTCGCGTTCCGCGGCCCCGGCAAGACGCCGTTTATGATCAGCTGGCGCAAATGGGTCGACCGTATCGACGAGACGGGCGTGTATCTCAACACGTCTGCCACCAATATTCGCTTCTCGTACCTGCAGCCGACCGAGCTCCTGCTGGCGCGCGACGTGCTCAATAAGCAGATTGTCGACACGCAGGGCATGAAGGTCGTGCGCGTCAACGACATCAAGTTTTCCATGTCGGGCGAAAACCAGCTGCGCCTGCTGGGCGCCGAGGTCGGTGCTCGCGGTCTGCTACGCGCCATCAGCCCCGCGCTCGAGCATATCGTCGAAGGCTTTATGAAGCACCTGGGCAAGCCGCTCAGTGAGGACATCATCGCTTGGTCCTACATGGACCTGCTCGACCGCTCGACCAAGAACATCCAACTCTCGGTGTCGCACAAGACGCTCGGCGAGCTGCACCCTGCCGACATCGCCGACATTATCGAGCAGCTCGACCCGCGCCTGCGTGCGCAGGTGTTTGCGCAGCTCGATACTGCCCAGGCCGCCGAGGCCATCTCGGAGTTCGATGACGACGAGCTTATGACCGAGATGCTCGAGGGCCTGTCCGACACCGACGCATCGTCGATGCTGGCCATGATGGACCCGGACGACGCTGCCGACCTGATCGACGAGCTTGATTACGAGAAGGCCGAGAAGCTCCTGCGCCTGATGGGCGTCAAGGAGGAGAAGGCGATTCGTAACCTGCTGGGGTATGAGGACAACACCGCCGGCCGCATCATGACCTCGGAGTTTGTCTCCCTGCCCGCCACGGCAACGGTCGGTGACGCCATCGAGGCGATCCGCGAGCTCGACGAGGACTTCGAGAGCGTCTATTACGTCTATACCGAGGATCCGAGTGGCATGCTGACCGGCGTGCTTTCGCTGCGCACGCTGATCGTAGCCGACCGCGACGCCACGCTGGGTCAGTTGGCCTATCGCGACCTGGTCTATGTGTCGCCCGACGAGGACCAGGAAGACGTGACGGACGAGATGACCAAGTACGACCTGGTTGCCATCCCTGTCTGCGACGAGAACCGTCATATCCTTGGTATCGTGACCTTCGACGACGCCATGGACGTTATCGCCGAGGAGCATCAGGAGGACCTGCAGATCGCCGGTGTCGGCTCGGGCGATAGCGCGTCGGACGACTCGACGAACGTGCTCAGCTGGTTCGTGCATCGTCAGTACTGGGTTGTTGTATGGGGCATCGCATCGTGCATCATGGCGACCGTGCTGGGAACGGCGCTCGGCTCCGCGCATCTGGTGGTGTTCCCCATGTGCGCCATGCCGCTCGTGCTGCTGGCGGCCTCGCGCATGGTGTCGTTCGTCAAGAACTACTTCCTGGAGTATGACGGTCACGACGACGAGCCCAAGCCGTATCTGGGATTCTTCTTCCAGAGCACGGGCATGGGCCTGATTCTGTCACTCGTGACCTACCTGTGCGCCCAGCTGGTGCGCACCGCTGCATTCCCCGATGCCTCTATGTTTGAGGAGCAGCTCTTTACCGGCTGCTTTAACATTGCCGCCATCATTTGCCTGGTTGGCAACATGAGTGCCGTGATTTACCTGATGGTGCTGTTCTGGCGTGACGAGCATGACCTCAACACGTCGGGCACCGCCATGAACGTCATTGCCGTCATGATCTCGTGCGTGGCGTATTGCATCGCTGCGGTGCTGCTCGCCATGTCAGTCATGGGCTAGGTGGTCGCGTGCAAAATACCAAGCAAAAGTCGGGCACCAAGCAAAAGCTGACCATCGCGGCCATCTTTGGCGCTATGGGTCCCGGTCTGTTGGCGGCGCTTTCGGGCAATGATGCCGGCGGCATTGCAACGTATTCCAGCGCGGGCGCCAGCTATGGCTACAAGATGCTGTGGATGCTTCCTGTCATGACCGTGCTGCTCATCGTGACGCAGGAGACCGCGGCGCGCTGCGGCTGCGTCACGGGCAAGGGCCTGGCATCGCTCATTCGCGAGCGCTTTGGCGTGCGCAAGAGTGTACTTGCTATGGCGGCGCTGTTGATCGCCAACACGGCTGTGACCATTTCGGAGTTTGCGGGTATTGCGAGCGGCCTTGCCCTCTTTGGCGTGCCGGCGAGCATCTCGGTGCCGTTGGTGGCGCTGCTGGTGTGGATGCTTACCATGTCGGGGAGTTTCCAGCGCATCGAGAAGATTCTGCTGCTGGTGAGCTGCGTGTTCGTGACCTATATTGTCGCCACGTTTATGGCTGGCCCCAACTGGGGTGAGGTCGCGGTCGACCTGGTCGTGCCCAACATTCAAAATGACCCCAGCTACGTGTCACTCGTGGTCGCAACGATCGGTACCACCATCGCGCCGTGGATGATTTTCTTGGCGCAGAACAACGTGGTCGATAAGAATGCGGGCGAGGACGACATCGTGCTGCAGCGTATTGATACCGTGAGCGGCTCGATCGCTGCCGATATCATTGCCGGCTTTATTATCATCACGACCGGTACGGTGTTGTTTCCGGCGGGTATTCAGATTAGCGATGCCGCCGATGCTGCCCGCGCGCTGGAACCTATTGCGGGTCAGTGGTCCACGGTACTGTTTGCCTCGGGCCTGGTCGCGGCGAGCTTCTTGGCCGCCTGCGTGCTGCCGGGCGTTACGTCGAGCGCTATCTGCGAGGCATTTGGCTGGGAGCGCGGTGCCGACCGCAGCTGGGACGAGGCCCCGGTCTATCGCGGCATCATTACGGCCATCATCGGTATCTCTGCCGTGCTGGTGCTTATGCCCGGCGTCGATCTGTTCCAGATTATGATGACCTCGCAGGTCATCAATGGCGTGCTGCTGCCCGTGGTTCTGGTGTTCCAGGTGGTTATTGCCGCTGACCGTCACATTATGGGCACTAACCGCAACGGCCGCGTGTGGAATGTGCTCACTTGGGCGACTATCGGTGTGATTACGGTGCTGACGGTCGTCATGTTTGTTCTACAGGCGATGGGCTACAGCGCGTAGCGCCTCTTTTGGACTCCAAACAGGCCGCAGCGATGGACTGCGGCCTGTTTTTTGCCCGCTATAGGGCGTTAGTTATATGGCAGTGGACAAAAAATGCCAAATATGAGTACTGTTGCCTTGCCGATAGCATTTACGACCAAGAAAATAATGAACATAGTTAAGAATCTGTTTATTAAAAGCGGGTCTCCAAGTCCTAAGCCGGCCATTCTGGTCAACTGGAAGGGTCGCGCGCTACCGCAGGGGCGCCATTTTGGGTGGTTTTGCCTGCTACTAAAATGGTAACAGTACTCATATTTGCCACTTTTTGTCCACGACCTCTTGGAGTCGGCTCGAAAAGAGTGATTTTGGGTTGTTTGCTGCGGATGTGGGGCTTGGAAACAACGCTCGGGGTGGCGAGGCGCCCAGAATTCGGTCGCAAGGAGGGCGTTCCTCGGCTGTGCCAGGAGTGTCCCTAGGTGCCGGCACATAAGGAACGTCCCTAACTGCCGGAGGGGGTGCCTGCCGTGGCAGGCACCCCCTCCGGATGTGGGAAGTTTGCGCTGCAGGTTACTTGTCGGTGCCCAGCTTGTGCGGCTTGAGAGCGAGCGCATTGACGAGCGCGTCGGTGGCAGACTTGACGGCCGCCGGCTGCGGATCGTTGACGTGATCCTCGGGATGCACGGGCAGGTCCTTCTTGACTGCATCGTGGATCAAGTTGAGGTACTCGGTCACGCCAGTGGTCGATAGGTGCGTGCCATCGCCATCGAACAGGTCGTTGCGATTGGCACTGTATCCGTACCAGTCGATAACGCGCACGTTCTTGTAGCGCGTAGCAGCGTTGGCGATGGCCTGGTTGGTAGAGCCAACCCACGGCTGCGGGCTGCGCGTGTTCACAAACACCACAATACGCTTATCTCCCGCATCGGCCATGATGGCGTCGATCTGGTCGTCGGTTACCAAGCCGTTGGTGCCCAGTGCAAAGACCACGATCTTGCCGGCAAGGTTCTGTTGGAGATAGCCCTCAAATGTCGCGCGGCCCGCATCGAACTGGCGGCCCTTTTCGGCATCGATGTGACTGTGGGGGAACACGCCGTCGAAGGAATCGACGGCGCGCAGCGACACGGAGTCACCGATCATCAACAGGTCGTAGGAGCCATCGGGGAAGCCGTCGTTGTCCTTGTCGGTGTCGTCGGCTGCCTGTTGGTCCGTTGGCGCGGTGTTTTTGGCTTCCTTGTTGAGGACTTCGGCGCCCTCACCGCTCAGTGCGGAGGTCTCCGGCACAAAGATCAGGCCGCCCAGCGCGATAACAAGCACGATGCCGCAAGTGGCGCACACGGGAATATGCGCGCGCACCCAGTTGGCGGGCGTGGTGGTGCCGTCGCGGAACTCGGATACGGTGCGCCCAAAGGCGCCCTTTCTAAACGGCGTCTCGATAAAGCGATATGAGCATTCGGCTACGGCGACCACCAACAACACCTGCAAAATGTACTGCCACCACGGCGTATCGTTGATGTTGGCGACCGGGTTCATGAGCAACAGTAGCGGATAGTGCCACAGGTAGATGCTGTACGAGCGCTTGCCAACCCACACGAGCGGCTCGGCGGACAGTGCGCGGGCAACCATTCCCTGGGGCTGCACGCAGGCCGCGATGACCATGAGCGTGAGGATGGAGCATAACAGCGTGCCGCCGCGATACTGGAACGCGGTGTAGCCGTTGGTGAGCGCGACCATGGCGGCAAGGCCAACCAGACCCACGACGCCCAACACATCGATGGATGCAGGTGAGGACCAAAAACGCACGAGCGTACTCGGCTGAGTCGGGACGGTCTCGGCTGCGCCGTCGGTCGTAGCGTCATGCTTGCTTTCGGCGTTCTTGCCGTGCTTGGCGGCGCCAGCCAGGCGATTGAGCCCCAAACGATGAGCGAGACGCACCGGTGCCAGGTCGCAATCGGGGATAAAGGCCATCCAGGCGCCCAGCAGCAGCGAGAACACGCGGGTGTCGGTGCCGTAGTACACGCGGCTGGGGTCGGCGGCGGGGTTATAGAGCACCATCATGGCGATGGCGGAGACAGCAGCCAGGCCCAGAACCATGCGGCGCGTGTTGGGCTTGCTCATGTGCATGGATACCATAGCGAGCAGCAGCGGGGGCCAAACCAGGTAGAACTGTTCCTCGATGGCGAGCGACCAAAAGTGCGTAAGCGGCGAGGGATCGCCCAGGGCGTTGAAGTACGAGACGTCCTGCATAATCTGCCACCAGTTGTTAAAGAACAGCAGCGACGGCAGAATGTCGGGACGCATCTTGGTGAGCATCACGTGGTTAAAGATGGTGCACAGCGCGCAGGTCACGAACACTACCGTTACCACGGCGGGGACCAGGCGACGGATGCGGCGAATCCAGAAGCTCTTAAGGTCGATGCGACCGGTCTTAGCGACTTCGTTGAGCAGCAAGCGCGTGATCAGATAGCCCGAAAGCACAAAGAAGATCGTGACGCCAAGCAGGCCGCCCTGAGCCCACGTGAGGTTGAGGTGATAGAGCACCACCGCGACGACGGCAAGCGTGCGCAGGCCGTCAAGGGCAGGGATGTAGCGGGACTTGGGGCGAGCAGGCGTCTGCTCCGCGGCGGGAGTGTTGGCGCGGCCCGCGTTGTTGGCAGAAGCGCGATGGGGGCTCGCGGTGCGTCGCGGCTCGTTGGCACGGCGCTCGCCCTTCACGCGTTCGTGCGGTGCCGGCTCGTTGCCCGTGCGGCGTCGACCGCGCGAGCCCGATTGCGAGAATTGTTCCATAAAACATCATCCAATGACGAGAATAATCAGCACGTATTCATTGTAGCTGCCTACCCCTGTGAATGCTTGCTGCTGGCGCAAGCTCAAGCGCGCGTCCACATCAAAGTGGACTAAAGTTATAGGGGGTGCGAGAGCGCACGATCGACGCCGACGGTGGGCGTAAGGCCTGTAGACGAGGAGGTTTCCATGGCAGACAACGGCATTGTTGCGGTGTTCGGCAGTATGAACATGGACCTTTCAGTGGCGTGCGAGCGCATGCCGCGCGCGGGCGAGACAGTCGGTGGCAGCGGTTTTATCACCAATGCTGGTGGCAAGGGCGCTAACCAGGCCGTCGCCGCCGCGCGCATGGGTGCGCGCACGTGCATGATCGGCGCGGTCGGGCGCGATGCGTTTGGCGATGCGCTGGTGGCGGGGCTTCAGGATGCCGGCGTGGGCGTTGAGTTCGTGGCGCGGCGCGACGACGTGGAGACGGGCACGGCGACCATCATTCGCTGTGAGAGCGACAACCGCATCGTGCTGTCGCCGGGTGCCAACCATGCGCTTGCAGGCGATGATGTGGCCTGTGCGCTGAGGCACCTGGTGGCCGATGGGCTCGACGGAGGCGCCAGAGAGATTGCCCCGGCTGCCGGAAGCGTCTTTATCGCCCAGGGCGAATGTGACCTTGCGGCGACGGCCGCAGCGCTCTCTTGCGCCCACAGGCTGGGGTTCTATACGGTCTTTAACCCCGCGCCGGCCTGCGCCCTGCCGGCGGGTGCGTGGCCCGCAGTCGACCTGGTCTGCCCCAACGAGACCGAATGCCAGGCGTTGACGGGCATTCTACCCGCAGATGACGCGAGTTGTGTCGAAGCGCTTAATGCCCTGCTCGGCAAAGGCGCTGGCGCCGCGGTCATTACGCTGGGCGGTGCCGGCTCGGTTACGCTCGGTGATGACGGCGAGCTGCTGCGCATGCCGGCGCTTTCGAGCTCGGTGGTCGACACCACGGCGGCCGGCGATACGTTTATCGGCGCGTTGGCGGCGGCTCGCCTAGAGGGCTTGCCGCTCTTTGAGTGCATGGCCGCGGGTGCTCGCGCCTCGGCGGTGACGGTGTCGCGCCTGGGCGCTCAGCAATCGATTCCCACGCGTGCCGAAGTTGAACATTGGTTTGGTTAAACGATAAAGACGGAGAAGCGGAGTAGAACAATGGCAACCAAGAAGCTGATCCTTGATCTGGATATGGGTGTGGACGATGCGATGGCGCTGGCCTATGCCATCGCGAGCCCCGAGGTGGAGCTCGTGGGCATCACCACGTGCTTTGGCAACGTGCGCGTCGAGCAATCGGCGCACAACTGCCTGGCGGTGCTCGATCTGCTGGGTCGCCCCGAGGTTCCGGTGTACCTGGGCGCCGATCGTCCCATTAAGGCGACTGAGCCCTATACGCCGCCGGCGTCCACCACGCTCATCCATGGCAAGAACGGCATTGGCGGGGCGAGCGTGCCTGCGTCGCCGTACGAGCCGGTGGGGGCGACGTCGGCCGACGGTAACGCGGCGGTCGATTACCTGATTGATGCTGCGCGCACCTATGGTCCCAATCTGGTCTACGTTGCGACCGGCCCGCTCACCAATCTGGCGCTTGCCCTGGAGCGTGATGCGGCGGCGATGATATCTATCGGCCGCGTGGTCGTGATGGGCGGTGCGCTTACCGTGCCTGGAAACGTGAGCGCGGGCGCCGAGGCCAACATGGCAAGTGATCCCGAGGCGGCCGATGCCGTGCTGCGTTCGGGCCGCAAGCTCACTATGGTGGGGCTGGATGTGACGCATCGCGTGGTGCTCACGCGTCGCGACATTGCCGGCTGGACGGGCTCGGGCACCATGGCCGGTTGTGCGTTTGCGAGCATGGTGGAGCACTACATTAGCTCGTACGAGATGAACGCCCCCTACCTGGGTGGTTGCGCGCTGCACGATCCGCTTGCCGTCGCCGTGGCGATTGACCCCACGCTCGTGGGCGCACTCGGCTGTAACCTGCGCGTCGACCTACTGGGCGAGTATCGCGGCCGCACCATCTGCGATGAGCGCCGTGTGGCCGACCCCGGCAAGAGCGCGCTCGTGGCGCTGACCGTCGACGCCCCGCGCTTCCTGTCCGAGTTCAAGGCGCGTATGGCCCGTGTCCTGGGCTAAATGATTTTCACGCCCCGCCCAAAGTAGTCAATTTGGGACGGGGCTTTTTTAGCTACCGACTAAATGTGCCCGTTGGGGGAATAGTCGGGCCACTTTGCTTGACAACAGGCTAAACTAGCTATTAAACATTTACTATTCTGTTTAGATTGAATTTGCGGTCGTTTAGTTGTCGAGTCATGGGGCGGTCAGGCCACGATGTTCGACCGCGACCGTTACTAGGGGGAACAATGGCCAAAGCAAGTGTTCGCGAGATCAGCCGCATCACCGGTTTTTCGCCTGCGACCGTGTCCAACGCGCTCAACCGCAAGCGCAGCGTGAGCGAGGAGACCGCCAAAGTCATCCTGGAGTGCGCGCAGTCGCTCGGCTATCAGCAGTCGACGCAGCTCGAGAGCATCCAGTTTGTGCTCGCGCGCAAGACGGGCGCCATCCTGGACGAGAGCACCTTCCACCCCGCGGTCATCGAGGGCGTGGAGCGCCAGGCGCGTCGCCACGGCATGAGCACGAGCTTTGTCTCGCTCGACTTTAGCGACCTAGACGCCGTGCGTCCGCAGGTCGAGAGCCTGATCGCCGACCCGTCTGCCGCCATCGTGCTGATGGGCACCGAGTTGGGCGAGGAGGACTACGCCCTGTTCGCTAACGCCGCCGCCCACCTGATTGTGCTCGATGGCTGGAGCGACCGCCAGTACTTCGATGCCGTGGTCATTGCTAACACCGATTCGGTGCTGCGTGCCGTGGACTACCTTATCGAGAAGGGCCACAGACAAATCGGCTACCTGGCAGGCGACCTTCGCATTCGCAACTTTAAAGATCGTGAGCGCGGCTATCGCCAAGCGCTTGAGGATGCGGACCTCGAGGCCAACCCGACCTGGCACGTCACGCTGGGCACCACGCTCGAGGGTGCTTATCGCGACATGGGCGCGTGGCTCGACGGCGTCTCGCGCGATGACTTGCCGACGGCCTTCTTTGCCGAGAACGACGTGCTCGCCGTGGGCGCTATGCGCGCCCTGAACGAGCACGGCATACGCGTGCCCGAGGATGTTTCGATCATCGGCTTTGACGACCTATCTTTGGGCGCTTTCTCCAACCCGCCGCTCACCACGGTGCACGTTCCCAAGCACGAGGTGGGCGAGATCGCGGTGCGCCGTCTGGTGGGCAACATCCGCAATCCCAAGAGCTACACCTGCAAGACAGCCGTATCGACCTATTTTGTCGAGCGCCAGAGCGTGCGCGAGCTCTAGGCGAAAGCGGCATCGCACGCGCCGTGCCAAGATGCGCGGGGCGGCACGCATAACGTCGTTCAAAGAGGGGGTCCTTCGGGACCCTCTTTTTGTTCCCCTTGTATGTTCAGATTGTTTACATACCGTTTAGGCTGATTTCTCTACCGTCTACGGGTATTTCGCGTTAAACTTCTAAACAGAAGAGTAAAACATTTAGTAAACAGAACAAAACGAAACACGCGTCTGTTTACTGAACATGTGACTAGGGGAGGACGTACATGGATAAGATCAAGCTCGGTTTTGTGCCCACGCGCCGCAGCATCTTTAGCGCGCCGGACGCGATCAAGTATCGCGGCCTGACGGCTGATCGCCTGCGCGAGATCGGCGTCGACATCGTGGATATCGACGACATCAACGACGAGGGCCTGCTGTTCGATGACAGCCATATCGAGCCTATCGTCAAGAAGTTCCGCGCCGAGGGCGTCGACGGCATCATGCTGTGCCACGCCAACTTTGGCACCGAGTATGTCTGCGCCCGCCTTGCCCGCGAGCTCGGCCTGCCCGTGCTGCTGTGGGGCCCGCGCGACGAGCGCCCCGAGCCCGATGGCACCCGTCTGCGCGATAGCCAGTGCGGCCTGTTCGCCACCGGCAAGGTCCTGCGCCGCTTCCGGGTTCCCTTCACCTATATGACCAACTGCCGCCTGACCGACCCCGAGTTCGAGCGCGGCGTCTGGGACTTCTTGGCTGTGTGCAACGTGGTCAAGACCTTCAAGCACACCCGCATTCTGCAGATGGCCACCCGTCCGTTCGACTTCTGGTCCACGATGTGCAACGAGGGTGAGCTGCTCGAAAAGTTCAATATCCAGCTTTCGCCCATCCCCATGACCGAGCTTGTCCAGGCCGTGCGCGATGCCCAGGCCGACGAGCAGGCCATGAACGCCATGCTCGCCCACATCACCGACAGCTTTGAGATCTGCATCCCCGAGGACAAGGTCCCCGCGGTCGCAGGGCTCGCCATCGCCATGAAGCGCCTGGTCGAGAAGTACGGTTGCAACGCCGGCGCCATCCAGTGTTGGAACGCCCTGCAGGACGAGCTGGGCATTATGCCCTGCGCCGCCAACGCCATCCTCAACGAGATGGGTATCCCCGTCGTGTGCGAGACCGATATCCACGGCGCCATCACCGCGCTGATGGTCGAGGCGGCCGACCTGGGCCGTCACCGCGGCATGTTCGCCGACTGGACCGTGCGCCATCCCGATAACGAGAACGGCGAGCTGCTGCAGCACTGCGGCCCCTGGCCCTGCAGCTGTGCGGCCGTCAAGCCTAAGCTCACCTACCCGCTGGCCTTCGATCACCCCGG
>URUI01000056.1 GCA_900551015.1 uncultured Collinsella sp.
CAGCCACGGGGCTGAGATTTTGCAGTGGTTGGGAATTCATTAATGCAACAGCAACTGACGCCGGCAGTAGCGGCGCCGGTCGGGGAAGAGCCGTACGACTATGTCCCGCTCGATGCCTACGGCGCCGCGCCCGTGGAGGTCGTCGATGACCTGCCGCCGATCGATGTGCCTGATGGTATGGGTGCTGTACCTGTGACTGATGGTTCGGGCGTTCCGGCTGCGGCGGCGCCGATGGTTCTTACTGATCTTGAGCGTAAGTCCTTGGCAGGGGAGCGCGAGCTGCTGACCATGCTCACGAGCTACCCCGACCTGTTCCGCACGTATGCCGACCGCATCTGCTCTATCGAGTGGGTTGACCCACGTCACGAGTCCATCGCATGGGCCGTTCTGGCAACGCCGCCGGGAACCGATCCTGCAGCCTGCATGGATGCGGCGCGCTCGGTGTGTCCCGAGGCGGCAACGCTTGTGAGTGCCGGGCGCATCTCGGCGACGAGCAAGCACCCCACCGAGACGAACATCGTGTTTATGCTTGATACGCTCGAGCTCTACACCATCAAGCGCCGCATGCGTGCCGCACAGGCCAAGCTGCGCCAGGACCGTTCGCTCGATGATGAAGCCCGACGCGCGCTGACCGTGCAGGCCGCGCAGGATTCGCAGCGTCAACGCGAGCTGCAAAAGTCGATCGGCGGCGTGGCGGACCCGTTCCGTTTGATCGGTCTGGAGGCCGCAGGCACCGAACGGGCCTAGATGTTGTGGTCAACCAGCGTATTCTCGCCTATATCCAGTCCTCTTTTTGGGTATAGACGTCTATGTGTGTGCTAAAGTATTGAGTCCTGTGGACTATGAAGGGAGAATCTGTGCCAAAAAAGACTGAGAGCACGGGTACTGGGCTGGAATCCTACGTTGCAAAGCTCATGGGCAACGGCTCAAACAGGACTTCGGTAACCGAGGACGAGATTCAGGTCGCCCTGAAGGATATCGATGTTTCTGACGAGCAGCTCACCGCGGTGTATTCCGCGCTGCGCAACAGCGGCATCCAGATTATCTCCGCGAGCGGTAACGACGACGCCCCCATGGACGTCGACGATGACGATAACGATACCGACGATTTTGATGACGACGATGAGCACGATTCCGGCTCGCTCGACGATCACGAGCTCAAGATGGCCCGTCAGGCCGACGCCGAGATGGGTTCTTCCAAGAGCAAGAAGAAGCGCACCGTGCGCACGTCCCGTTCACGCTCCCGCGTGCGTGGTATCGATGCCTCCACGGTGATGCTGACCGGCGATCCGGTTCGTATGTACCTCAAAGAGATCGGCAAGGTCGACCTGCTGACCGCCTCCGAAGAGGTCGATCTGGCCATGAAGATCGAGGCCGGTCTCGAGGCCACCGAGAAACTCGAGGCCGCCGATGCCGGTGAGCTCGAGCTCACGCGTGCCGAGATGCGTCGTCTTACGCGCATTGAGAACGTCGGCCTCGAAGCTAAGCAGGCACTCATCAGCGCAAACCTGCGTCTGGTCGTCTCCATCGCCAAGCGCTATGTCGGCCGCGGCATGCTGTTCCTTGACCTGATCCAGGAGGGTAACCTCGGTCTGATTCGCGCCGTCGAGAAGTTCGACTACCAGAAGGGCTTCAAGTTCTCCACGTACGCCACGTGGTGGATCCGTCAGGCCATTACGCGCGCTATCGCCGACCAGGCCCGTACCATCCGTATTCCCGTGCATATGGTTGAGACTATCAACAAGCTCGTCCGCGTGCAGCGCCAGCTCCTTCAGGACCTGGGTCGCGACCCGACCCCCGAGGAGATCGGTGCCGAGATGGACATGAGCGCCGACCGCGTCCGCGAGATCCAGAAGATCTCGCAGGAGCCCGTGTCGCTTGAGACCCCCATCGGCGAGGAAGAGGATTCCCAACTGGGCGACTTTATCGAGGACTCCCAGGCTATCGTTCCGCCCGATGCCGCCAGCTTCTCCATGCTGCAGGAGCAGCTCACTCAGGTGCTCGACTCGCTTGCCGATCGTGAGCGCAAGGTTATCGAGCTGCGCTTTGGCCTTGTCGACGGGCATCCCCGCACACTCGAGGAAGTCGGCCGCGAGTTTGGCGTCACGCGCGAGCGCATCCGCCAGATCGAGTCCAAGACCCTGGCCAAGCTTCGTCACCCGAGCCGCAGCAGCAAGCTGAAGGACTACATCGAGTCATAACCTCGCAAGCAAGAAGCGCCCTCAAGCACATCCGCTTGGGGGCGCTTTCATGTGGTCATTGGGGACGTCCCCAATGACTAGGTCGGAAAAATTCTTAAAAAAGTTCTTGCCCTGAGCTGATTCGTCCGTATAATAAACTTCGTTGCTTGAGAGCACGCACCTATTCCTCGGTAGCTCAATGGTAGAGCACGCGGCTGTTAACCGCGCTGTTGTAGGTTCGAGTCCTACCCGGGGAGCCAGGTTGTAAAACCCGTCGCTTATGCGGCGGGTTTTTTCATGCCGCGACCACTTGACTCGGACGTTGCCATATCAACATTTCGTGTCGAGGATGTAATCCCGCGACCCATCACCTCAACATGGCGCTGTCGTTGTAGAATATTGCAATGATTGCTCCCACGACATGGTGCCGTGAGCACCAGATAAGGAGATTCTTGTGTCTGAGACCATCAACGGCAGCCTGAGCGTCTCGAACGACGTTATTGCCGATATTGCCGGTTATGCCGCGATGACGTGCTATGGCGTCGTCGGTATGGCTGAGCAGCTCCAGGGCGCCGAGAGCGTGCGCCTGCTTGCCGGTCAGCGCCTCCGCAAGGGCGTGCTTGTCTCCGCCGACGAGAACGGCCTTACGGTCGATCTTCACGTCGTGCTCGAGAACGGCGTCAACATGAAGTCCGTCTGCCACAATCTTTCGAGCTCCGTTGCCTTCACCCTGCAGGAGATCGCCCAGATCGATCCCGCCAGCCTTAAGATCGGCATTCACATCGACGCGCTCAAGAGCCGTCTGAACTAGCATCCGAAAACGGAGATTCAAATACCCATGATTGCAAAGACCATTCGCACCTGTTTTCCGATCGCTGCGGCTGCTGTTTCCGACAAGGCCGAGGAGATCAACAAGCTCAATGTCTTCCCCGTACCCGACGGCGACACCGGTACCAACATGTCGCTCACGCTCGCCTCGGTGACCAAGGAGCTTTCCGCCCTTCCCGCCGATGCCGATATGGAGGCCATCGCCGGCGCCATCACCCACGGCTCCCTGATGGGTGCCCGCGGCAACTCCGGCGTCATCACCTCTCAGATCCTGCGCGGCGTGGCCGAGGGTCTCGTCTCTGCTGATGAGCCCATCACGTCCGCCAACATCGCCTATGCGTTCCGCCGCGCCGTCAAGGTCGCCTTCCAGGCCGTCCGTAAGCCCATCGAGGGCACGATTCTCACGGTGCTGCGCGATGTCTCGACCAAGGCCGACGAGTGCGAAAAGAAGAAGTTCTCGGCCGAGGACGCGCTCGATGCCATTGTCGTCGAGGCCTACCAGTCCGTCGCTCGCACGCCCGACCTGCTGCCCGTTCTGAAGGAGAACGGCGTGGTCGACTCCGGCGCCTTTGGCTTTGCCATCTTCCTCGAGAACTTCGTAGCTGCCGCTCTTGGCCGCAGCACCGTTGTCGAGGATTTCTCCGCTACGTTTGACTCCGCCGGCTCTGCCCGTGATGCCGCTCTTGGCCGCGTTGAGATCGAGGCTAACGACGACTGGGAGGGCTCGGAATTCCGTTACTGCAATGAGTTCCTGTTTAAGGCCGACGCCCCGTTTGACGAGGACGAGTGCCTTAAGTTCCTGGGTTCTATGGGCGACTGCGAGTTGCTCGTGGGTGCCTACCCCGACTACAAGATCCACGTGCACTCCAACACACCCAACCTGGTGCTCGAGCACATGCTGCAGCTTGGCCAGATCTATGAGGTCTTTATCCATAATATGGAGATGGAGGCCCACGACCGTACCGCCAAGATCCACGAGGATCAGGAGAAGGCCGCCGAGCCCGCGAAGGCCCTGGGCTTTGTCGCCGTTGCCGCCGGTTCCGGCGAGGCCGACATCCTCAAGTCCCTCGGCGTCGACGTGATCGTGTCGGGTGGTCAGACCATGAACCCCTCGACTGCAGACCTGCTGGGTGCTGTTGACCAGGTCAACGCGACCTCGGTCATCATCCTGCCCAACAACGGCAACATCCGCATGGCCGCTGAGGCCGCTGCCTCAGCCTGCACCGACAAGAAGGTCGCCGTCGTTCCCACCAAGACCGTTCCGCAGGCCTTCTCCGCGCTGTTCGCGGTCCTGCCCGATTCCGAGCTCGAGGATGCCGTCGCCGCTATGGTCGACGCCATCAGCGAGGTCCGCGATGGCGAGGTCACCCGCGCCGTGCGCGACTCCAGTGCCTCCGACGGTTCGCCAATTCACTCCGGTGACGTCATGGGCATCATTGCCGGCTCCATCGACGTGGTCGGCTCCGACGTGAAGCAGGTCACGCTCGATTGCATCAACCGTATGCAGGAGGAAGAGGAGGGCGACGCGCTGACGATTCTGGCCGGCGAGGAACTGTCCGATGAGGCCTTCCAGGAGATCGTCGACGCTATCGAGGAGGCTCAGCCCGATCTGGAGATCGACGCCCATCGTGGCGAGCAGCCGCTCTATCCCGTGATCTTCTCGATCGAGTAGGCAACTGCCCATGTCCGAACTGTGCTCCGTGCCGCGCGTCTCGGAGCGCTTTGCCCAGAGCAATGCGCTCGACGAGGATATCGCGCGACTCAAATATGTTTCGGGTAAACGTGAGGAGGCCCTTCGCCGTTTGGGAATTCAGACGGTGGGGGACCTCCTTCTCCATATCCCTCATCGATACCTGGACTTTACGCGCTCCTGGTCCATCGAGATGGCGCCCATCGGTACCGTGTGCACGATCGTCGCCACGGTTGACCGTATCGTCCAAAAGCAGCCTCGCCCGCGTATGCAGGTGACCGAGGTCTCGCTGGTGGACGAGACGGGCGTGCTGCAAGTCGCCTTTTTCCGTCAGCCCTGGATTGCCCAGCAGTTTAAGCAGGGAGACCGTCTGGCTGTGATGGGTAAGGTCGAGTTTGCCTACGGCTTTAAGCAGATGGCCTCGCCGCATTTCGAAAAGCTCGAGGACGGACGTGCCGCGGGCACCATTCTGCCGGTTCATTACGTGAGTGATGGCGTGAGTCAGGCGTGGATGCGCCGTATCGTAAGCGGCGCGCTTGAGGTTGTCGGCAATCCCTTCGACCCGATTCCCGCACGCTTACGCGTCAAGCGCCGCCTGATGAGCAATGCCCGTGCGCTGCGCTCGATTCACTTTCCCTCGAGTATGGCCGAGCGCGACATCGCGCGGCGGCGTCTTGCCTACGAGGAATGTCTCTGCCTTCAGCTGGCGCTGCGCCTGCGCAACGACGGCGGCTTGGTCGAAGTCGCTCCCTACGCCCACGCCGCGGGTGAGCACCTGGCGGCGCTCAGGGAAGCCCTGCCGTTTTCGCTGAGTGACGAGCAGGAGGCCGCGTTCCGAGACATCCTGCACGATATGTGCGATGGCGGGCGCGTGATGAACCGCCTGCTACTGGGCGACGTCGGTACCGGCAAGACGGCCGTCGCCGCCTGCGCGCTGGCTGTCGCGGCCGATTCGGGCACTCAGTCCTGCGTTATGGCGCCTACGGGCGTGCTGGCGCGCCAATATGCCGATAAGACTGGCCCCTTGCTCTCCCAGGCTGGCATGTCTTGGGCACTCCTGACGGGTGCCACGCCGGCGGCCGAGCGCGAGCAGATCCATGCGCAGCTGGAATCGGGCGAGCTCGACGTCCTCTTTGGAACCCACGCGGTCCTTTCGGACAACGTGGCGTTTAAGCATCTGTCGCTTGTCGTCATCGACGAGCAGCACCGCTTTGGTGTGGGCCAGCGCAATGCTCTGCGTGCCAAGGGCCCGGGTGCCGACCTTCTCGTTATGACGGCCACGCCGATCCCGCGCACGTTGGCGCTCTCGGTCTACGGCGACCTGGACACGAGCATCATCCGCCGTCGACCTGTTCCGGGGGCGGGCGTTACGACGCGCGTGCTCACCGAGTCGAGCCGCGATTTGGCCTACGGTGCCATCCGCGAGGCGTATGAAAAGGGTCAGCAGGCTTACGTGATCTGCCCGCTTGTGGAGCCGAGTGACTCGGCCGATGAGCTGGAAGACGTACCCGGTATTGCCCGCGACGATGAGGGCCGCGTGACGGTTCCCGTGCCGCTGCACGATACGGCGACCGAGCTCGATCGCCTGCGTCTGGCGTTGCCGGGCCTTGCCATCGAGCGCCTTCACGGCCGTATGCCAGCGGGGGAGAAGGACCAGGTTATTGATGCCTTTAAGCGTGGCGAGATTGACGTGCTCGTCTCGACTACGGTGGTCGAGGTGGGCGTCGACGTGCCTAACGCCACCGTCATGGTCATCGAGAACGGCGAGCGCTTTGGTTTGGCTGCCCTGCACCAGCTGCGCGGTCGCGTGGGCCGCGGCAGTGTGTCGGGCACGTGCCTGGTCATGACGCACTCCAAGGGCAACGGCGGCGCGTCGCCAGCACAAGATCGCCTGCAATCGCTCGAAAAAACTTCGGATGGTTTTACGCTTGCCCAGATGGACCTGCGTCTGCGTCACGAGGGCGAAATCCTGGGTTACCGTCAGCACGGCGGCGTGACCTTGCGCTTTGTGGACCTGGACGCCGATGAGGACCTTATCGAATGGGCCCATTTGGACGCGGTCGAGCTCTTGCGGTATGCTTGCACCCTTGACTCCGTGGCGACGCGCCCCCTGCGCGATGCGGTCGCCATGCGATATCGACACATTTTTAAGGAGGTCAGCGGAGGATGAGAATCATCGGCGGTGAATGGCGCGGTCGCAAAATCGAAGAGCCGCGCGGTCGCGATGTTACGCGTCCGACGACCGACCGCGTGCGCGAAGCGTGCGCATCCATGGTCCTATCGGCCTTTGACTTTGATTTGGACGAGGTCCGCGTACTGGATGCCTTTGGCGGCTCCGGTGCCCTAGGCATTGAGATGCTCTCGCGGGGAGCCCGTTCGCTCACGACGTTCGAGATCGATCGCAATGCCGCGAGGCTCATTACCAAGAATATCGAGTCGCTCTGCCGCGATCGCGCGCGTTGGCGTGTGGTGACGGGCGATGTCCTTGCGAGCGCTTCGCGCGGCCGCGTGCCGGGCGGCCCCTTTGATCTGGTCTTGCTCGACCCGCCCTATGCTTTTGGTGCCGAGCCGGTCGATGAGCTGCTGCAAAATCTTTCCCAGCAGGGACTGCTGGCGCCCGGGGCCTTTGCCCTTTTTGAACATGCCGCAGCCGACGCAGGTGCTCATCCGGCTTGTTTCAAGACCGTGCGAGAGAAGCGCTACGGCATTACCTCGGTTGACTTGCTGCGCTGGGTGGCCGAGGACGAGAACGACCATGCTGACGAGAACGAAAATGACGAGGATGTGCCTTCGGAGGACACCCATGAATGACACCATCAACCGCGTGATCGTCCCGGGCACCTTCGATCCCATCACCTTTGGCCATATCGACGTGATCCGCCGAGCTCGCCGTATCTTTCCCAGCGTGATCGTCGCCGTGGCCGAATCGCAGGGTAAAAACGGCGTGGGTACCACCTTTATGCTCGACGAGCGCGTGGCGCTGGCCCGCGAGGCCCTCGGTGATTTGGACGGCGTCGAGGTACTGCCCTTCACCGGCCTGCTGGTCGACTTTGCACGTGAACAGAGGGCGGGTGCCGTCGTTAAGGGTCTGCGCGCCATGACCGACTTTGAGTACGAGTTGCAGCAGGCCGACCTCAACTATCGCCTGGATAGCGAGCTGGAGTCCATCTTTGTCATGAGTGCTCCGCAGTACGGCTATATCTCGAGTTCGGTGGTGCGCCAGATCGCGTCGCTTGGCAGCGACGTGTCGACGTTTGTGCCGCCCAACGTGGTCGAAGCACTCAAACATCGCTTTTCGTGACGTTTTTTATTGCCTGGTGGCATGTGGTAAACTAACACGATGATATGTTACCTATGAAAGGAGACCGGATGCCGGGCGAGAATTTTCCTGGCGACAGGATCGTGAGTCTTGTCGACGAGCTCGAGGGGCTCATCGAAGAGGCTAAGACGCCGTTCGGCAAGAACGCCCAGATGAAGGTTATCGACGCCGACGTCTTCTTTAACATCCTCGATGAGATCCGCATGAGCTATCCCGAGGAGTGGCAGAAGTCCCGCCGTATCCTCAAAGAGCGCGAGGAGCTTATGGCCTCCGCCGCCGCCCAGGCCGATTCCATCATTGCCGATGCTCAGCAGCAGGCGCTCACCATTGCCGGTGAGCAGGAGATCGTCCGCTTAGCCCAGCAGCAGGCCGACGACATCCGCGACCGTGCCCAGCAGTACGAGCGCGAGACGCGTTATGCCGCCGAGGATTACGCCGAGCAGGTCTTTACGCACCTCGAGGAGAACCTTAAGAGTCTGACCGGCACCGTCACTCGTTGCCGTCAGCAGCTCAACGAGGGCGCCGCCCAGCAGAACGGTCAGTGGTAATGGCTGAGTTCCCGAGCGTAACCGTCGATCTTTCCGAGCAGCTCGAGTTTCCCGGAGACTCTTATCCGCTGACCGGCAAGGTCGATGTCGCCACCTACACGGTGGGCGAGAAGGAGTACCAGCTGCAGGACGGCATTTCCTACGACGTGGTCTTTACCAACGCCGGTACCGGTGTTCTGCTTTCGGGCATGGTCCGCGCTCACGCCACCGGCGAGTGCGATCGCTGCCTGGAGCCCGCATCGTTTGATATCGCAGGCGAGATCGAGGAGTTCTACCTCTTTAACGAGCCCGAGGACCCCGAGGCCTACGAAGACGGCTACGAGTTGCTGGGCGAGGATCGCATTGTCGATCTGGGCGAGCCCATCAACGACGCGGTCGTCATGGACACGCCGTTCGTTGTCCTGTGCAAGCCCGATTGCCGCGGCCTTTGCCCCACCTGCGGCATCAATCTCAACGTCGAGCAATGCGATTGCGCCGCCAAAGCGGAGGCCGAATGGGCCGCTGCCACGGAAAATCCATTTGCAGCATTGAAGAATCTCAAGCTTGACGAGTAAAACTGTGGTAGTATCGCTACTTGCGCGTAATCGCCACACTGGATAGTTTATAAGGAAGGTCACTATGCCCGTACCTAAACAAAAGCAGGGTCGTATCCGCACCCATACCCGTCGTTCCGCCAACATGAAGATCTCGGCTGCGGCTCAGTCCACGTGCCCCCGTTGCGGCGCTGTTAAGCTCCCGCACCACGTGTGCCCCAGCTGCGGTTTCTACAAGGACCGCGAGGTTATCGTTACCGAGTAACTGTATACTCTGGATACGATGCCGTTCCAACTGGAACCACAATGGCCGGCTCAATGAGTCGGCCATTTTTGTATAAGGAGCATATGAAATGAGTAACGTTCGCGTTTGTGTAGACGTTGTGGGCGGAGACGAGAAGCCCCAGGTTGTCCTCGACGGTATCGAGGCTGCGCTCGAGGCAGATTCCGAGATCGAGATTTTGGCCGTCGGTCCCGCCGAAATCG
This sequence comes from uncultured Collinsella sp., assembly GCA_900551015.1. Taxonomy (GTDB): domain Bacteria; phylum Actinomycetota; class Coriobacteriia; order Coriobacteriales; family Coriobacteriaceae; genus Collinsella. Next base: position 9,585 of record URUI01000056.1, read on the forward strand.
TCAACCCCTTTGCCGCAGCGCATGCCCGCGTGGAGGCTCTGGAGGCCCCCGATGTCATCAGCATGGAGGACGATCCCATCCGCGCCGTGATGACTAAGCGCAAGTCCTCGATCGTGCTTGCATGCCGTGCCATTAAGAAGGGCAATGCGGACGCGTTTTTCTCGGCCGGCTCGACCGGTGCTATGACCGCAGCCGCCACGGCCTACGTCACGCCGTTTAGGTATTTGGCAGAGGGCAAGAAGCAGCCGGTCCGTCCGTGCTTGACCAACGCACTGCCCAATCGTGCCGGTGGTCTGACGGTGCTGTGCGATATGGGCGCCAATCCCGATGTCACGGTGGACGATATGGTGCGCTTCGCCCAGATGGGTGCTGCCTATGCCCGCGTGGTTTTGGGCATCGAGCATCCTCGCGTGGGCCTGCTTGCCAACGGCACCGAGGACGAGAAGGGCTCCAACTTCACCAAGTCGTGCTTCCCGGCCATGAAGGCCGCTGTTCCCGGCTTTGTGGGCAACTGCGAGGGCACCGATCTTACGTCGGGTAATTTTGACGTCGTGGTCGCCGACGGCATGTCGGGCAACATCGCGCTCAAGGCCACCGAGGGCGCTGCCAAGTTTTTGCTTCAGGAGCTCAAGGGTGCCTTTATGTCCTCGCTCGGCACCAAGATCGCCGCGCTGCTCATCAAAAAGCAGATGCGCGAGATTAAGGCCAAGCTCTCTGGTGATGCCAAGGGCGGCGCGATTCTTTTGGGCCTGCGTGGCGTGGTCCTAATCGGCCATGGCGCCACCTCGGTCGAGGCTGTCAAAAACGGTACGCTCGCGGCGGCTGAAGCCGTGCGCGCCGGGCTGGTCGAGAACGTCGCCAATTCCATGGACGGTATCGTTTTGTAAGAGCCCCGTTACGTGGCTCAACCTGTACCGTGTGGGGTAGAATCGGAGCCGTATTGCAACGCGGCTCCGATTGCCGTGTTGTGTTGTGTTCCATGACATACGAGAGGAAGCGCTATGGACCGCTCCGAAATCTTCGATAAGATCGCCGAAATTGCCGCTGACGTGCTGGGCGTCGATGTCGCCGACATTAGCGACGAGACCACTTTTGACGATCTCGATGCCGATTCGCTCGAGCGTCTGCAGCTGGTGACGGCCATCGAGGACGAGTTCGACCTCGAAATCGATGACGAGACCCTGCTGTCGCTCAACTCTGTCGCCGACGCCGTCGACGCGATCGAAAACGCCAAGGAGGCCTAAGTCTTGGCTTTGTCTGAACGACTCACGCGTGCCCAGGAGATCCTGGGCCATGAGTTCAATAACAAGGTGCTGCTGCGCGCGGCGCTCACGCATCCCTCGGCCGTCGAGGGCCTGCCGGTCTCTGCCAGCTATGAGCGCCTTGAATTTTTGGGCGATTCCATTTTGGGTGCCGTGGTGGCCCGTTCGCTCTTTGAGTCCTATCCCGAGTTTGACGAGGGCAAGCTCACGCGCCTGAAGGTGTCCCTTGTCTCGGGCGCCACGCTGTCCGAGGTGTCGCACGAGCTGGGTATCGACGACATCATCATCTTTGGCGCCTCCGAGACCGGTACCGGCGCGCGCGGCCTGCACTCGGCGCTTGAGAACGTTTACGAGTCGCTCGTGGGCGCGTTGTATCTGGATGCCGGTTGGGATGCGGCGGCGGAGTTCATCCACCGTACGCTTAAGCCGCACCTGGCCACCGAGCGTGCCGAGCACCCCGCGAACCCCAAGTCGTTCTTGCAGGAGTGCGTGCAGGCAGACGGCCACGAGCCTCCCGCGTATAAGCTGGTCGGCTCCGAGGGCCCCGCGCATGCGCCCACCTTTACCGCTGTGGTGCTCATCGACGGTATTCGCCAGGGTCGCGGCTCCGGCTCCTCAAAGAAGGAAGCCGAGGGAGCCGCCGCGCTCGAAGCGCTCGACCGCATGGGTTACACCACCAACGGCGTGATTCTGAACAAGAAGCACGTGTAAGCGAGGAACCGTGTATCTCAAGTCCCTCACGCTCAAAGGGTTCAAGTCGTTTGCCGACCGCGCCCATATGACGTTTGAGCCGGGCCTGACCGTCATCGTCGGTCCCAACGGCTCGGGAAAATCGAACATCTCCGACTCGATTCTGTGGGTCCTGGGCGAGCAGAGTGCCAAGCAGCTGCGCGGCCAGGCCATGGAGGATGTCATCTTCTCGGGCTCGTCGGCGCGCAAGCCGGTGGGTGTCGCCGAGGTCACGCTGGTGCTCGATAACTCGGACCATATGCTGCCCGTCGACTTTGACGAGGTCGCCATCACCCGTCGTATGTATCGCTCGGGCGAAAGCGAGTACCTCATCAACTCGAGCCCGTGCCGCCTGATGGACATTCAGGACATCCTGCACGATTCGGGCCTGGGCAAGGATACGCATTCCATCATCAGCCAGGGCAAGCTCGACGCCATTTTGCAGAGCCGCCCCGAGGAGCGCCGCGCCCTGATCGAGGAGGCTGCCGGCATCTCCAAGCACAAGCGCCGAAAGGAGCGTGCGCTCAAAAAGATTAAATCGATGGACGAGCACCTGACCCGTGCCCGCGACATCAATAAGGAGATCGCCCGCCAGCTGCGGCCGCTGGAGCGTCAGGTCGATCGCGCGCGCAAGTACAAAGAGCTGTCCTCGCGTGCGAACGAGCTTACGCAGATGCTGGCCGTCGACGAGCTTCGTTCGCTGCAGTCGCAGTGGAACGACCTGGAGAGCCGCTCCAAGGAGGGCACTGCCGAGCTTGAGCTTGCGCAGTACCGCTTGGGCGAAAAGGAACGCGAGCTCGAGAAGCTCCAGGTCATGCTCGAGGAAAAGGGCCTGTTTGTGGGCGATCTGGGCGAGCAGCGCCGCCATATGCAAGACGTGGTCGGCCGCATTAACTCCGATATGCGCCTGCTCGAGGAAAAGGGCCACAACATGGTGTCGCGCCTGTCCGACATGCGCGGCCAGATCTCGAGCTCCGAGCATCAGCGTCGTCGCGTGGTAGAGGAGCTCGAGGACGCGCGTGCGCAGCTTGAGGAAGTGACCGGCGCGCACATGCAGGCCCAGGAGGACGTTGACGCCGCTGGTCCTGCCGCCGCTCAGCTCCACGAGCGGCGCGTGGCGCTCGACAATCAGATTTCGCAGCTTACGCGTGAGCAACGCGATGCGCAGCGTGTGGCCGATAACGCGGCGCTCGAACTCGCCAAGGTGAAGGACTCGCTGAGCAACGCCGAGGTCGAGGACAACATGTACGCCTCACGCCTGGAGCAGATCGACGAGCAGCTCGAGGAAGTCACGGCCTCACTCGAGAGCCGTCGCGACCGCGCCGAGGAGCTCGACAGTGCACTTGATCAGGCCCGTCAAGCCCAGATTGATGCTCGCGAGGCTACCGAGGTCGCCCGTGCAGCCCTTAAGGACCTGCGTGTCCGCGAGAGCGAGGCGCGCAACAAACTGTCCGAGGTGCGCTCGGAGCTTGCCAGCCAAAAGAAGCTCGATGCCCGCATGGCTGACAGCTCGCCGCTGGTGAGCCGTCTGATGGGTGCGCTGGGCGACGATGTCTCGGGTCGTCTGGGCGACGTGCTCGAGGCCCCGCGTGAGCTTGAGGGCCTGGTTGAGCAATTGCTCGCCGGCGATATCGATGCGCTGCTGTTCGACGATGCGTCCGCGCTTGAGCGTGCCGGTCGTGTCGCTCTGGACCAGAAGAAGGCCTCGGGCGAGGCGCTGCGCTCCTTCTTCGCCGATCATCCGCGCATCGTAACCCCCGGCTTCTACGGCTCCATGCCCGACGGCAAGACGCGGCTGATGGCC
>URUI01000057.1 GCA_900551015.1 uncultured Collinsella sp.
CCCGCACCGGCTCCTGCCGCTGCTCCCGCGGCCGGCACATGGACCTGCAGCTGCGGCACCACCAACACCGGCAAGTTCTGCTCCGAGTGTGGCAGTCCCGCACCCGCCCCGGCACCGGCCAAGTGGTTCTGCCCCAACTGCGGCAGCGAAAACGGCGGCAAGTTCTGCAGCAACTGCGGAACGCCCAGGCCCTAGCCCCTCTATCTGGTAATTGGCGGGGGATCCGCCACCCCCGCATTTGCTTCTATGGGTTTCGTTCGATAAAGGAGGACACCATGAAGACAACGTTCAAAAAGTCCGTACTCGCATTTCTGACATGCGTCCTTGCGCTCGCCTTTGCCCTGACGGGCTGCAGCGGCGGCGGCAAAGACCCCAAGGCCAACTTCGTCGGCAGCTGGGAACTCTCGGGTGGAACCATGGAGGGCGAAGAGCTGACCGATGAGTACATGAAGATGCTCGAGGATTGGGGTGTGCACTGTGTCCTGATTCTCGATGAGGATGGTACAGGTGCCCTCGACCTGTTCCTTGAAGTCGTCGACCTTAAATGGGAGGCAAAGGACGCCACCACCGTAACCATCACCGCCGAAGACGAGTCGCATGACATGAAGCTCAAGGACGGCAAGCTCATCCTCGAAGAGGATGACGGCAATCTTGTCTTTACCAAGTCCGACAAGGACCTGTCCGGCACGGTGAAGAAGGATCGCGAGGCGGCCGAGAAGGAAGAAGAGATCGACGAGGCCGTCGAAGACGACGACGTCCAGAAGATTGAAATCTCCCCCGCCGCCACCGTTGCCGATGACGACCTGTGCACCATCACCATCACCGAGAAGTTCAAGGACGAGTGGGGCGACATCGGCTTTGTCGTCAACATCACCAACAAGAGCGACAAGGACCTGACCTTCTACGCTCCTTCCGGCAAGACCAACGTCAACGGCACCATGAAGGAACCCTGGTTCTCGGCTCACCTGATGCCCGGCACCAACGCCACTGAGGAATTCACGTTCTCGAACGGCACGCTCGATAGCCTTGACGACCTGGTCAACACGACCATCGGCATCGACGCCTACCTGACCGATTCCTACGAGGACGTCGCCTCCTACAGCGCAACCATCGCGTAGCGGTAGACCACGACAGCCGCGGATTGGCGGACACATCCGCGCACACCAGACGGGGCCGCAGGAGATGATCCTGCGGCCCCGTCGCTTTTATGCCGATGCGCAACGAGCGCTAGCGCTCCATGTTGGGAACGATGCTACCCTCGGTCACCGCATGCACGGCCAGGCGCATGATGTTGTCGTAGCCGGTCTTGCTCAGGATCTCCGAGATGCGGCGCTTGATGGTGCCCTCACTCATAAACAGCTCGGCCGCGATCTCGCGACGACTTTTGCCCTCGCAGGCAAGGCGCAAAATCGATAGCTCGACATCGTCGAGGGCTGCTGTACCCGAAAAAATGCTCTCGGGCGGCTTGGGAAACGTGCAGTAGCCAGCCAACGTGGAGCGCATCACGGCGAATAGCTCGTCGATACCGACGTTCTTGTACACAAAGCTATCGACGCCCGCCTCGCGGGCCTGATCGACAAAGGTGATCTCGGGCATGCCTGTCATGATAATGATGCGACACTCGGGCAGCTGCTCCTTGATGCGTGCCGCCGCCACGATGCCGTTTGAATCGTGTTCGGTGCACACGTCCATCAGTATCATGTCCGGGCGCTCCTTGAGCGCGACACCCAAGGCCTCGGAGGCATCGGCGATCGCGGCAACGACGGTCATATCGGGCTGGTCGCCAACGGAGCGCGCCAGGCTCTCGCGCAGGATGGCCTGATCTTCGACAATTAACACGCGGATCATGAGTTTCTCCTTTGGGACGTGTCGTTGGCGTTAAGCGGAATGGATACCGTAAGCGTAAAGGGCGGGGTGGCGTGGACCTCTAGGCTGCCACCCAGATCTTGCGCGACATGCCTCATACCTGGGATTCCCGTTCCCTCGCGATACGATACGGGGGCCGGGGACCCGTCGTTAGAAATCGTCATGTGCGCGACGGCGTCAGCATCCGTCCTCTCCTGCCACAAGCGCACATGGACCCGATGCGCCTGCGCATGCTTGGTGGCGTTGGTCGAGGCCTCGCGGATAATCTGCAAAAAGGCAGCGGCGACACGCGCGTCCTCAGGCAGCGCACCCTCAACATCGATCTGCACGCTCACCAGGCCAAAAGCATGGACGATATCGCCCAGTTGCTCTGCCGGTTCGGTGTCGCCCCCGCTGCGCAGATCGGCAGCGATTGAGCGCAGCAGCGGGTCGATCTGCTCGAGCGACTCGTCGTCCAAGCGCCCCTCCTCCAAATAGCGATGAAGGATTGATAGGCGCTGGCCGATCACATCGTGAACGCGGGCGCGCATGCGCAGATAGGCCGCATTGTCGGCAACTTTTTTGACTTCTTCGATCTGGGCCTGGAGCTCTTGGCCCGCAAGCTCAAGCAGGTGGTTGGCCTGCGCCAGGCGGTCATGCGCATGCGCATACTCTGTCACGTCCAGACCGATTATGCGCTCGAACGAACGGCCCGAGACCATAACGCCATCGCACACAAACAGGCGAATCTCGGCGGGAGAAACCTCGACCACCGCACGCGCCTCACCAAAGCGGTCCAGGCTGATCCGCACGCGGTTCTTACCGCCTTCGGGCATTTGCATGCTGAGCTTGCGCAGGTCGTTCCATGTACCGCTCATATCGCCTAGGTCGGTGGGCATATGAAGCTCCACCAGGTTTTTGCGCATGCAGCGGTTCATGAGCAGTGGACGGCCCCTCGAGTCCAGATACAGGATGCCCACGGGAATCACGTTGATGGTTTCAATCGTCGAGAACGCGGTGATGTCCTCTTGGCGGTTACGGACGTCCATCAAGAGCGCCGCGATGGAGCGGAACAGGAAAAACGCACCCTCTGCGACAAGGACAACGGCCCACGCCGAGCCCATGGCAAAAACCACCGGCGGTGTAACGGCGACAACAAGCAGCAGCTCGGCCAGCATGACAGGGCGACGATAGTGCACCATAAGCACCACGCCATAGGCAAAGATCGCGGCATTGAGCCACAGCACTCCGCCCATTGCCCTGGCGCAAACGTCAAGCGGCGCCACCAGATACGAGCCAGACGACGCGAATAAGATGAGCGCCGAAATCATCAGGTGAAGCACAAGGCTCGTCTCGTAGGCACAAATCACCTTACGGTTATAGGACGAGCGGCGCGATGCGATGAGCGGGACGTGGATCGTCTGCAGACACGCAGCCAGGGCAAAGACAACATCGAGCGCAACGATTTGGGGAAGGATGAGCGAAATCTGCATCGTCACTCACCCGCCCTCGGCATCAAGACGATCATGCGCAGCTGGCCGGGCTCGCCCTCAAGGCGGTATGCCACGTTGCGCCCTTGCAGAGCGCTTTCGAGCTCTTGCGCAGCGGGCGTCTGCGAAAGATCTTCATCATCGTTGGAAAAAAGCGTGGCGCGCAGCTCGACACTGCACCGGTCATGGTCGCCCAAGTGATACATAAGCGCCGGATGGTCGGTGGTGTAGGCAAAAAACGCAAAGTCATACACGCAGTCGTACAGGGCGCTTACCGTACTGGCGTGCATCGGGCGCCGTATGGCGATAATCGAGGCGCAATCGACATCGATGGTGCGCAGGTCACTTGCGAGCTCGTTGGCGATGAGCTGAATGCGGTCGCGGTCAAAACCGCTCTCCCCGTGCTGTGCCAACGTGAGCGACCCCTTGCGTTTGCAATAGGCGACGAGCATCTTGGCGCGCTGCAGCATGCGGTAACGCTCGTGCGAAGATGCCTCATCGGTCAACGGCGGCAGCGAGCTCAGCAGGTCGTACATCCCTTCGAGCGCACGGGCAAGCGCTTGGTCCACGTCTTGGACCAGCAAGGTCTCGGCCTCTTGATCTGCCAGGTGCGTCTTAAGGTCGTAGTCGGCGGCGAGCAGCTCGTTTTGACGCTGCAGTTCCATGCGACGATGTGCCAGTTCACGGTTAAGCTCGTTGAGATCCGACACGTCTTGGGCAAGCAGGGCCGATCCGCCCAGCAGTGGAAAGGCACGGTACACCACATCGGGATCGGACGCCACAGCAAAGGCATGGGCGTGGCCGTGCTCCTGGGTCCGCAACTCCTCGCGCACGCCTACCGGCATTGGCTTTGACGCCGGCGTGGCATAGACTTCCTGCAGGTCGCGCGTTAGAACTTTGAGGTCGAGCGGCAAGGTGTCGAAGATGCCGGCGATGTCGTGATACGACGGAATGACACCGCAATCGAGACAGATTTCCATCGCCACCACGCACAGGACGCAATAGACGAGCGAAAAGTTGAGCCTCCATGCCCAGGGCACGCGCAACGCATACGAGACGGCAAAGAATGCGCCACCCAGCAGTACGAGCGCCGCCGTGCCCGAGAAACGCTGAATACGAAAAGACGAGGACCGTCCTACCAAGATAAAAAAGGCAACGAAGTTAAAGGCTGTCCATACCAGAACGGTACCGTAGCCCCAACCATATGTGTAATCGTTGCTCCAGGTTCCACTCGATCGATCGAAATGGAAGACCTGCTGATGAACATCGTTAGTAAGCACAAAGCCGATAAGCAGGACAGCCATGACCCACAAAACGGTGCGGTACCGACGCCCCATACGATGCTGTTCCAAACCCGCGAGGCGCAGACCGCACAGCTGGTAGATCAGCGGAATGAGCGTCATGGGCACGTAGTACAGGTACCACAGCACGGTGGCATAGAACGGCGTGAACGACTTATATTTGAGGATGACCTCGATCATCCACAGGGCACAAATGGCGGCGATGGCAACAAGGCGGCGGCGCAAGACGTAGTCCAAGCAGCGTAGGTACGCCAACACACCCCAGATTGAAAATGCAATTGCGGCGACAAGCAGCGGGAGAGAGCTCGAGTGGACGAGCGCATCCACGACCTCTTCGGACACCTCGCTATAGGCGGGCACGGCGTTAGAAAGTTTGGGGTCGAAGGCGAACAGCGCCGGCAAGACTGCCAAAACCATGAGGAACAGCGCGGTGATGGCGCCGGCGATAGCAAAGACGCGGTGACGGTACACCCGATGTGTTATGCCAACAAGGAATCGCGGCATGGCGAAGAGCCTGCCGCCCCTAAGATCCGCCACGGGCGCGGATCGGGCGGTCGCGTGGCCGATATGTCGCTCGCGGGTACCCATAGTGCTTTTAGTGTACCGACAGGCGGGCCCAAAAAGCGGGCCACATGTCCCAAAATCCGCCGACGGCGAGGGACGTCGCCAGCGACTAGTCGTTTAAGAACGTCCCCAATGACTAAGACAAAACGAGCGAGGTTTTTTGGACGCCCAAATGGCGAGAGTGGATAATCTCCCACTTTGAGCCCACAAACAGGCTAAAAACGGGAGATTATCCACTCTCATTCTGCGGGCACTCATTTAAGTACGTCCCCAATGAGTGCTTTCACTTCTTTTAACAAAACGCCTGGCGGGCATTAACTGCTCGCCGGGCGTTTTGGTTAGGAGGCTATGGTTGTTGGGAAGCCTTAGGCCAGGTCCTCACCATTCGTTTCAATGACATGCTTGTACCAGTGAAAGCTCTTCTTTTTGGAACGCTTGAGGGTGCCGTTGCCCGCATCATCGCGGTCGACATAGATAAAGCCGTAGCGCTTGGACATCTCGCCCGTGCCGGCAGACACCAGGTCGATCGGGCCCCAGGTGGTGTAGCCCAGCAGGTCAACGCCGTCCTCGGTCACCGCATCGCGCATCGCGGCGATATGCTGGCGCAGGTAGTCGATACGGTAGTCGTCGTTGATGGAGCCATCCTCCTCGACAACATCCTTGGCGCCCAGGCCGTTCTCGACCACAAACAGCGGCTTCTGATAACGGTCGTACAGGTCGTTGAGGGTGATGCGGAAGCCCAGCGGATCGATGGCCCAGCCCCACTGGCTCTCCTGCAGGTAGGGGTTCTTGGCGCCGGCGAAGGCGTTGCCCTGGGTGCGCTCGACATCGGGGTTATCGGCACCGGCGGAGCAACGGGTGCTGTAATAGCTAAAGCTGATGAAGTCGACGGTGTTGGCGGCCAGGATCTCGCGGTCCTCGTCCGTCATGCCCACATCGATGCCCAGACGCTCGAGCTTCTTGACGGCATAGGCCGGGTAGTAACCGCGGCTCTGAACGTCGACGAAGAAATAGTTGCTCTGGTTGTCAATCTGCGCCTGGCGCACATCGCCCGGACGGCAGCTGTAGGGGTAGTAGCTACCTGCGGCAAGCATGCAACCGATCTTGACCTCAGGGTCGATCTCGTGAGCGATCTTGGTTGCCCAAGCGCTGGCGACGAGCTCGTTGTGGGCGGCCAGGTACTCGACGGCCTCCTTGTTCTCGCCCTCCTCAAAGACCAGACCGGCACCCATAAACGGCAGGTGCAGGATCATATTGATCTCGTTGAAGGTAAGCCAGTACTTTACCAGGCCCTTGTAGCGGGTGAAGATCGTGGTCGCGAGGTTCTTGTAGAAGTCGATGAGCTTGCGGTTGCGCCAGCCGCCGTACTCCTTGATGAGGTGAATCGGGCAGTCGAAGTGCGTGATGGTCACGAGCGGCTCGATGCCGTGCGCCTGGCACTCGCGGAACACGTCCTCGTAGAAGGCCAGGCCGGCCTCGTTGGGCTCAGTCTCGTCGCCGTTGGGGAAGATGCGGGTCCACGCCAGGCTCATGCGGAAGGTCTTAAAGCCCATCTCGGCAAAGAGGGCGATGTCCTCCTTGTAATGGTGATAGAAATCGATGCCGGTCTGCGCGGGATAGTAATAGCCGTCCTCAAAGTCGAGCATCTTGCGCTGGCCGGAGACCACCGCATAGCGCTCGGGGCCGTGCGGTGCCACATCCACGTTGGCCAGGCCGCGGCCGTCCACGTCGTAAGCGCCCTCGCACTGGTTGGCAGCCGTCGCGCCGCCCCACAGGAAGTCTTTACGGAAAGCCATGCATCAATCCTTTCACACGCTGTTTGTCGTGGCTTCAGTATCCCCGTAAGCAGCGCGCTACTCAACGGCAACGGCGCAGGTCGACACTTCTTTTCGCACACGGCGGCCCGGCAGCCGCCCCTGCCTGACACTTTCTGATACCGCCGCCCCAAACCACCACAAAGGGGACAGGCACCTTTGTGGTGGTTTGGGGCGGTTTGTCTCGATCTGTAACAGGTAGGCAGCCAAAACCGGGCTTGGTGTTACAGATCGAGATTTTCGGGCAGCCCCCCGCAGTTTGTCTAAATCTGTAACAGGTAGAGACGATTTAGCCCGCTAGATGTTACAAATCGAGACGGAAGATGCTAGTCACAGGCGATGTCGAGGTTTTTGCCGATGAGACCTACGTAGCCGCCCTCGGCTGCCTTGGGGCTGTCGGCGTGGCAGAGGACCCACTTGTCGGCCTTCCAGTAGCAGTAGCTGTCACCGGCGGCAGGCATGTCGGCTGCAGCCTCGGGGCGCGGGCCGTTGGTGCCCGCCGGCAGCGCCACCATCACCTGAAAGCCGCCGTCGTCGACCATGCAGGGCGTGTAGTGAAGCGTGGTGGCGTAAACCTCGACGAGCGTGCCGGCGGGCGCGCGAAAGGCCTTGACCTGAGCGGTGTCGAGCTTGCCGTCGACAATTTGCTCGCGCTTGGCCAGCAGCAGAATAAAGTCGCGCGCACCCAAATTAAACTCACTGGCACGGTGATACTCCAGACAGTTGAGGCGCGTGTTGTGGCCGTTGCACCAGCCCGGCTGGAACGGACGGCCGCCGTACATGAGCAGGCCGAGCGTGTCGACACCCTCAACCTGCTCGAGCTCGGGTGCGGAGGCCACGTACTTGGTGCCCTCGGGAATGGGAGTAGCCGCAAGCGCCTCGACAAGCGGGGCGGTCAGGTTGGACGGCACGTCGTCCCACACGCGACCATAGGATTTGAACTCGGGATCTGATACAGAGTAGATATGCATGTTCGCTCATGTTCGTTTATGTGACAGTATGAACATTCTAGAACATCATTCATCCACGACCACGATCAATACCGAAAACATTGCATGACGAAATCACCCGCTCAAAAAGCGACATGCAGCTTCCTAGTCGAGATAATCTTTAAGAAACTCAATAACGCTCATACACCAGTAGTCGGTCTCCGGCGCATGGGGCTTCATCAATGCGTGCCCCCCTTCTGAATACATGACTCCCTCATGGTGTACTTCAGCTGCATCCAGAGCATCGACCATCTTTTCATAATTGTCGGGCGATACAATATCATCGTCAGCGCATTGCCAAAGATATGTCGGAGGATACTGCTCCCACACATGCTGATTAATACAGAAATCATCGAGCGAGTCGCGACCAGCCCCGCCGCACACCGAATCAAGAAATCTATTGTCTGATGCGTTCTCAAAGCCACGAAGATCAATCGGTGCATAACACAGGACCAAGGCTTTGGGTGCCTCGCATCCGTAGGACGCAAATCCCTTGTTGTCCGTCCCCCACTCGGCAGTTAAATGCGCACCAGCAGAAAAGCCGATAACTGCATAACTTTTTGCGACATTAAATTTCACTGAATTCTCGAAGACAAAACGGACAGCTCGATTTAAATCGTCGATTGGACGCGGCATCAAAGGCTCGACCCTCACCCTGTATGACAGCACGAACACGTTATAGCCCGCATCGTTGAGCTCGGGGGCAACGGGAAAGCCTTCCATTTGATGACAAACGCTCTGATAACCTCCGCCCGAAACCGCAATGATAAAGGGAGCCCCGGGTCTCCCGGGAAAGAAGAACAGTTTCGTGTTGCGTCGAGTCGGATCACGGATGCAGTCGGCTTCATCCCATATATCGTAGGCAACTTGCCTCCCGTCATCCACGAGCTCGACAATCCGATTCAATCCACGCAAAACGCGAGTAGTTTCATATGGATTAGCATCAGAATTCATATGAGACACGATGGGTTTATTCCACATGCGCTCCCAAGTTGAAGGCCGGCAAAGCATAAGGTGCTCGCCAAAGCCAGCGAACTCAGGAAGGAGCGCGATTTCGCCAAACGTCATATCGGCTGTAATTGTCATAGCTAGTCACTCCAAAAATGAGGGTGGGCTCGCGTGAATCAACGGCAAGCCCACCACATGCAATCTGCCGCGGGGTTTTCGGCAGCTTACATCCCAAATAATTGTCTACTCCACTACTGCCTCTTCATCAGGGCGATACAGGATGTAAACGAGAACGAAGTTAAGAATTAAACCGACGACATTGCAAAGAATTGCGCCGATGAGGCTGCTCATATCACCAGAAGGATCCATATAACCGGGGAAGCTAAAAATGCCGCTCGACGTCATAACGAACGTACAGGTGTTGAAAATCGCCGGGATAACAGCACTGATTGCTCCGGCGACCATGGAAGCGATAATGATCTTCTTGTGCTCCAAGATGATGCCGTACAGCGCCGGTTCCGTAATCCCGAAAAAGCCCGTAATGGCACAGCTGAACCCAAGACTCTTTTCACTCGGGTCCTTCGAGCGGAGGGCAAACGCCAAACAAGCGCCGACAACACCCATGCTGCAGCAGAGAAGTCCAAGGATAGGATCGGAGCCGACGGTCATAATATTGTTGATGGAAAGCACGATCAGGGCCCAATGGAGTCCAAGGGGGATCATAACGAGACCGAATATCGGCCCGAGAATAACGCCGCAAAGGACGGGGCTGAACTGATAGACCGCCAGCACTGCAGTCGCAAGCAAAGAGCTCGCCTGCTGAATAACGGGGCCGATCACAAGGAGCGAGACGGGGGCGGCAACAGCAACCGTCAGGAACGGGACGAGCGCAAATGCCACAACATCGGGAAGAACCGCCCGCAGCCACTTATTAAGAACGGATGCGAACCAAGCCGCCACGATAGCAGGAAACACCGTGGAGGAATAGCTCACCATTGTGAACTTCATGCCGAGCAAATCCAGCGCATCGCCCGCTCCGGCCGCAGCAACGAAAGTCGGATAAATCAGGATTGCACCGAGTACCGCACCGATATATCGATCGGTTCCAAAGAACTGAGCAGCAGATGATCCGACAAGAACGGGCAGAAAATACATGCAGGCATTTCCCATGCCGTACAGCAGAGTGTATATTCCGCTCTCGGCGGAAACAGCACCCGCCGTCGTCAGAATACTAAGGACGGCGTTTATCATTCCGCATGCGATCAAGGCAGGAAGAACGGGCATCATGATGCCGCTGATGAGCTTCATTAGCTTTCCCAGAAAGCCCTTAGTCTCTCCTTCGCTTGCCTCGGAATCTCCGGCATCAATCCCGGTTTCCTTGGCAACGATTTCATAGACCTTATCGACCTTAGGTCCCACAATCACCTGATATTGCCCCGCGGAATGGCGAATGTCGATCACGCCATCAATCGCCTTGACTTTTGCATCGTCTACGATGCTTTCGTCCTTAAGGTTGAACCTTAAACGAGTCATGCAGTGAGCTACAAATGTAACGTTGTCTGCGCCGCCCACCATCTCGAGAATCTCGGCAGCGAGCTTGGTTGTATCTGCCATAAATACCATTTCTCCCATGTTGAGTTTTATATGTAACCATCAGCAAAGCGCGCGCCTTTGCCAACTAATTACCTTGTTTTCGATGCAATTCGATTGATGTGCATCATGAGGTAGAGTCTTTCTTCGTCTATAAGTTCCCGCCCCGTCAGTCGGCTGAGAACAGAAGCAATATCATCGGCGCACATTGATGCCACCGGATATTCTTTTTTGAGCGAGAGGTACATCTTGCGGTTGTCGCTCACGATGCTTTCGCCAGAGTTCAACCTATTGAATAAGTACTGAAGATGGGTTGCGAACCTTGCGTAATCGAAACCTTCCCGATCAACTTGAATGCCAAGCCGATTTTCAACAGCAACGGTTGACTCCTCCAGAACACGATCGTAGATATCCGCGCTAAACTCTTTAACTACTTCGCATGAGTCCGAATCGGCCATGTTATTGATAAACGCCATGGCAATTCCAACTGCCTCATGAGCTGGAAGCCTAACGTTAAGACGTTTCCTGATTATCTTAAGTGCATACTCGCCGATTCTAAATTCGACGGGATATTGTTGGCGGACATCAAACGATAAAGGCATGCGGACAACGATATTTTGCTCTTTGCGCTTAACCGCATACGCGATATGGTCCGCAAGGATAAACGGCAAATTAGGGCTCACCTCATAAGACAGCAAACCTGTCGACATATCAATAACATCCGAGGTAAGCTCGAGAAGCTCGTCGGGGACCTCGTCAACGAGAGCGATGTAGCGAGAGCTAACGTTATAAAACGTTCGTTGAATCTCCGAAAGAGGGACCTCGTCTCCGACATTCTTAAACCCCAGACCACGGCCGAATGCAACCAACTGTCTGCCATTTCCATCGACGCAGAGGACAGCGCTGGTATTAATTCGTTTAACAATTTCCATGTGTCCCCCCTAAACAGAACAAGGCTCCCGAAGCAGAATCCGACAATCAATGTCGACAGATGCTGCTTCAGGAGCCTTGCCTGAATATCACTCTGAGGACTAGTTTAAGCGAGCTAGTGCTAATGACCTCGAATAAACACTTCTAAACAGTTAAACGGTCGATATCTCCGTGTGAACGGTTTGGAGGCAGAGGGCGGCCCTATGCCTGCTGGTAGTGCAGGTGCTTCTCGTCGATATCGGCCAGGTCACGGTCGAGATAGCGGCGTGCGAGCCAGTTTGCCATGGGGAGGTTCTGGTCCAGATAGTTACCGCACTCCTCGGGAGCGGCACCGGGGACATCGCCCTCAAAGCCGGCGACAAACTCGAACAGCTCACGCACGAGCGGCAGGATCTCCTCGCTCGTCACCTCGCCAAACACGACGAGGTAAAAGCCCGTGCGGCAGCCCATGGGACCAAAGTAGACAATGCGGCTCGACCACTCGGCATGGTTGCGAAGGAACGTCGCGCCCAGGTGCTCGATGGTGTGGCACTCGGCCGTGTTCATGACCGGCTCCTTGTTGGGCGTGGTCAGGCGCAGGTCAAACGTGGTGACGGCGGCGCCGGTCGCCGGATCGCGGTCGATGCGGCTCACGTACACGCCGGGCTCAAGCAGCAGATGGTCAACGGAAAAACTCGCGATACGCTCCATGGCAGATCCTCTCGATAGTCAATTTAGGACGGGGCTCTTTTAGCTGGTTGGAATGGTCGCACCAATCATACCAGTCAAAAAAGCCCCGTCCCAAATGAGCTGCCAAGGACGGGGATCAATGAGTTTTTAATCCCCGTCCCAGAAAAATCCTTGGGCGCCGCGCAGCCGCCTAGGCAGTGTAGGCGATAGTCGCGTCGACAGCATGGCGCCAGCCGGCGATCTTTTTGACTCGCTTGTCGGCGGGCATCGACGGCTCCACGATGCCGCGGGCGCCGTAGACGTCGACGACATCGCGCGTGTACATGTCCAGCGCAATGCCGCAGGCCCAGGCCGCACCCAGGCCGCTCATCTCGTCGTTGCTCGCGATGCGGATGGGCGAGCCAACCAGGTCGCTCTCAAACTGCATCAGGTACGCATCGCGCGTGGGACCGCCGTCAACACGAAGTTCGGCCAGCGCCGCGCCCGAATCCTCGACCATCGCATCAATCACGTCAAAGATCTGATAGGCGATCGACTCGTCGGCGGCCTTCACGAACTCCGCGCGACCCGTGGTGCGCGTCATGCCAAAGACGCAGCCCTCGGCGTCACTCGCCCAGTGCGGCGCGCCCAGACCGGTAAACGCCGGCACAAAGTAGACGCGGCTCGCCGGATTGGCGGCGTAGCACAGGTCGGTAACTTCCTCGGGGTTATTGATGAGCTCCAGATCGTCGCGCAGCCACGTCTTGACGGCGCCGGCGTAGCTCACGTTGCCCTCGAGAACATACTCGGTCACACCGTCCATACGCCATGCGAGCGAGCTCGAAAGCCCATGCGAGCTGGCGACGAACTCGTCGCCGACGTTCATCATGACCGAGCTTCCGGTGCCATAGGTCGCCTTGGCCATGCCGCGGCTATGGCAGCCCTGGGCAAACAAGGCGGCATGGCTGTCGCCGAGCACGCCGTGAATGGGCACGGGCGCCGGCAAAAAGCCGCCCAGGTCCGTTGTACCGAACAGGCCATCGGAATCGGTCACCTGCGGCAGACACGCCGGATTGACACCAAAGGCCTCGCACACCGGCTCGCTCCAGCAGCCACGGCGCAGGTCAAAAAGCTGCGTGCGGCTGGCATTGGACCAGTCGCAGCGGAACTCCGCGCCGCCCGTGAGCGTCCAGACCACCCAGGCATCGATGGTGCCCAGGCACAGC
>URUI01000058.1 GCA_900551015.1 uncultured Collinsella sp.
GGCGAGAGCACATCGACCTGGACCGCGCCCTCGAGGAGCGCCTGGGCAGGCCCTGCGCCGACTTTATCGTCGAGAGCGGCGAGGCGGCCTTCCGCGAGCAGGAGACGGCGGTGCTGGCCGGCATCTCCAAGTGCAGCGGCCTGGTGCTTTCCACGGGCGGCGGCGTGGTCACGCGCGACGAGAACTACCCGCTACTGCACCAGAACAGCCAGATCGTGATGCTCAACCGCAAGCTCGACGAACTCGCCCACAAGGGACGCCCCATCACCGCCCGCGATGGTATCGACAAGCTGGCCGAGCAGCGCATGCCGCGCTACCGCGCCTGGGCCGACTACATCATCGACTCGCGCGACTGCGCCGCCAACACCGCCCAAACCCTCCTCGACACCCTCCCACCCGCTCTCTAATCAAAACCACCACAAAGGGGACAGGCAACTTTGTGGTGGTTTTCCAATCGCAAAGGAAGCAACCATGAAAGCACTCGTCATCAACGGCCCCAACCTCAACATGCTCGGCATTCGCGAGCCGGGCATCTATGGCAGCGACAACTACGACCGTTTAGTGCAGATCTGCCAGGAAGCGGGCGCCGCACAGGGCTTCGACGAGATCGAGGTCTTCCAGTCCAACCACGAGGGCAGCATCGTCGACAAGATTCAGGAGGCTTACGGGAAGGTCGACGGCATCGTCATCAACCCGGCGGCATACACGCACACGAGCGTCGCGATCCTCGACGCCCTCAAGGCCGTCGCCATCCCTGCCGTCGAGGTCCACATCAGCGCCGTCGAGACCCGCGAGGACTTCCGTCAGGTGAGCTACGCCCGCCTGGCCTGCTTCGCCACCATCACCGGCGAAGGCCTCCAAGGCTACGCCCACGCGTTGGAGCTGCTGAAAGAGCGTCTCGAAAAGTAGCTTCGCGAGCAAATCCATCAACGCCGATTCGCACGCTAATATAGCCAGTGCCGCCAGCAGCAACCTCGCTACTGGCGGCACTTTATTACTAGCATATAATCGTTGCAGTCACACAACGTCTGGAGACGCGCATGTTAAGCATCCATCTGGGGGATTACCCCGGTTCTATCTACGATACCGAAACCTATTTTAGGAACTCATACTTGGACTCATGGTTCGAAGATCCTATGGCCGCACAGATTATTAAAAGCGTGGACGGATCAGAGCTCATCGGCCCCCACAACATCGTAAGCAAGCAGCTGGGCTCAATCACCCCACTCGAACTGTCCGGCGGCGTCAAGACGCTGCTGTTAGTACGCAATCTCCCAAATATGGTGTTCAACGCATCTACCTGCGGAGACAACTGTGCCCGCTGGCTACTCAAGATCGGCAAAGAGCAGGATGTGCTGGTGACCCTTTACCACATCATGAAGTTCCCCTGGAAGAATTTTGAAATCCGCATTGAAAACGATAACCGCATCGTCAGAAACATGCAGGAGTTTGTTGGCGCCACGAATGACTTTTTGGATGTTGATGAGTAATGAAGGGAACGCATACCGTTGTCGTAGAGCGTGCAAAGGTCAAATACACACTCACCTTTAAACGCAACATTTCCTTCATTCGCGGCAACAGCGGCACGGGCAAAACGACGCTTATCTCGATGATTCGCGACTACAACGACCGAGGACAGGAAAGCGGCGTTACACTCAGCTGCGACGTGCCCTGCGAAACGCTTTCCGGCAGACGTTGGAAGCGCGAGCTTTCGATTATCGAGGACTCAATAATCTTTTTAGATGAGGGCAACGAATTTATCTACTCAAAAGACTTCGCAAAAGCCGTTAACGGGTCGTCCAACTATTTTGTTCTGATATCTCGTCGAGATGCCAGCGAGCTCCCCTACAGTGTCGACGAAATCCTAAAGCTGGTAAACACCACGAGTAAAACAATCAATGGTCGAAAGAGCGATAAACGCTTCTACTCGGTAACAAAACCGATATACAGCCACACAGCAAACATGCTTTACCAGGACCTAAATGTTGGATTCGAGGCACCCGACGCCGTAGTTGTTGAGGATAGCAAATCTGGCTATCAATTCTACGACGCTCTTTGCAACCGACTCGGGATCCCCTGCTATACCGCCACCGGCGTTGCGAATCTAAAACGTACGATTCACGAATGTCCCGAGCAAAACATCCTTGCTATTGGAGACGGAGCAGCATTTGGTCCCTACATCGAAAAGGTGCTCGGACAGCGCGTTTACAAGAACGTACGCTTGTTCCTCCCCGAATCATTCGAGTGGACACTCCTGCAATCTGGCCTCATTCCCAGTAACGATATCTTAAAAATCCTCGAGGATCCCTCAAGCTATATCGAAAGCCGCGACTACCTGAGCTGGGAGCGGTTCTTCACCGACGTATTGATCAAGTACTCGGCAGACACTCGCTACGTCTACAGAAAGGCACGGCTCAACGAGCAGTACCTAAAGCCGCAGGCGATGGATGCAGTTGCAAGCGTCTTGCCCGAGTGTCTGAAGGCATAATGGCAGTGGGGAGGACCAACTTGGTCCTCCCCACTTTTAATTACGCCTTCCTGATCACGTATGCCAGGCCGATATCGCAGGCGCAACGCACGATTGATGCAAAGAGCCACGATGTTGGCAGCGTCATAAGCAGCGGCATCGTCTGCCAAGGAATAAACCAATCGACCGCGTGGATTGCAAAGATGGCAAGACTGGCCTGTCCGCAGAACACGAGGGCTTGTTCAAAGGACCCCAAAACCGGCACGTCTTTCAACTTCTCCAACGCCATCGAAACCCAACAGACGCAGTAGCTACCCGCAACAGCGGCAACTGTCGCAACCACAAACCCATCCACGCGGCGGCTCGAAAGCTCAAGCCCACTCAGCGCGGCAAGGACAAGCCAAGCGACACCGGCTCCAATAAACAGCAGGGGCTTGCTCACGCTCGGCTCCAGCCCCTTTTGGCGCGCCGTATAGCCAACCCACATCAGCAGCAAGATTTAGCAGCTCAGATCCATATCGAGCGGCAGGTAAACACCCATTAATCGAGACACGCTCAATCCGCAAAAGGCAATCGCGGCACAGACAACGCCCTGCCAAACAACCCCGATCCCGCGGCGATCAAACAGCCGCACGAGCGCATTAAACAACAGGCGCGACGTAAACAGCGCCGCCAAAAACCATGCCATGCCAACGGCGGCAACGCCAAGCCGAGGCACATCAACGCCTGAGGCAAACACAAGCGTCTTAAGCCCCGCAACCAGCGTACCGCTCGTCAAAGAAACACCGCTCATCAAGAACGTCGGCACCTGCCACGCCAGTGCAAGAACCACATACGGCACCAGCAGGCGCGACACCGAACCACTCAGCAGCTCGCGCCACGGCTTCGGCCTAAACGTATACCCGGCAAGAATAAAGAACACCGGCATGTGAAACGAGAAGATCGCGTGCCGCAAGGGAGAAGGATTTGGGACGGTGTGCCCCACAATGACCAGAATCATTGCAATCCCCTTTGCAATATCTATCCAGTCGAGCCTTTTACTTCCCATGGCGAACCCTTCAAAACCGCAGCACGCAAGATGAAAAAAGCCCAGACCACCAAGCGGTCCGGGCTTAATAAATGATGGTGCTCCATGGCGGATTCGAACCGTCGACCTTGGGATTAGAAGTCCCCTGCTCTATCCAACTGAGCTAATGGAGCAAATAACCGCACGCCCAAGCAAGCGCAAACCTGTCAGGCGCAAGTAATTATAACCTAGTTGAACTGCTCGCGGTACGCCTTGCAGACCTCATCGACCGGGCCGTCCATGCGAAGGTCACCCTTCTCAATCCAAACGGCACGCTGGCAGATGCGTTCAACCTGCTCCATGGAGTGCGAAACGAACAGAACCGTCACGTCGCCGCTCTGGATAAAGTGCTGGATGCGGGCCTCGCACTTCTGCTGGAAGAACACATCACCGACGGACAGCGTCTCGTCAACGATCAGAATATCGGGCTCGGTAATCGTCGCGATTGCAAAGGCAATACGCGCAACCATGCCCGAGGAGAAGTTCTTAAGCGGCATGTCGACAAAGTTCTGAAGCTCAGCGAACTCGATAATGCCGTCAAAGTTGGCGTCGATGAACTCCTTGGTATAGCCGAGCAGGGCGCCGTTCAGATAGATGTTCTCGCGGGCGGTCAGCTCGGGGTCAAAGCCGGCACCAAGCTCAATCAGCGGCGCGATGTTACCGTGCACCTTAACGCTGCCCTCGCTAGGCTCAAGCACGCCAGCGATAATCTTGAGCATCGTAGACTTACCGGAACCATTGGTGCCAACCAGACCCACGACCTCGCCGCGATGAATATCGAACGAGATGTGCTTAAGCGCCCTAAACTCCTCAAAGAACAGTTCGTGCTTGGCAAGCTTGATGAAGTACTCCTTGAGGTTGGTCAGCGACTCGGACGCCATGTTAAAGATCATGGTGACGTCGTCGACCTCGACAGCCAGAGGCTGCTCGCTGTAATCAACAACAGATTCAGTCATCACAGCACTCCTTAGATGTAGAGGATAAATTTGCGCTCGGACTTATGGAACACGGTGTAGCCAATAATAAGCGCAAGAACCGCCCAGGCAACGCACATACCAAACGTCATGAGCGAGGGCGTAGTCTGAAACAGAAAGATATCGCGCATAAACTGCAGGTAGTTGAACATGGGGTTCGCATACATCAAGATACGCACGAGATGCGGCATTTGCGCAATATAGTCAGTCGTCCAGAAGATGGGCGTAATGTAAGTCCACGCCGTAATGACGACGCTCCATAGATGCATAACGTCGCGGAAAAAGACCGTAAGAGCAGAGAGCATCATGCCCAGGCCCATGCAGAAGCACATAAGCAGCAGCAGGCAAACCGGCAGCAGAATGAGGTGCCAAGAAGGCATAACGCGGAACCACAGCATGACGATGGCGACGGCGACCAGCGAGAAGGCAAAGTTGACCAGCGAGAAGAGCACCTTTTGCACCGGGAAGACCCAGCGGTGCACCTTAACCTTCTTGAGCAGAGGGGCAGCGCCCACGATAGACGTCAGGGCCTGGTTCGTAGACTCGGACATGACGGCAAAGGTAATGTTACCCACGATCAAGTACAGCGGGTACATCTCGGGCGTCATTGAGCCATTGCGGCCTTGGCCAAAAATCGTCGAGAACACGATGGCCATGACGATCATCATCAGCAACGGATTGAGCACCGACCATGCGACACCCAGAACGCTACGGCGATACTTGATCTTAAAATCCTTGGTAACCAGCTGACGAAGGATAAACGCATCCTTCTCAAATTCGTTCTTAGCAAACGTCGCAGGCAGACTGCGAGTTTCTTGTTGCTTTGTCTGATCCGACACGGATGCAACTCCTTTACTCGTAATCGTTGACAAGCGAACAGTATAAACCCGCCCTCAACGCCATAAGGCGGCGTTGCGAAACTGGAAAACTATCCCACAACATCATTTTCGGAACGTCTTTCACCAGACAGCATGCCGCGAGCGACAACCACAAGCACGGCAGGAAGACCAAATTGAGCAGCCACGATATAACGAGGCCAATACCAAATAGGACTCGCAATAAAGAGCGTTCCGTACAACAGCAAAAAAGGCAAAAGCGGCAATGCGAAACGCGAACGCCCACGCGATACCAAAAGAACTGCCGAAAACATAAGCAACCAAAAGACAACGGAGCCAGAAATAGACCAAGCGCTCAGTCCAATCGCCACATCGACACCATCGCCGAGGGGTGCAAGCAAGTTGCGAAATGTAACTCCCGTAGAAGCCTTTGCGTCGGCCACAAGGTTATACGGAACGCCCATGAGAAAGTTTTCAGGCAGACCGTCAGCGCCCTTTACATTTGGGGCCCAAAAACCAAACGTCTGCAGTTCCCACGCCTCAAAGTATATCGAAGGGTTACGCGAAAGCATCGAGGCCCAATGGGTCCAAAATTCATCCTTTAAACGCTCCGCATTAAAGTCTTCATTCCATTTAAGCGGATCGATACAGCTGGGAAGATACACCTCTTTGTAACGATCAAGCGGAAGCAGCTCGTTCATATAAGAACGGTCGGACTCGGACATATCGCCATCGAGCGCGGCAACGCGAGCCATCTGAGCAAGCGGAATACCCACTGACTCAACATCCTCCGATGGAACAACGCCCATAGCCGAGTACACGGGCCCCGTAATAACCAAGCATGTGACAAGCGCAAATCCAAGAGATACGGCCAAACGAGAGGCAGACTTCATCGGGGCAACGCAGCCGAGCCGGTCCAAAGCAACAACTATCGCAAGTACCACGAATAGCGCGACGCAAATATACAAACCGTTATTCCGTAGAAGCATAACGCCCAACGCCAGGGCACCAAAAACGAGCAAACGCAACGCGCTCGACCGGGAATCCTTTCCCGTGACGGCATCGGCAAGCATGGTCACCATCAAGACAAGACAGCAGGAAAACAACGGGTCTTTCCAAAGCGCCACAGAATATAGAGCGCAATACCGTGACAAGCCAAAATAGACTACGAGCAGCCAAGACCAGCGAGAGGAGACCCCCAAACGAGAAGTCACCCAAATTGAAAGATAGCCAAACGTGCTGGCAACACAGGCCATCTGAAGCACCGTTAGCAAGGCAACGCCCACCGAAGGGCTCATCCCCATGAGGCCTGCAATTTTGATACAAGCAGCCATCATCATGGTGAATGCAACCGGATGATGGTTGCTCAAAGGGTTCCACCCCATAATCTGAGCAAACGACGAGAAGGTATCCCCAAAAAACAGGCCTGGAAAATACCTCAGGAAGAACGGCAGATATAAAAGAAATATCACTAGAGCACGGACCGCAACAGATGGGAATCGAATGGACGAGTCACCATCATTCGCCCGTGGCGAGTCTTCGCAGAAAACACAGCAGCGGCAACTACAAGACAGCTGAACAAGCACCGACAAGACCCAAAAGACCAGCGCCGACATCACCCAAAAAGCAACAAAATCAATCGCGGAATACGGCTCAATATAGTTCTCGTAAATCCCGCCGGCAATCACCGGTTCTGTCACGCGAATATGCGCTCCCAGCACAAGAACAAACGAAAATACAAGGGAAATCACTAAGCAGCAAGCTCTACCAACAACAGACGGAAATGCAAAATCCCTGCACGCAAACTTATTGAAATTAACCAATGATGCGATTATCGCAACACATGCCAAGACAGATGGAAACAGGTCGAAGGAACCACTACAATACGTCACCGTAGTGATGCTTGCTGCAAACAGCAAAACAGCACGTGTCACATCTAATAACCTGAACTCTCGAATCAATGCGCCCATCCTAACCACGAAACAAACGATTCGATTGTACGCGACCAAAGGAACCTTCATGGCCGAGCAAACGATTGCCGTTATTATCCCCTGTTACAACGAGGCAGTCACCATCGGAAAAGTCATCGACGACTTTCACCGCGAGCTTCCGCAAGCGACGGTCTATGTCTATGACAACAACTCGTCGGACGATACCTCACGCATCGCTACCGAGCACGGCGCCACGGTCCGCTTTGAGCCCCGCCAGGGAAAGGGCAACGTGTGCCGCCAGATGTTTCGCGACATCGACGCCGATTGCTACCTGATGGTCGACGGCGACGACACCTATCCCGCCGAGGCGGCCAAAGCCCTCTGCGAGCCCATCCTTAACGGCGCGGCCGACATGACCGTAGGCGACCGACTTTCCAACGGCACCTACGCCGAGGAAAACAAGCGTGCTTTCCACGGCTTTGGCAACAACCTAGTTCGCGCCATGATCAAGTGGATCTATAGCTACAGCTTCGATGACGTCATGACCGGCTACCGCGCCATGAGCCGCCCGTTCGTTAAAACCTTCCCTGTGCTTTCCGAGGGTTTCCAGATTGAAACCGAGCTCTCGATCCACGCCGTCGACCACCGCTGGCGCATCAAAGATGTGCCCATCGAGTACCGCGACCGTCCGGAAGGCTCCGAGTCCAAGCTCAATACCGTGAGCGACGGCATTAAAGTCGTTGCGATGATCGGCACGCTGTTCAAGGACTACCGTCCGCTCAAATTCTTCAGCCTGGTCGCGCTTCTGTTTGCGATTATCGGCCTCGCCCTGGGCATCCCCATCGTCGTCGAATATTTCCAGACCGGTCTCGTCCCCCGCTTCCCCACCGCAATGCTCGCCGCATCTTTCATGTTCCTTTGTGGCCTGAGTCTCGCGACGGGGCTTATCCTTGATTCCGTTGCAAAGGTTGAGCGTAAACAGTGGGAGGTCAACGTGTATAACACATATGGCTGCAGCATTCCCTCCAGCGCAAATAAAAACGAGAGGTAAGTCACATGCCGCTCATCTCCATCGTCGTGCCGTGTTACAACGAGCAGGAATCACTTCCGATCTTTCTCAAAGAGCTCGATGGCGTCGTTCGCATCATGACCCGGCAAGACCCCGGCATCTCCTTTGAAGCCGTCCTCATCGACGATGGCTCGGCAGACAAAACGCTCGCCGTCATGAAGGCAGAAGCTGCGGCGGCGCATCCATACGCCATCCGCTGGCACTCTTTCTCGCGCAACTTTGGCAAGGAGGCGGCACTACTCGCCGGACTCCAGCACGCAAAGGGCGACTATGTCGCCACCATGGATGCCGACATGCAGGACCCGCCCTTGCTCCTGCCGCAGATGTACGAGATCTTGCAAACCGAAGACTACGATAACGTCGCCACACGCAGGACCACCCGCGAAGGCGAGCCTCCCATCAGGTCGTTCTGCGCCCGTATGTTCTACAAGATCATCAACCGCATTTCCAAGGCCGACATCGTCGACGGAGCACGCGATTTTAGGCTCATGAAGCGACCTATGGTCAACGCCATCATCTCCATGGGCGAATACAATCGATTCTCCAAGGGCATCTACGGCTGGGTCGGCTTCAAGACCAAATGGCTCCCCTACGTAAACGTCAACCGCGTGGCCGGTGAGACCAAATGGAGCTTTTGGTCGCTGCTCCTCTATTCCATCGACGGCATCGTCGCGTTTTCCACGGCGCCACTCTCCCTCGCCGCCCTCACGGGTATCGTCTTCTGCCTCATCGCCATCATGGGATTTATCGTCATCCTGGTCAAAACGCTTGTTTGGGGCGATCCCGTAGGCGGATGGCCCTCCCTTGCCTGCCTCATTACGCTGTTTGGCGGCATGCAGCTCCTGTGCCTGGGAATCATTGGCGAGTACCTAGCAAAAGCCTACTTGGAGGCCAAGCACCGCCCCATCTATATCATTCGAGAATCCAACGAGGAATCTGATGACACGGCCCAATAACAGCACGCTCAAGAATGTGGCGTTCTACGCCGCCTGCTTCACGTTTTCCATCGCATTTTTTGTCGCACTTGCAGAGGCGTGGCATGTCTACCCCTTTGGCGACAACTCGTTTCTCACCAACGATCTCAAATACCAATACATCGACTTCTTTGCTTGGTTCCGGCGCGTCCTTTTAGGCGAGGCAAGCCTTCGCTATTCCTTCTCGCAAGGACTCGGCATGAACACATGGGGGCTCTATAGCTACTACCTCGCCAGCCCCTTCAACCTGCTCTGCGCGCTGTTTCCCGCAGACAAGCTAACGCTCTTCGTGTTTGTTATCTCCGCGCTCAAACTGGGCTGCATCCACATCAGCAGCGCTTGGTATGTGCAAAAGCGCTTTGACCTACCCAAGCCCGCAGCATTCCTGCTTTCCCTCTCGTTCACGTTTTGCAGCTGGACCATCAGCAACCTACGCAACCCGCTCTGGATCGATTGCCTCATCCTGCTGCCCATCTGCGCCTACGGATGCTACGAGCTCATCCGCAAGCAGCGCATGATCCGCCTCGTCATCGCAACGGCGCTCAATGTCATGTTCTGCTGGTATACGGCCTACATCAGCATCCTGTTCCTCTGCATCTTCGTATTGGTCGAATTTGTCGATTATGTTGCAGAAGAAGGTTTTAGCTGGAAGCTCATGCTCGATCGGGCCCTGCGATTCGCCGGGGCTATCGCGCTCGGACTGCTTCTGTCCGCCTGGACCTTTTTGCCGACCATCCTTGCCATGTCCAAGGGCGGTCCCGTTCTAGCACTCGGCCCCCTACTTAAAACCAGCCTCAAGTCGCTCATCAGGGGCTTTCTTCCCTGCATGTGGGTAAGCAACGAAAGCACACCGCAGTTCTATTGCGGCATCGTCATGATGCTGCTTGCGGTGAGCCTGCTGGTTAACCGCACGGTTTCGATCAAGACGCGCATCGCAACACTCGTCGTCACGATAATCCTGGTCGCAAGCTCCGTTTTGAGCCCGCTCGAGTACATCTGGTGCGGCATGCGCGTTCCCAACGGCTTCTACTCGCGCACGGCTTTTTTGCTGAGCTTCTTTGCGCTGTGGGCCGCAGGACACGCGCTGCATGCGCTCAAAAACCAGCCTAAATTGCGTCAAGCCTATCGCCCCGTCGTCATCATGCCCCTCCTGGCACTAACCGCCATTGAGTTGTTTGCCAACGCCCATGTTATGTGGAACCAGCTGTACACAGGCTATTCCGAAAAAGCCAACAGCGCCTATGTCGCCACCGCAACCGACACTATCACGACCATTCAAGACCAGACTTCGGCGTCGTTCTATCGCATTGACCGCACAACCACACGCGTCGACAGCGCCGCCCTCAACGAAGGCTTGGCGCTTGGGTACAACCAGTTGTCTTCGTATTCGTCTGCCAACAATCCGCAGGCCATCGCACTGCTCAACTCCCTTGGATACAGCAGCGTCGGCGAATTCTCGACCCGTTATGCCGAGCCCATTCTTGCCGTTGATGCCCTGTTGGGAGTCAAGTACGCCATCGCCGAGCACGCGCCTTCGGGATACGCGGCAATGACTGAAATAGCCGATACAGCAAGTGCGGTGTACGAGAACCCCTATGCGCTCAGCGTTGGTGTCATGACATCCAATGACATTCAAAACTGCAGTTTGAGGGGCGAGAACCCCTTCGAAAAGCAAAACGACCTCTACAGCAAAATCCTGGGCCGCGAGGTAATGCTCTATACCAAAATCGAGGCCAAAAACACGGAGGATGACGAGAACTTAAGGCAGTGGAACGCCACCGTGCCGTCGGGTTCCATCGGGTATCTCTACATCAACAAAGATGCGACCGCCGGCAGTTATTGGCCCGTCACCCTTACCATCGACCAGCGAACGATCGGAAACGAGGCCTGGAGATTCGACAATAATATCCGCCAGATTGCGGATGCATCGGACTCCCCGAGCCAGCATACGGTGTCAATCGGAGTCGCAGAGGGCTATACAGACATGCCCCAAGACAATGAGCCGGTCTTTTACGCCCTCAATCTGGACGTTTTCGAGCAGATTATTAACGAGCTTAAGATGAGCGAATTTGTTCCGACGGTTTTTGAGGACGGAAGGATCGAAGGCGAGTATACCGCCAAGGATGACGGCAACCTGCTGTTGAGCGTTCCGTACGATGAGGGCTGGAACGTAACGGTAAACGGAACCGCCGCAGAACTAACGCCCGCCGCCGATAAGGGCTTGTCGTCCCTGAACATGCAGAAAGGCGCGAATAAGATCGTGATGACCTACAAGACTCCGGGCGCCCTTGCGGGGCTTGCAGTGAGTCTGGCGACCGCCGCCGCCCTTGTTGCAGCGGGTCTATACGCCAGGCATAAGAAAAGCCGCCGTTAACAAGCGGCGGCTTTTTCTCTCGAAAAGTTAATAACGGCTAGAGCGTCTTGAGGTACTCCCCCAGCTCTTCCTCCCAGTCGAGCATGTGGAAGCCTGCAGCCTCGAGCTTGGACAGGTCGAGCGCCGAGTGGACCGGGCGCGGGGCGACGGGACCGGCGGCGTTCGCGTAGTAGTCGGCGGTCGAAACCGGCACGACCCTCTCGCCGTTGCCGTTGGCGGCCTCGAAGACGGCGCGGGCGATGTCCGCCCAGCTCTTCACGGCACCGGAGCCGGTGCAGTCGTAGGTGCCGTAGGGCGCGTGCGTGCCCAGCACGTGGAAGATGGCCTCGGCCATGTCGCGCGTGAAGGTCAGGCGGCCCAGCTGATCGTCCACGACGGTGACCTGCTCGAGCTTGTCGTCCGGGTCGGTTACGCGGTCGGACAGGCCCTTCATGGTCTTAACGAAGTTGTGCCCCTCGCCGATGACCCAGCTGGAGCGCATGATGTAGTGGCGGGGGCACCCTGCCACGGCGATGTCGCCTGCGGCCTTGGTCTGGCCGTAGACGGACAGCGGGCTGAACGGCTCGTCCTCCGCGTGCACCTCCACGGTACCGTCGAAGACGTAGTCGGAGGACACGTGGACCAAGGTGATGCCGTGCTCAGAGCAGGTGCGGGCGAGCAGGGCGGGGCCGGTCGCGTTGGCCTTCCAGGCGATGGCGCGACCCTCGGGGGTCTCGGCCCTGTCCACCGCGGTGTAGGCGCCGCAGTTGATCACGGTGCCGTAGAGCGACCAGTCGTACTGCGCGTAGGCGTCGGGGTCGGACATGTCGAAGGTGTCGATGTCGCAGAAGTCGAAGTCCTTGGCGACGCCGCGCTCCTCCGCCAGCTTTCGGACCGCGCGGCCCAGCTGGCCGTTGCAGCCGGTGACGAGGGTGCGCCTGGGAGCCATCGGGACGACGTCGGCGAGCATCGGGTGGTTGAGGTCGGCCTCGGAGACGGTGGCCTCGGCCAGCGGGATCGGCCACTCGATGGCGAGCTCGGGGTCGGCGAGGTTCACGAAGGTGTAGGTCCTCTTCAGCTCGAGGGACCAGTGGGCGTCCACCAGGTAGGTGTAGGCGGTGCCGTCCTCCAGGGCCTGGAAGGAGTTGCCCACGCCGCGCGGGACGTAGATGGCCTTACTCGGGTCGAGCGTGCAGGTGAACACCTTCCCGTAGGTGGCGCTGCCCTCGCGCAGGTCGACCCAGGCGCCGAAGACCGAGCCTCGGGCCACCGAGATGAACTTGTCCCAGGGCTCGGCGTGGATGCCGCGGGTGACGCCGCGGCTGTCGTTGTAGGAGATGTTGTTCTGGACGACCCTGAGGTCCGGGATGCCCAGGGCGGTCATCTTGGCGCGCTGCCAGTTCTCCTTGAACCAGCCGCGCGAGTCGCCGTGGACGGCGAGGTCGACGACCTTCAGGCCCTCGATGCCGGTCTCGGCGACGGAGAGGTCCTTCTCGAATGCGATGTCTGCCATGTGGGAAAAGCTCCTATCGAAGAGGTTGGGTAACCGGGGGCGCCCGCGCGGGGACGCAGGATCATCCCCATGCCCTGCGGCCC
>URUI01000059.1 GCA_900551015.1 uncultured Collinsella sp.
CGCGCCTCCGCCCCCGGCGACGCTGCCGACCGTGCCCGCATCACGCCCGAGACCGAGCTCGACGTGCCCGCTACCTCTGTCTACCAGGCCGGCGCCATCAAGCTCGAGGAGGAGCTCTCCCCTGCCGAGGCCTTCGAAACCGGCATGGGCGAGGCTGCCTACGCCTACTTGGCCGACCACGCCACCAAGCGCATCGTCATCGATGTGCCCGCATACAAGCACGCCACGGTTACCGTGCGCGCGAGCGGTGTCGATGCCGCTGCGGCCATCGTCGCCATCGACGTCGTCGCCCGCCCGCAGGCAACGCTCGACCTGCATATTGCCCTGGACTCCCCCGTTGCCGGCGAGGGTGTCGTGGGCTCCGTGCTACGCGTGTGCTCCCACGAGTACGCCATCGTCAACGTGACCTGCACGCAGACGCTCGACGATAGCTGGATCGCGCTCGACGACACCGGCCTGTTCCTGGACGAGGGTGCGCGCGTCAACGTGCAGCACACCGTCCTGGGTGCCGGCGCCAGCGCCACCGGCCTTGCCGGCGACCTGCTGGGCGATACCGCCAAGGTCACCATCGATACTGACTACCTGGGCGCCCGCGAGCAGGTGCGCGACTTTAACTACGAGCTGCGCCACCGCGGTCGCAAAACCGAGTGCGAGATCGACGCCAACGGCGTACTGACCGGCACGTCAAAGAAGGTCTATCGCGGCACCATCGACCTCGTGCACGGCTGCAAGGGTGCAACCGGCACCGAGCGCGAGACGGTGCTTTTGGCCAACAAGGGCGTCGACAACAAGACCGTCCCCGTCATCCTGTGCGACGAGGACGACGTCGCCGGCAACCACGGTGCCACCATCGGCCACGTCCGCGACGAGCAGCTGTTCTATCTCGCCTGCCGCGGTCTTGACCAAAACGCCGCCGAGGACCTGTTCATCCGCGCCAAGCTGGAGGACGCCACGCTTTCCGCCACCGACGAGCGCACCCGCGCCGCCGTCGTCCGCCTGGGCAACAACCTGATCGACAACTTTGAAGAGGAGCTCGCATGATCGACACCGAGCACGTTAAATGCGATACCTGCACTGCCCCCGAGCCCATGGAGCTCGACGCCAGCGACGAGGCTTCGCGCGGCTGGCCCACCGTGGACATCGAGACCAACCCCTACAAGGGCCAGTTCCCGCTGTTCCAGCAGCACCCCGAGATCGCCTTTCTCGATAGCGCCGCCACCGCGCAACGCCCTGCCTGTGTGCTCGACGCCGAGCGCAACTTCTATCAGCGCATGAACGCCAACCCCCTGCGCGGCCTGTACTCGCTGTCCGTCGAGGCCACCGAGGCTATCGCGAAGGTGCGCCAGCAGATCGCCGACCTCATCGGCGCCCCCAACGCCAACGAGGTCGTCTTCACCCGCAACACGAGCGAATCGCTCAACCTGGTCGCCAAGAGCTTTGCGCCCACAGTGCTCGAACCGGGTGACGAGGTCGTCATCACCATCATGGAGCACCACTCCAATCTGATTCCGTGGCAGCAGGTCTGCCGCGAGACCGGCGCCAAGCTCGTCTACCTCTACCCCACCAAGACCGGCCAGCTCACCACCGAGGAGGTTCTTGCCAAGGTGGGTCCCAAGACCAAGATCCTGGCCGTGGGACAGGTCTCCAACGTGCTGGGCGTCGAGAACCCGGTCAAGAACCTTGGCAAGCTCGTGCACAAGTACGGCGGCTACCTGGTCGTCGACGGCGCGCAGTCGCTGCCGCACATGCCGGTCGATGTGACCGACCTGGGCGCCGACTTCTTTGCCTTTAGCGCGCACAAGGCCATGGGCCCCATGGGCATCGGCGTGCTGTGGGGCAAGATGGACCTGCTCAACGCCATGCCGCCCATGCTCACCGGCGGCGAGATGATCGATTCGGTCACCGAGCAGGACGCTGTCTGGGCTCCCGTCCCCGAGAAGTTCGAGGCGGGTACGCAGGACGCCGCCGGCATCTTCGCCGCGGGTGCGGCACTCGACTACCTGGTCAACACGGTGGGTTACGAGAACATCCAGGCACGCGAGCAGGCACTC
Organism: uncultured Collinsella sp.; assembly: GCA_900551015.1. Classification (GTDB taxonomy): domain Bacteria; phylum Actinomycetota; class Coriobacteriia; order Coriobacteriales; family Coriobacteriaceae; genus Collinsella. The sequence goes on from URUI01000059.1 coordinate 2,052, forward strand.
GTCCACTACCTGATGGGCGAGCTTATGCAGCTCGACTTTGTCCAGATCATCGGCTCCATCTACTGGGACAACCACCGCGGCGTCGTGAGCTTTAACGTCAAGGGCATCCACCCGCACGATGTCGCGAGCATCATGGACATGGACGGAGTGTGCATCCGCGCCGGTCACCACTGCGCGCAGCCGTTGCTCACCTGGCTGGGCGTCGAGAACCTTGCCTGCTGCCGCGCCAGCGTGGCCTTCTACAACGACAAGGCCGATATCGACAAGTTCATCGCCGGCCTGCATCACGTTTGGAGCACGTTCAATGGGTAACCTCTACACCTCCACCACGTTTATGGAGCACAACTCGCACCCCGACTACAAGTACGAGATGGATGCCCCCACGCACGAGCACGACGGCATCAACCCCAGCTGCGGCGACGAGCTCACCTTGCAGCTGCGCGTTGAGAACGACGTGATCGAGGAGGCGTCCTTTACCGGCCACGGCTGCGCCATTAGCCAGGCCAGCGCCGACATCATGGCCGACCTCATCACCGGCGAGACCGTCGAGGAAGCTCGCCGCTTGGCAGAGCTCTTCCTCGCCATGATCCGCGGCGAGCAGCTCTCCGAGGAGGACTTGGAAGACCTGGACGAGGCCGCCCAGCTCCAGGACATCTCGCACATGCCCGCCCGCGTCAAATGCGCCGAGCTCGCCTGGCGCACCCTCGACGGCATGCTCGAGGGGCAAGCAAACCAGTAGCGTATGCCCCGAATCCAAGGTTTTTGATTGCCGAGCCGCCCGATACGGGCGGCTCTGTTTTTTCTAATGAGCGCGAACGCACAAAGTCCGCGCGTCCGGCACCCCGTCTGTCATTTACCACACAGCCAGACGCGAACACGGGCGTTTTCCACAGCACCAAAGGCCTGCGGCAGGGCCACGAGCACGCCTAGCATCGTCCCATGCCCCATCCAGCTGGGCTCCGATTCGCTTCGCGCCTGCTGCAGACGGGTCCCATAGGGAGCGGCGTGCATTTTTGCGAGTATTCAGCACGCCAAGCTGTGTGTATACGCATCGAAAGCGTTAATCAACGTCTCCAGGCGCATATATAGTGCGTTTTAGAACAAGCATCGTGGTCTCAGGGGCGCAAACATGAGCTTCGGGAGCGCATCGGCAGGCATAAATAGCTTCGGGGCCCGTATGTTGCAAAATTGCGACGGTAGTGGCAGTACCGCGATGCTGAAAACTCTATTTTTTTGCACGGCGCAGATGGGGGTAGGCACGGGCAAACCCGGACTGAGCCCTTATTTTATGCAAGATGGCGATTGTTCTATGCATATTAAGAAGTGCAGTTGCCGCACCAAGCTTTTGAACGCTTGTTGCGGCGTATGGACGACCCCATCTGCGGTGCACAGGCGACCCTACATCACGTTTCCGCCAGTCCGCATCGCCGTCCGCGCGCGGGCACGCACAATACGAGAGACGGTACTTTTGCCAATCCCGGTATAGCGCTCAATCTGGCGCACCGTGAAACCGGCATCGTGCAATCCAAAAATAACGGTATCGCGCTGCGCCGGCGGTGCGGCTTTAACCCCGCGAAGCGGAACCCCGAGTTCCCTCGCCATCTTGCCGGCAAAGGCGTGGCGTTCCCACTCCGTCTCTTTCATATCGCCCAGCGCTGGCTCGCCGCCGTCGGGCGTCGAAAGTGAATAGGCAATAAAGCCCTCGGCAGAACCAAAGAGCTCAAGCACGCAAGAAGGATCAGAAAATCCCCTCGCGACATCAGCCGCGTCACCGTCGTAAGCGCGCAAATGCTCTGCAAAGCTGCTCCAGGGATAACGCTCGATTAGGCCAACGCCCGCCTCCTGTTGATCGGCGTGTACGGAGCGAATAGCCTCCATCACCTGCCAGTCGGTATCGAGCGAGCGCCGGTCAAAACGGTTCTGGAACAGATGGCCTGTGCGCCCCGTGCGTTTATTGAACCGCCGCGCGTACGTCAAAAGCAGCCGGTGCATCGCCGCGCTCATCGCGTCCTCGTAATCTGAAAGCACAAGATGCACGTGATTGCCCATAAGGCACCAGGCGATAACCGTCACGCCCGCCTCGCGGCAGCAGTCGCGCATCAGTTCCAAAAACTCCCACCGATCGTCATCGCCCTCAAAGATGAGCCGCTTGCCCGCACCGCGGGCACAGACATGGTAAAAGCCGGTAACCGTTCTCCAAACGCGCTGCATGGCGCTCCCTTCGCCGGGATCTGCTTGCCATCCAATACAGCACGATTGAAGCGTGCCATCAAAACATCCACGCAAAACAATAGACTCGCGCGGCCAAAGGCAGTAAATAGGCGGCGAACGGCACCGTTGCAACAGGCCAGCCCCTGCAACGCTTACAAGAGCTGACCAAAAGCTTGCCCAAGACGAACCCTCTCTACGGAAGTTCACGACCACAGGACATAGAGTTAAACCGTTTCAATTAAAACTTCCGGACTTCTCGCTACGAAAACTGAGCCGTTCGCCGAATATTCCGTGCATTTCGCGGTATTATAGGGGCTGCATGTCATGTCCCTTTCGAAGGGTCGCCCGGCAATCGCCAGCCACGACCCCCAGACGGGACGCCAACACGATAGAGAGGAGAGGCATGCAGTACTCACAGGAAGTGGAGAACATGTGCCCCGTTGCCAAGGGTGCATACCACGGCCCCGCACCCATCCCCGAGGAGGGCAAGTGGGTCCAGGCTAAGGAGATTTCCGACATCTCCGGTCTTACGCACGGTGTGGGTTGGTGCGCACCTCAGCAGGGCGCCTGCAAGCTCACGCTGAACGTCAAGGACGGCATCATCGAGGAGGCCCTCGTTGAGACCATCGGCTGCTCGGGCATGACCCACTCTGCCGCCATGGCTTCCGAGATCCTTCCCGGTAAGACCATCCTCGAGGCCCTCAACACCGACCTCGTCTGCGACGCCATCAACGTTGCTATGCGCGAGATCTTCCTGCAGATCGTTTACGGCCGCAGCCAGACCGCGTTCTCCGAGGGCGGCCTGCCCGTGGGCGCCTCCCTCGACGACCTCGGCAAGGGCCTTCGCTCTCAGGTCGGCACCATGTTCGGCACCAAGGCCAAGGGCGCTCGTTACCTCGAGCTCGCTCAGGGCTACGTCACCCGCATGGCTCTCAACGACAAGAACGAGATCATCGCATTCGAGTTCCTGAACCTCGGCAAGTTCACCGACGCCGTCAAGGCCGGCAAGACCCCCGAGGAGGCCATCGCTGGCGCTATGGGCCACTATGGTCAGTGGGAGAACGCTGCCAAGTACATCGACCCGCGCACCGACGAGGAGACTCACTCCGTCGCCAGCGTGTTCCCGGTTCACGAGTAGAAAGGGAGGGAAATAACTATGACTGTTACGTTCGAAGGTTACGAGCGCCGCGCTGACAAGATCAACAAGTGCCTCGCCGACAACGGCATCGCCTCCCTCGAGGAAGCTCTGCAGATCTGCACCGACAAGGGCTTCAACCCGCGTGAGATCGTCAACAACACCCAGTCCATCGCCTTCCAGAACGCCGAGTGGGCCTACACCCTCGGTTGCGCTCTCGCTGTCAAGCGTGGCGCCAAGACCGCTTCTGAGGCTGCCGCCATCATCGGCGAGGGCATCCAGGCCTTCACCGTTCCCGGCTCCGTCGCCGAGGACCGCAAGGTCGGTCTGGGCCACGGCAACCTGGGCGCTATGCTGCTCTCCGACGACACCGAGTGCTTCGCCTTCCTGGCTGGCCACGAGTCCTTCGCTGCCGCTGAGGGCGCTATCGGCCTGGCTCTGAACGCCAACAAGGCTCGCAAGAAGCCGCTGCGCGTTATCCTCAACGGTCTGGGCAAGGACGCCGCTCAGATCATCGCCCGCATCAACGGCTTCACCTACGTGAAGACCCAGTTCGACTACTACACGGGCGAACTCAAGGTCGTCGAGACCATCCCCTACTCCGATGGTCCCCGCGCTGCCGTTAACTGCTACGGTTCCGATGACGTCCGCGAGGGCGTTGCCATCATGTGGCACGAGAACGTCGACATCTCGATCACCGGTAACTCCACCAACCCCACGCGCTTCCAGCACCCCGTCGCTGGCACGTACAAGAAGGAGCGCCTCGAGGCTGGCAAGAAGTACTTCTCCGTCGCTTCTGGTGGCGGCACTGGCCGTACCCTGCACCCGGACAACATGGGCGCCGGCCCTGCCTCTTACGGCATGACCGACACCATGGGCCGCATGCACTCCGACGCCCAGTTCGCCGGTTCTTCCTCCGTGCCTGCGCACGTCGACATGATGGGTCTCATCGGCATGGGCAATAACCCCATGGTCGGTGCCACCGTCGCCTGCGCTGTCGCCGTCGAGGAGGCCCTCAAGGCCTAGTCGCGCCCGCGCGATGCTCACATAGTTGAGCTTTGGAGCCGCTACCTTTCGGGGTAGCGGCTCTTTTTGTTTACGCTGTCGCAGGGCAGCTAATGCCGGTATATCAGTTGGGGCGAAATACGAGATGTGATGAGACGGAGCGTCAGAACGTCCATGACGCCCACCTGCCATATTTGCCCTTTACCGATTTGCCGAGTCTTTGCGGCCCCATTGCCGATCACCCATGCGACAATGCGCCGGACGAGAAAGGAATCCGATGGAATCGACTGATGTACTGGTAATTGGATCTGGCATTGCGGGCCTTTGCGCCGCCATCGAAGCGGCACGCACGGGCGCAACCGTCGCTGTGGCAAGCGCCGGCAAGACTATGAGTGGATCGAGCTTCTTCCCGGGCACCTGGGGCCTCGGCCTTATTGGTCCCGTCGACGAAGGCGACGAACAGAACCTTATCGACACCATCCAGGCCGTCGGCGGCGGCGTTGCCGACCCTGAACTCGTCCAGACGTTCGTCCACGGCATTCCCCAGGCAATTGAATGGCTCGAGCAAGACTTGGGCGTTGAGCTTCAGCGTCCGCAAAGCGTCGAAAGCGCTCAGCAAAAGCAGTTTATCCCCTGCTTTGACCACAAGACGCGCATGTGGCGCGGCCTCACCCGCAAGCCCCTTGAGGACGCTCTGACGACCCGGATCGAGTCGCTCGGCATTCGCCTGCTCCCCCGGCATGAGCTTATCGACCTTGTTGAAGATACGGACGGAAAGATTGTCGGCGCCACGCTCTACGACCGGACAAACGAGCGTCTCGTGCCTATGGCAGTCAAGGCCACTATCATCGCTGCGGGCGGCACGGGTGGCCTGTTCGAGCGCAGCCTCACTTCCGCCGACGTGCTCAGCTCATCACAGGCTATCGCGCTGGCGCACGGTGCGTCCCTTACTAATATAGAGTTCATGCAGATGATGCCCGGCTTTATAGAGCCCAAGCGAAACCTTGTTTTTAACGAGAAGACCTGGCGCTACGTCAAGTTCGACCAGCCGGTCGATATCGCCGACGATAAGCTCGACGATCTGCTCGAGCAACGCTCCGGATATGGTCCCTTCACTTCGCGTCTGGATTCTCGCGCTATCGACCTAGCCATCGACCAAGCGGGAGCCGAAGGCCTGGCGCTCCACTACGACTTCCCCCGCGAGGACGTCCCCGAGTTTGTGCAGACCTTTGCCACCTGGCTACAAGACGAGCACGGCATCGCGCCGACCGACGAGATGCGCGTGGCGATGTATGCCCACGCCGCTAACGGCGGCATCAAGATCGATAAGACCGCGCAAACGGGCGTTGAGGGCCTCTACGCTTGCGGCGAGGCGACAGGCGGCATGCACGGCGCCGACCGCATCGGCGGCTTGTCGAGTGCCAATGGCATCGTATTCGGGCGCATCGCGGGCGCATCGGCAGCTCGAGCAGCGCTGGACGCTCCCGAGGCGGCCGCTCCGATGGATATCGCCCTCCCTCAGTATGGCATTGCCACAACAGATGCCGAACGCCTGACACACAGCCTTAAGCACACGATGAGCACCTATTGCATGATCAACAGGACCGAAGCAGGTCTATCCAAGGCCCTGCAACAGCTTGAAAGCCTGAAAGACGAGGCAACGGCGCTGAGCAAGCCGCATGCCAATGACAGCGAGATCGCAGCCCTCGCCCGCCTGCAATCGCAGAATCAGCTGGCAACGGAGATGGTCAAAGCCATGCACAAGCGGACCGAAAGTCTCGGATCGCACTGCCGAGCGAATTAAACTGGACACCTATCTAAAGCAAAACACAACTAATCGATATCTATGGGCCCCGTGAACTCGAAGTGGCACGGGGCCCATTCGTGTCCGCACGGCAGCGTATCCTAATTCTGAATACAGAGCGGGCAAAGCCCGCATAGACAATAGGCCAGCGAGGAGGAGATATGGACAGTAGAGATATCGAGAAGTGGCGTGTCAAACTTGATAGCTATGCCAATGTGGAAGACGGCGTTGAGTATTGGCTCGCACGCGATTTAATGGAACCCATGGGGTACACTCGATGGGAGAACTTCGCCGAAGTTGTTAAGAGGGCAAAAGTCTCGTGCGAAACAAACAAAACTCCAGTTGATTCCCATTTTCGTGACACCACGAAAATGGTAACTGCCGGTGTCGCCGCTCGCGCGGTTAAAGACTACAAACTTACGCGCTATGCATGCTATTTAATCGCCCAGAACGGAGATTCAAACAAGCAAGAAATCGCGCTCGCACAGGCGTACTTCGCCGTGCAGACGCGCCGCCAAGAGCTCATAGAGCAGCGCTTCGCAGAGATTCAGCGCTTGCAGGCGCGCCACTCGCTATCTGATTCAGAGAAACAGCTCTCGGGTATTGCGTTCAAACGCGGCGTGGACTCCAAAGGATTCGCAATCATCAAGTCGAAGGGCGATGAAGCGTTATTCGGCGGCAGAAGCACGGCGGAAATGAAGCAACAGCTCGGCGTATCCAAGAGCTCGGCATTGGCGGACAGGCTAGCCGATGTTCTCATCAAAGCAAAGGACCTTACGAACTCGATGACGGCCTTCAACGCCGAGGAACACGACCTGTACGGTCTGGACCAGATCAAGCAAGAGCACGTCGAGAACAACACAAGCGTGCGTGGCAGCCTCATCGACCGCGGAATTGTACCCGAGAACCTACCGCCTGCCGAAGATACAAAGAAGCTCGAACGTCGCGTGAAAGCAGACGAGAAAAAGCTCAAGGAGGGTACAGACGGATTCACCGACCCCCAGGGCAGGCTCGACTTGTAAAGCGTCTGTGCCCTTACGGGTTCGACCCCATGCGAGGTCAACAAAAAAGCGACCAGCCTAAGCCAGTCGCTTTAACATACTTTGGGTGGGCCGTCAGGGGGTCAGCCTGCTGCGCAGGCGGCCGCTGCGGCGCCAAGGCGCCTTGCGCGCTGCGCTGGCAAACGCTTGCGCGTTTTCTCAGCTCCGCGCCCTTTCGGGTTCGGCCCCATGAAAGGTCAACAAAAAAGACGGCCAACTTTTGCTGACCGTCTTAACATGCTTTGGTGGGCCGTCAGGGGGTCGAACCCTGGACCTTGGGATTAAGAGTCCCCTGCTCTACCAACTGAGCTAACGACCCGATATCAACACGAAGCAAGAACTGGGGTGGGTAAAGGGACTCGAACCCTCGACCTACGGGACCACAACCCGTCGCTCTAGCCAACTGAGCTACACCCACCGTGTCCTGTGCGCTTCGCGCTCGACTATTATTGCAAGGAACGCCACGCGATGCAAGCCCCAATTTTCAAGAATTTTGAAAAGAGTTTTTCGAGACCATTTCGAGCAATTCCCACCGGTTTCATAGGAGTAAACTTGCCCCACTGCAAATGCTCGAAAGGACAAGCATGAAAGAACTCTCCAACCGTACGGCAACGTTTACCGATTCGGTCATCCGCCGCATGACGCGCATCTCCAATAAGTATGGCGCCGTCAACCTGTCGCAGGGCTTCCCCGACTTCGATCCCCCGGCGCAGCTGCTCAACAGCCTGAGCGCCATCGCCAGCGACCCCAAGCCGCTCTATCACCAGTACTCCATCACCTGGGGCTCCCAGGCCATGCGTGAGGCGCTTGCCGCCAAGCAGGAGCACTTTATGGGCATGCCGATCAACCCCAACGAGAACATCGTGGTCACCTGCGGCTCCACCGAGGCCATGATGGCCGCCATGATGACGGTCACAAACCCCGGCGACAAGGTCGTCATCTTCTCGCCATTCTACGAGAACTACGGCGCCGACACGATCCTCTCGGGTGCCGAGCCCATCTACGTGCCGCTTAACCCACCTGCGTTCGACTTTGACCGCGAGACACTCGAGGCGGCCTTCCGCGACAACGATCCCAAGGCCATCGTCCTGTGCAACCCTTCCAACCCCTGCGGCAAGGTCTTTACGCGCGAGGAGCTCACCTTAATCGCCGACCTCTGCAAAAAGTACGACGCCTACTGCATTACCGACGAGGTATACGAGCACATCGTCTACGCGCCCCACGAGCACGTCTATATGGCCACGCTGCCCGGCATGTTCGATCGAACCATCAGCTGCAGTTCGCTGTCTAAGACGTACTCCATCACCGGCTGGCGTCTGGGCTGCACCATCGCCCCGGCCCAGATCACCGAGCGCATTAAAAAGGTCCACGACTTCCTCACCGTGGGTGCTGCCGCTCCCCTGCAGGAAGCTGTCGTCACCGCCCTCAAATTCGACGACAGCTATTACCAGGAGGTCCTCGACCTCTACACCGCCAAGCGCGACCTATTCTGTCAGGGGCTCGATAGCATCGGTCTTGAGCACAACGTGCCGCAGGGCGCCTACTACGTGATGATGGATATCTCGGAGTTTGGCTATGACAGCGACCTCGACTTCTGCGAGGACCTGGCCTCCAAGGTGGGCGTGGGCGCTGTTCCCGGATCGAGCTTCTTCCGCGAGCCCGTCAACCATCTGATTCGTTTCCACTTTGCCAAGCGAGACGAGACGCTCAACGCTGCGCTTGAGAACCTCAAGTCGCTACGTGATAAAATCAACCCGCGCGGGTAAGGACGGTCAGTAACTAAAGGCACTAAAGAAACCTCGTGAACCCGTTGGGCCATGAGGTTTCTTTTTATAGCGACCTCATTTATTTTTTAGAGCGCTATACTTTAGTCACGGAGCAACTCGTCCAGAGAGGAATACTATGGCAGAGCAGCAGCTTATCGGAGCGCTCGAGGCCGGCGGCACCAAGATGGTCTGCGCCACGGGCTATGCAGACGGCACGGTCCTGGAACGCGAGCAGATTGCGACCACGACCCCGCAGGAGACCGTTGAGGCCGTCAACGCATGGTTTGCCGACAAGGACATCGCCGCGCTGGGCATCGGCGCCTTTGGCCCCACCGCAGTCAACCCTGCCTCGTCCCAATACGGCAAGATCCTGGAGACGCCCAAAACGGCATGGCGCTACTTTGACCTGCTGGGCACCATCCAAAACGAGCTCAATATTCCCTGCGGCTACGACACCGACGTCAACGTCGCCTGCCTGGGCGAGGTCACCTTTGGTTGCGCCCAGGGCCTCACTGACGTGGTGTATCTGACCATCGGTACCGGCGTGGGCGCCGGCGTGCTCTCGGGCGGTAAGCTCGTGCACGGCATGATGCATCCCGAGGCCGGCCACATCCTGGTCACGCGCGACCCGCGCGACACCATCGGCGAGCACAGCGGCTGCCCCTTCCACGACAACTGCCTCGAGGGCCTCATCGCCGGTCCCGGCGTCAAAAAGCGCTGGGGTGGCAAGAGCGCCGGAGAGATGGCCGATGACCCGGAGGCCATGGACCTGCTCGCCGGCTATCTGGCGCAGGCGCTCATGACCTACATCCTGTGCTACGCACCGCAAAAGATCGTCATCGGTGGCGGCGTGGCCGACCACACCCCCATCGTGCCGCTCGCGCGCAAGAAGTGCGCCGAGATGCTCAACGGCTACATCGTCACGCCCGAGATGGCCGACATTGATAGCTATATCGTCAACAACAGCCTCGAGGGCAAACAGGGCATTATGGGCTGCTTGGCCCTGGGCGCTCAGGCGCTTCAGTAGCAGACGCACCCACAGGGCGTGGCGCGCCCGGCAAATCCGACCTACGGAACGACGCCACCACGCCTCATATAAGCCCTCAAATAAAAAAGGCCGCCTAGGACCAAACAATACGTCCTAGGCGGCTTTTTTGGCGCGCATCAGCGGCCGTAAGAGATATCGGAGCACAACGCCCGTTGCCGCACCACAGCAGTCGATCATCACATCGGTGATCATGCCGGCGCGTCCCGGCACAAAGAGCTGAATCGTCTCGTCGATCGAGGGAATCAGCAGCAGGAACACCGCCGTGGGCAGCAGCACGTCAAAGGTGCGCCGGCCCTCAAAATCAAAGGCGTGCGTTGCCAAGATACCGAGCACCATATACTCGGTAAAATGCGCGCACTTGCGAACAACAAAATTGGTCACCCATGCATATGGAAGTCCCACGCCGTGCAGGAAACCGCGGATAGCTTCCATGACTGTTAGGCTCAGCGAGCCCGACCCCGAGCCGGGAACCAGCGAATTGCCCCAGATCAAGAGCGCCATCAGGCAGGTCACGACCGCCCATTTTCGATTGATCTTAACCATGCAGAAGTTATGCCTCCGCGCGGAGCGGCGCGAAGCTGGCGGTACCGCCCTCGATAACGCTCAGATAGGCACGGCCCGTACGCTTGGCGGTAGAGGACTGCAGGCGCTCGATCTCTTCCTCGAGGATCTGATTGACGCGCTCGTGACGACGATTTTCCATAATGCCGGCGGCAATAGCCTCGGCTCGCTCGATGCTCTCACGCGAGATGCGGGCAGTATCCTCGGGGAACACAGCGCTGTGACGGCCAACATAGGCGGGGGCAGCAGGCTGAGGGGCAGTGACGGGAGCGGGGGCTGCAACAGGAGCAGGCTCGTCAATCTCATCCAGAATCGCGGTGGCGGCGGCCCACATGTCCTCGTGGCCTGAGTAATCGGCCATAGGGACATCAACCTCGAGCGAAGCGTCCGGAAGGTCGCCGGTGTCGATGCGATCTTGGGCATCAATCGATGCGGTGATGGCTGCAGGCTCATCGAGGTCATCGAGATCGATGTCCGCGACACCGGAGATGATAGGCATGCTGGCGAGGTTTGCGTTGTACGGCGCAGCCTCAGCCGCCTGCTGCTGGGCCACCACAACCTGCTGCTGTGCGGAAGCCAGCTGA
>URUI01000060.1 GCA_900551015.1 uncultured Collinsella sp.
CCGGAGACGCCGTATTTCACCTTCAGCAGGGGATAGAGCATATCGCCCTTTTTGGCATAATGGATCGAAAGATCACGAATCGCCGGGATAAGCGATTCATCCTTGCCCTCCTTAAATCTGGCAAGCAAATCAGTAAGCGCGTCGTTTTCTTTTGTCAGCGTGTACAGAGGATGCCCGGCTATTGCCTCCAGTTCGGCGGCGCGGGCGTTCTTATCCGTGTAGTCCTTTTTGGGGAAGGAGTCTCTCTTCGCCAGCTCCTCATGCGCCTTTTTTCGCAGGAGGGAGGCTTCGACTTCCTTTTCTGCATTGGCTATTTTCTCCTCGGTTGTCGCGCCATGGAACAGGGCGGAGTGGACGTCGCAGAGCCTCTGCACTTCAGAAAGCGGTGTTCCCTCTTTCATGAGCTCCTGTTCCGCCTGCATGATCTCCGATGCCTCGACGTCGCTAAACTCACGGACGAAGTCCGCCCGTACAGTCTCCAGTTTTTCGCCTTCGCCCAGCCTTTTCAGATAGGTCTTGAGCTGTTCGGTGCGGCTTGCGGGAGGATTGTTCACATTTGTTTTCTCCGCACCAGCCTGCGGCGCAGAAGACATGTCCGGCATCTCACCGACAAGCTCGAAGCCTTTGCCCATCAAGGTTGTCACGACATCCATCATAGAGATATTCTTCATCTTCGCGCCTTTGGGAATCGTCATGATCTTGCCGACGGAGTGCAGCATGGGCTTTTTAATGATCTCGGTAAAACCGAGCCCTGCCATGATCTCGATCAGCTCAGGGTATTCCTGTGTCAATTCATAGACAGTTTTATTCAAATCAAGCTTCTTTGCCATAGTGATAGACCTCCTTTGTATTTTTCTGTATTTATTATAAACATACTTAGAAGGATTGTATGTTGTTCAAACAACAAAGCAACACATTTTTTCTGGCTACACTCCAAAGCAAAGCTGATTGCAAATTTGGGCGGAGAATATACTCCTACCTATATCTACTTCTGAATAAGCCGTACAATTATTTGTCAAAAGAGATAAGAGTGGCGGGGATTGCTCCCCGCCGCCCGATACCTTTACCTTATATGTAGGTCAGATCATGATTAACGATCTCTGTTGCCCTGTCACGGATGTTATTCATCCGCTGCACCCATTGCATCTGATCCTGCGCTTTGAGCTGTTCGGTGACCCCCTCACGTTCGGCCATTTGCTCTGTCAGCAGGAGCATTTGTTCCGCTGCCTGTTCGTTGATGTCGGCAAGGTATGTCACAGGCTCCCGATTGCCACACCTTGTTATATCCTGTTATGGGTTTTTCTTGCCCTTGCTTTTGCCCTTATGAGCTGCGCGGGCGTTGTAGAAACGGTGTAACATTTAATAAAGGGATTCGGTGAGCAGATTGCGAAAAATCCTTTGTTTGGGGCGGTTTCAGAGGACTTCATTAACGCCCTATAATCAGCGGCGAATGCCTATGATTTTGAGGAATTCAAATCCGAATTTGTTGAAAGGAGTAAACAACTATGAAAATGTCAAAAGAAAAAATTGATATAAGCATGTTTGCCCCATGCGGAATGAATTGTAAGGTTTGTTATAAGCACTGTTACAATAAAAAACCTTGTTCTGGGTGCTTGAATAGTGATAAAGGGAAACCAGAACATTGTCGTAAATGCAAAATAAAGGATTGCATCAATGGAAAATCGTTATCCTATTGTTTTGAATGTGCTGAATATCCATGTAAGTTGATTAAAAATCTTGAAAAAAGCTATAATAAACGGTATCAAGCAAGTCTTATAGAAAATAGCCGTTTTGTTCAAGGACATGGTTTGGAACATTTCATGGAACAGCAGAAAATAAAATATACTTGTCCTAAATGCGGTGGCATTATTTCTATTCACGATAAAGAATGTAGCGAATGTCAAGAAAAAATGAAATAACAAAATTTCAGTTTGACAATTTTATATCCATACACACAAAGCAGTTAGTCTTAGGATTAACTGTTTTTTTAATATGATAATACTATAATACTATATAAGAATCATCCGGAAGGAGCGGCCGATGAATACCAAACGATTTATCCTGAATGCACTTCTGGTTGTAGCACTTTTAGCGCTCTTGGCCTTCTCCCACTGGTATTCAAACCAACCAGCATTTGGCTACGTATTATATGCAGTAATGTCCGGCGATAAGGCCTATTGCCCTCTACGCGCAATTGACGTTCTCTATTTCTATGTAGCCGGCCCCTTATCAATCGCTTTGCTCGTGTTTCTTGTCTTTTACAACATCAAAAAACGCTAACAGGGCCTATTCTAACAGGGCCTCTTAGGAATCCGAATCATCCATGGAGCCGTCGATGCCGGTTTTGGTGTCATCGTCCGTATTGGAATTGTCGTCCTTGGCGAAGGGGTTCTTGAAAAAGCCCGTCGCGTCGGGCTGAAGACCCGAGAGCTTGATCCAGGAATTATCGAGCTCGGGCTTGGGCATGGCCTTGGCCTCAGGCGCGGTCTCATTGCCGATGAGCTCGGACTCATAGATGAACGTGTCGTCGCCAAGCGCATCATAGGCGGCGACCGGGTTACCCTCGGCATCACGATACGGCGTACCCTTAAAAACGGCGCCTTCGTAGGCCACGAGCTGGCGGCCGGTCTCGTTTTCGAAGTAGTACACAAAGATACCCTTGAGGGCCGCGCACAGCGGGATGGCGATAACCATGCCGATGGGGCCCATAAGCGCCGAGCCAATAACCAGGGCCGTGAGGCTCATGATGGGATGCACCTGTACCGAGCTCTGCATGACCTTAGGCGAAATGACGTTATCGGTGACATTTTGTGCCACCATGGTCACAACCAAGGTCCACAACGCCAGCATCGGGCTAAACATAAACCCGAGCACCGTGGCAATCGCCGCGCTCACCCAGGGACCGACAACCGGGACCAAGTGCATGATGCCGGTAAAGATGGCCATGAGCGCCGCATACGGATGCCCGATGATCGTAAAGCCGATAAAGGCAAGGATGCCACCGCAGATGGACGTCACAACCATGCCACGCATGTAACCGCCGACTGAGCGCGAAAGAATCGCGACCATAAAGCGGTACGAGGTTTCCTTTTCCTGACCGATGATGGTGCAGACCTCGTGGTGAATACGGGGATAATCGCAGGCAAGCCAATAGGCAAGCACCAGACCCAAAAAGATCACGAACAGCTGTGAGGCCGTGTTGGTGATAAGCGGGAACACGCCGCGGCCGAGCTCGGCGGCAATCTGTGAGACATATTTGGACGCCACCGTAACGAGCGAAGAAAGGTTATCGTCCAGGTACTCCTTGACCGGCGTGTTGTTGAGCGTCTTGGCGCGCGAGATCATCTCATTAAGGTCGCTGCCCGCAACACGTAGCTGCTCAGGCAGGCGGCTCAGGACTTCCATGATCTGGCCAAAGAGAATCGGCGACAGGATACAGACGACACCGACGAGCACGGCTACGACTACAATGAGCGCGATGAGCGAGCCGATGCCGCGGCCCACCCCATGATGCTCAAGCCAGTTGGTAATCGGCGACATTACAAAGGCAATAATGGAGCCGACGGCCAAAAACTCAATAACCGGCGCCAGAATCCCCATGAGGTTAAAGATGACGGCAGCGATCACGATGCAGCCGACGACGGCCCAAATGCGCAGCGTCAGAATGCGGGTGTCGCGCAGCACGCGATCGGTTTGTTGGGGGTGTTCACTCATGAACGAACCATTACTCCGTCGGGGTCAATCTTGTCCTGAATCTTCTTAAGCGTACGGCGCAGCAGACGCGAAACCTGCACCTGGGAGATGCCCAGCTTCTTAGCGATCTCGATCTGGGTCATGTCCTTCACAAAGCGCAGCTCGATCACCTCGCACTCGCGCGGGGAGAAATCGCGAATGGCCTCCTCAATCACCAGACGGTCATCGGTAAAGTCGAGCTCGTTGTCGTCGTCGGCGTAGCGATCGAGAATCGAAGGCGCATCGTCGGAATCGGACGCACCGGGGGCCTCGATGGGTACCGAGGTGTAGGCCGAGGACGATTCCATAGCTTCGAGCACCTCGTCGACGGTCACGTCCAGATATTCAGCGATTTCCTCAACCTTAGGAGAACGCTGCAGCTCGTTGGTGAGCTTATCGGTGGCTTGGTTAACCTTGGCCGAGAGCTCCTGTAGACGACGCGGCACGCGCACGCTCCAGCCCTTGTCGCGGAAGTGGCGCTTAATCTCTCCCAGAATAGTAGGTGTCGCGAACGTGGTGAACTCGAGCCCGCGCTCAGGGTCAAAACGGTCGATAGCCTTGAGCAAGCCCAGATAGCCGACCTGCAAAAGGTCATCGAGCGGCTCACCGCGGTTCTTAAACTTGTTGGCAAGAAACCTTACCAGGTTCATGTGGGACATGACGAGTTGCTCGCGGGCATCCGGATCACCGGTCTCCTTGTAGCGACGAAACAGCTCGCGGGTTTTCTCCTTGTCCCAAGCGGTCTTACCGCTCCGGGAACGTTCGGTCATATTAGATATCCGCCTTGAGGTCGAGGGAAAGCGTTAGGGGCGCCGCGGTCTTTTCGTAGGAATCGCACACGCTTGCAAGAATGAGTTCGGCATACACGGCAGCCTGGTCATCCTCATCGACAGTCGCCTGACCGCCAAAGGTAAAGGTCATTCCCACATGAGATTCGTCGACATCGAATTTGATCGAGATATCGTCGCAGTCGACCGCGGTGCACCCAAAGATGAAGGCCTCCTCGGCAGCCATGCGAATATCCTCGATGCGATCGACGGACATAGAGCACAGGGCGCCGACGTTGGCGGCCGTCATGCGCACCAAGCGCGCGAAACGCGGATCACCGGCAACGCTCAGCGTAATGGGGCAGGTTGTTTCGCTACTCATCGCAGGACTCCTCGGAGGTCTCGGCGGGCGTATAGGTGTAATACTGAGCAGGCTTGGCTGCGGATTTCTGAACATCGTCATCGTCAGCAGCGGCATCGTCATCGCCAATCAGAACGCGCTCAGTAGGCTGCTCGGCCTCGGCGGCGGCAGCGGCGAGCTTGCGATCGGCGTCGGCTGCAGGAGCCTTCACCTTATTGAAGAGCTTCTGCACGGCGCCAGCAGCAGAATCAGTCACGCTCGATACGGCATTGCTGGCCTCGGCCACGCTGCCCGTGACCTCGGAGATGTCGCGAACGACCGCCTCAACCTCAACGAGGTTAGACGTCAGAGCATCAACGGCAGTCTTGCTCGACTTGAGGAGCGGCTCAACCTGTGCCAGCGCGGGGGTGAGCTCATCGACAGCGCCATCGAGCTTTGCCACCACGGGCTGTGCCTCGGCGAGCGTATTATTGAGGTCGCTCACCGTCTTGTCGAGCGAGTCGACGACGGTGCGGGTCTTGCGCAGCGTGAGCGCGAGCTCGACAACAGCCCACACGCCGGCAACGGCGAGCACCAGCAGGGCGATTTGAATGGGACTCATACAAGCCTCCCGAAGGAATCGAAATACAGACGTTTTTCATGGTACCCCAAAGAAGGGCAAAGATACCCAAAGGGAATGCGCGAGGCGCCAATGGCCTACTTGGGAGCGTTGCCGCTACGGTCGCGCTCGCTTTGCTCCACACGCCACTCTTCCCAACCGCGGCCGGCAGGCTGCCAGAACGCGCCGCGCTCCAACCCCTCGGGCAAATAGCGCTGATCGACCCAGCCTTCGGGATAATCGTGCGGGTACTTGTATACACCGTACTCGTCGCTGCCGGGACGGTGACGATCGCGCAGGTAGCTGGGCACCTCGCGAAGACCACTGCTGTGGATATCGGCCAGCGCCGCATCGATCGAGGCCTCACACGCGTTGGACTTAGGCGCCAGGCACACATAGAGCGCAGCCTGAGCCAGGTTGATGCGACACTCGGGATAGCCAATGACCTCGGCAGATTTAAATGCGGCATGTGCCACCAAAAGCGCCTGCGGGTCGGCGTTGCCAACATCCTCGGAAGCCTGAATCATAATGCGGCGAGCGATAAACTTGGGATCCTCCCCCGCATCGATCATGCGCGCAAGCCAATAGATCGTGGCATCGGGGTCGCTGCCGCGCATAGATTTAATAAACGCACTGATAATGTCGTAGTGAATGTCACCGTTTTTGTCATACGAAAACCCACGACGTGGATTGGCGATCTTCACGTCATCCACGGTAATGGGATAGCGTTCCCCGGCCGCCGGCGCTGGCGTTCCCTCAGTATCGGGACGCGTAACGGCAATCTCACTCGCAAGCTCGAGCGTCGTGAGCGCCGAGCGCGCATCACCCGCGGCCAGCGTGCAAATGGTCTTGACTGTATCCTCATCGGCCGAGAACTTACCGTTTAAACCCTGCGGCGCCTCGAGCGCACGCTCAATGAGCATGGCGATATCCTCGTCCTTCAGGTGCTCAAGCTCTACCACACGCCCACGCGAGAGCAATGCCGAGTTGACCTCAAAGTACGGGTTTTCCGTCGTGGCGCCAATCATAATGACGGTGCGGTTCTCAACCGCATGCAGTAAGGCATCCTGCTGCGACTTAGAGAAGCGATGGATCTCATCGATAAACAGAATGGTGCGGCGGTCGTAGGTGTTCAGACGGGTCTTAGCCTCATCGATTACGCGGCGCAGGTCCTTCACAGTGCCCGTCACGGCGCTGACCTCGACAAACTCGCTCTTGGTATGGTTGGCGATAATGTGGGCCAGCGTCGTCTTGCCCGTGCCAGCCGGGCCGTACAGAATCACGCTCGACAGCACGTCATGCTCAATCGCGGCGCGCAGCCACGAGCCCTTACCGACGGCCTTTTGCTGGCCCACATACTCGTCGAGCGAATTGGGGCGCATACGCACCGCAAGCGGCGCATTTTTAAAGGAGCGCTCGCGCGTCGAAGCAGAAAAAAGGTCGTCCATAGCCATCCCATGCATTAATCAAAATCGTTGTTGACCAACAGTATACCGAAAGGATACGAACTACCGTTCGTTAATATAGGTGCGGTGCGGAAACTTTAGACCTGGGAACAATTTGCTCGTCAGCTCGCAGAAATAACCATCCGTCATGCTTGCGATGTAATCGACGACGGCCTGATCCTTGTCGTCCTGCCAGGCATAGGTGCGATCGTAGTAGGAAAGCTGCTGCTCAATGCGCGAAACATGATGCTTAAAGATGTAAGAGAACTCGTCGCCTTTATTTAGATCCTGCAGGCAACGGTCGTAGAGCTTTTCGAAGGCCTCGCGCAACTCTGCCTCAGAATCGCCTTCGATACCGCCCTTGCTATAGATCTTCTCGTAGTTCTCGCGCTTCGCCCGGCGGATCTCCTCAAACAGGTCCTCGCTCATCTCGATACGCGGTTTGCCATAGCTATGCTCAACGATATCGATGGAAGCGTGCGTGAGAATCCAGCTGTTATAGGCGCCGCCCCGACCATCGTCAAAAGCGTCGGGCGACAGCAGGCCCGCCGCAATGGCGTCCTGACGATCACGACCGACGTAGGCGAGGATATCCGAGATACGCACCACACAGCCCTCGAGGGTCATGGGGCGCAGGTGCTCGATCGCGCCATAGCCCGTGGCAATGCAGTCCTCGACGGTACGGTCGAACTGGTCAAACGACGCCATGTCCGAGAGTTCAAAGACACGCTGCTCGTACTCGCCGTTATGGCACAGCACGCCGTCGAGCGTCTGGAGCGACACGTTGCGGCCGTACAGCGCGTCGAGCACGCGGACGGACTGCACGTTATGGAAAAAATAACGACCCGTACGCTCGTGATAGATATCGTTGAGGAAACGCTCGCCGGCATGGCCAAAGGGCGTGTGGCCCAAATCGTGGCCCAGGCCAATCGCCTCGATCAAATCGCAGTTGAGGCCCAGGGCACGGCCGATATCGCGGGCAATGCGCGAGACGAGCTGCACATGAAGGCCGCGCCGCGACAGGTCGTCGTTACTGCGAAAGCTAAAGACCTGCGTTTTGCCTGCATAACGCGTGTACGCAGGAAGATGAAGAATCTTTTCGGTATCGCGCATAAACGCCGGACGCATAAGCGTGCCTTTGTCGGCAGCGCGATCTATACGACGAATGACCTGGTCGTCGCAGCATCGATAAGGATTAACGACACCCGAGGCGCGGTCGGCGGCGATACGCTCGACCAGCTCGGGCGACAACGCCGCGGGAATGCGGTCCATGCGCGCCTTAATGACGGCCGTTTCTTGATTAGTTGCCATGGCATGCTCCTTAAAATGGATGCGCAATCGGTTACAATGCCCAGCCCACGACCTCGATTATGGCAAATATCGGCACCAAAAACGGGAGCAATGGCAGGGAGCGCGATTTTGTGAAGAGGCAGGAGAGGGCCAGGACCAGGAGCGCGACGGCAAATGCCACGATGCCGCCCAGAGGGTCGAGCGTGCAAAGCGCGAAAAGCGCCTTGGCATCTCCCATGCCGATGCCGGGGGCCTGGCGGAAACGCCGCCAAAGCGACTCGGTCAGCACAAGGGAAAGGTACACGATAACGGCAGGACCGGCGTGGTCAAGCGCCGTGTTCAAGCCCCTGTCCAGCCAAACGCCTGCAAACGCCGCCACGGCGCATGCGGCGGCAAGCGCGTTGGGAAACCGCCGTTCACGGACATCAATCACCGCACCGGCAAAGGCGCAGATCCAAAAGGGAATATAGACCATTGAACACCTCCCGGGGCAGTCACTCAAAAGCAAAAACCACCACAGAGGTGCCTGTCCCCTTCGTGGTGGTTTTGGTGGTGGTTATTTAGCGCCCTGCATGACCTCGTCGAGGGTAACGCTGACGGCATGCTGCGTCGGGACCCAGTCGACCTTCAGGAACAACGCAGCCACCGTAATGGGGATATAGCTGAACATAAAGATCGGGAAGGTAAACAGGTTGGTCACCAGGCGCCACTTTTGCGCGCAATGGATGTGCTTGTACTCGAAGATAGTCGTGAGCAGCGCCAGGATAAAGAAGGTCTGATACATCATGACGAAGGTCATGATGAGCGAAGCGGCACACGCCTGCATCTCGACCTCGGTAGCTAAGAAGCCGTGGGAAAGACCGCCAACAATGAGGAACGTCGCATTGGCAAGCATCGAAATCAGCGATAGCAGCATACCCGGTGCGATTGTCATGAACATGTCGTAGGCAGCGAAGCGATGATAGCGGAAGGTTGACTTGACCAGATGCTTACCGTAGGTAAAGAAGACCTGGTAGAAGCCCTTGGTCCAACGCATACGCTGCTTCCAGGACGCCTTAAACGTCACGGGCTGCTCGTCAAAGAACTCCGCCGGCGCATAGCCAATACGAATGCCGTGAATAGCGCAGAACGTGGTGAACTGAATATCCTCGGTCAGCGTATGGAACTGCCAGCCGTGCATGCCCTCAATAACGCTAGCCGAGATAAGGTAGCCCGAACCCGATACGGCGCAGGACGTCTTGCAGATGTTGCGCGCGTTGTTGAGGAAACGCGCCTCGCGCAGATACCAAGTGGCATTCGCTGCCGAGATCCACGAGCTTCCGAAGTTCTTGGAGTTACGATAGCTCGTGACCACATGGAAGCCCTGGTCAAAGGCATCATTCATCTTGGACACATAATCGCGGGCGATAACATTATCGGCATCGAAGATAAAGTAACCTTCAAAGGTGTCGGGATACTCGTTAAGGATACGGTCGAAACCAAAGTCCATGACCCAACTCTTGCCTTTACGGGCCAGGTCATTGCGCTCGTACACAATGGCGCCCGCCTCGCGCGCGAGCTGCGCGGTGTTATCGGTGCAGGCATCGGCGACCACGAAGACCTCGATGAGCTCGGACGGATAATCCTGGTCCTTGATGGAGCGAACGAGGTTGGCGATCACGGCCTCCTCGTTATGCGCCGCGATAAAGAAGGCATACCGGTGGAGTTTTTTGGCCTTGGGAGGCGCGACCTCGCCGCGGAGAGCACCGATGACAAAGAAGACCACCTGGTACAAGAAGCAGACCGTGAGCAGCGTGACGACGATCTGGTTGAAGATCACGATGGGTGTGTTGGTTTGTAAAAAGGCGAGCATGCAGGCTCCCAGGAACGTGTTACGTAAACAACCGTATATCTTACCGCAGGCTTACCGAGTTCAAGAAACCACCTAATACTGGCTAGGCTTCGAGCAGGCCGAGCTGCGGTACGATTTCGTCGCCGGCAGCAGTGCGACCAAGCGAACGCGGGGCTAAGTCGTCGAGGACGGCGGCGAGATCCCACGGCAGCTCGTCGCGGCACTCAATGCGCTCTCCCGTCACGGGGTGATCGAACGCCACGCGCCAGGAATGGAGGAATTGCCTGGTCAGACCCCGATCGGCACGCGCATCGCACTTACCGTAGAGCGGATCGCCCACGCAGGCGTGGTTGATATGGCGCATGTGCACGCGAATCTGATGCGTGCGACCGGTAAACAGGTGACACTCAACGAGTGTGTAGCCGTCATCAAAGCGCGTGGAATCAAAACGCTCAAGGACCTTGAAGGTCGTGATGGCTTGGCGCGCAAAGGGATCGTCCGAAACCGCCATCTTCACGCGGTCGCGCGTCGATCGGGCAATACCGGTGTTGATGGTGCCCTCGTCCATGGCGATGTGCCCGTGAACGAGCGTAATGTAGCGGCGGTCGAGCGTGCGCGTACGGATAAGATTTTGGAGCGCGCGCTGGGTGTCGTCGTCCTTTGCCGCAAGCATAAGACCTGAGGTATCGCGATCCAAACGATGCACGATACCGGGGCGGTCCTCGCCCTGCACGGTGCCCAGATGGTCGATACCACAGTGATAGACCAGGGCATTCGCGAGCGTACCGCTCTCATGACCATGCGCAGGATGGCACACCAGGCCGCGCTGCTTGGAGAGCACGATGAGATAGTCGTCCTCGTAGCGAATGTCGAGCGGGATGGCCTCGGGAATCACATCGGTGGGATCGTGCGGCTCGGGCAAATCAACCGAAATACGGTCACCGGCTCGCACGGCGTACTTTTTGGACAGGCAGGTCTCGCCATTGACCACTACGGCCCCACCCTCAATCAGATGCGCGCAGGCAGAGCGCGTAGGGCAGCCGTCATTGGCGCCCAGATAGGCGTCAAGACGCTGACCAGCGGCATCGTCGGCAACAAGGATATGGATGTCGGCCATTAGCGCTCATTCCTTTCACGAATCTTGCGGGCACGCTCCCCACGTTGTTTAGCCTTGCGCTTGGCGCGGGCCTCGTCACGGGCGTTAAGCTCGGCGGTCGCATCGACCTCACGGGCCGCGGGGCTCAAGAACATGTAACCGAAGAGGGCGAGCACTACACCGACCGTAATGCCGATATCGGCCACATTGAAGACGGGGAAGTCGATGAAGGTGGTGGCAATAAAATCGGTCACGAAGCCAAAGGCCAAACGATCGATTGCGTTACCGATAGCACCGCCCGCAACCATCGCCATGCCCACAACCTCAAGATGGGCAAGCTGGGGTGCACGAACGAGGTACACAAAAATAGCGATAATGACCGCCAACGCCAGCACGGCAAACGCGATGCCATGCCCCTCGCCCATGCTAAAGGCGGCACCGATATTGCGGACAAACATAAAGTCGATAACACCGGGGATGACGGTCACATGCAAGGCGTCGCCCACGGCACGAACCGCAAGCTTGGTCAGCTGGTCAACAAGCAGCACAACGAGCGCCACCCCACCAGCAACACTCAACCGCCAACGCAAAGGCGGCGTCATATCCGCAGAACGACCCAAATCAATCCCCTACCCTCAAAAACATCGAATTACGTTTAACGCAAATCAATATCTTATATTGACCAGCAACGAAATAGCCGATGATTCGTTACCGACAGCGAAAACCCGCCAGAGCGAGCAAGGTGCCTTGAAGCAAGGCGGCATAGACCTTTTGGTCATGCCGCCGAAGTTGAAAGGCAGATTGCCGCTCTGGCGGGTTTGCAGCGTCGAGCCGTTACGCGGTTCGTAGAACCGCGTAACTAACAAATGAGCATCGCGTCGCCAAAGCTGAAGAAGCGGTAGCGCTCCTCGATGGCGGCGGCGTAGGCATCCATGATCTGGTCGCGGGTGGCAAGCGCACTCACGAGCATCATGAGCGTGGAGCGCGGCACGTGGAAGTTCGTGATCAGCGCATCGACCACGTGATAGGTCGAGCCGGGCATGAGGTAGAGCTGCGTCGTCGCGTTCTCGCGCACCACGATGTCACCGCGGCCGAGCGTGTCGGCGCCGTCCTCACGGCCCTCAAAATAGCGCGCCGTCACAGCCGGATCGGACACCGGCGCGTCAGCGTCAAACGCGCTCTCGAGCGAGCGTACCGCAGTGGTACCAACGGCGATCACGCGATGCCCCTCGGCCTTCGCCTTATGCACGGCGTCGACCACCTCCTGCGACACGTGGTAGCGCTCGGTATGCATCACATGCTGCGTGGGGTCGTCCTCCTCCACCAGGCGGAAGGTATCGATGCCCACCTCGAGCTCAACGGCGGCAAACTTTGCGCCCTTGGCCTCGATGGCAGCCATGAGCTCGGGCGTGAAGTGCAGGCCAGCCGTGGGCGCTGCGGCGCTGCCAAGCTCCTTGGCATAGACGGTCTGGTACTGGCTCTGATCCTCCAGCTGCTTTGTGA
>URUI01000061.1 GCA_900551015.1 uncultured Collinsella sp.
GTCGAGGCGGCTCAAGCCGGCCGCAAGCCGGCCGCCCGCCTGCGCGGGGCGACCTCGGGCTGCATGTTTGTGGGAATTAGCTAACCGAAAGGCTTACACGTGAACGAAGAACCTCAAGTCCTCTACTGCGACGCCTGGCTCATGGCCATCGACAAGCCTGCCGGCATGATCGTCCACGGCGATGGCACCGGCGAGCGTACGCTCACCGACTACGCCAGCGACCTGCTGCTGGCGATGGGCGACGGCTTTGCCGCGACCGACATGCAGCCGCTCAACCGCTTGGACCGTGACACCACCGGCGTGGTGCTGTTCTCACTCGACAAGCAGACGCAGCCCGCCTTTGACCAGATGATCATCGACCACGCGTTCGAAAAGCACTACCTGGCGCTCGCCGAGGGCAAGATCGACTGGAACGAAAAGCTCATCGACAAGCCCATCGCGCGCGACCGCCACGATAGCCGCAAGATGCGTGTCGGCGCCAGCGGAAAGCCCTCTCAGACGCGCGTCAAGGTGCTCAAGCGCCTTAAGAGCCGCCGCGGCCTGCCCACGCGTTCGTATATCGATGTCGAGCTGCTCACCGGCCGCAAGCACCAGATCCGCGTGCATCTGGCCAGCGAGCGCCATCCCCTGGTGGGCGATGACCTGTACGGAACGCCGCGTCCCTACGGCCTGATGCTCCATGCCCACAGCGTGTCCTTTACGCATCCCGTAACCGGCGAGCACATCCACATCGAAGCCCCCTGCCCCTGGGAGCCCTAAACCACCACAAAGGGGACAGGCACCTTTGTGGTGGTTTTGCCGCGATGGCTCTGCCGGATTCCCAAACATCTCGATCTGTAACAGCTAAAGCCCATTTTGCGGTCCATCTGTTACAGATCGAGACATTCGAATCCCCTCAAGGGAATAATCTCAATCTGTAACAGTAACTCGGCAAAATCAGTCCCAGATGTTACAGATTGAGACAAAGGGACGGCGCGGTTCGTAAGTATCTCGATCTGTAACACCTAGCCCACTTTTTACGGTCCAGTTGTTACAGACTTAGACAAACCGGCAGACAACGAAAGCGGCGACGCCCGTGATGGACGTTGCCGCTTTTCTATTGAGAAAACTACTCGGTTTTCGTTACTAACCACCACAATGGGGACAGGCACCTTTGTGGTGGTTTTGGCCTTCCCGTCGCTAGACCGTGATGACGTTGTCCATTGCCCGGTACTTGGCGGGGACCTCGCCTGCGGTAATAATCGTTGCGTCGCGGAAGTCCGCAAACTTGACGGGCGCCACCATGCCAAATTTGCTGGCGTCCGAGATTACGAAGCGTTTGGCCGTATGACGCATCGAGATGCGCTTTACTTGGGCCTCCTCGATATCGGGCGCCGTGAAGCCCTGCTCGGCGGCGATGCCATTAGAGCCCCAAAAGCCACAGTTGAAGTTGTAGCGATCTAAGGTTGCCAAGGCATCGGGGCCAACGAGCGCCTCGGTCTCGGGTTTGAGCTCGCCGCCCAGCACCACGGTACGCATGCCGCGCAAAGCGAGATGCTGAGCATGGAGCACGGAATCAGTCACATAGGTGACCCCTTCGAGATGCGGAAGATGCTCGATGAGCCTGAGCGTCGTCGAACCCGAATCGATGTACACAAAGCTCTCGGGCTCTACCAGCGCCGCCGCACGGGCGCAGATACGTTCCTTGTCGTCGTTATGGAGATCGCTGCGCTCATTAAGCGTTAGGTCGCGCGTCACGTGCGCGCGCTCAAGGCTTGTCGCGCCGCCGTGCACCTTGGCGATGCGGTGCGCTCGGTCAAGTGTCTGCAGGTCGCGTCGAATGGTAGAAGCCGTCACACCCAGGGCATCGGCAAGCTCTGGCACCGTTACTGAGCCAGCCTGTTGCACCATCGAGACGATTGCATTGAGTCTATCTTCCGCGAGCATCGCTTACTCCTCCTCGGGGTAGACGACTCCCCAATCGGCACGGAGCTTGGTCATCAGCTCCATAACATCAGAAGCATAATCCAGAAGCTCACGCTTGGAATCATCGCCGGCGACGGCCTTCTCGAGGTCAGCCATCTCGTAGCATAGGGCGTAAGCCTCGGTGCCCGCGGCGACCTCCTCGCGATGACCGTCCGCAGTCCACACGATCGTCGCATGATCGGCACGCGGATATTCGTTGACCTCGATATAGCACTTATCGAAGCTAATAATCGAGCGCTTGGGCTGCTTGGAGTGGAGCGTAAGACTCACGACGCCCAGCTGCTGCTCGGCGTTTCGGCAGACAATGCCGCCCGCGACATCGACACCAGTCTCGCAGGTGTTGCCGAGCGAAACAACTTCGGTTGGCTGGCTGGCCATAAACAGGCGCATGACCGAAAGGGCATACACGCCAATATCGAGCATGGCACCGCCGGCAAGGTTGCGATTGTAGAAACGGTTGGTCAGGTCGCCGTACTCCTTGTAGCTACCAAAGTTGAGCTGAGCGAGGTTCATGCGGCCGAACTCGCCGGCATCCATGCGATGACGCAGCTCCTGATACAAGGGCATATGAAGCACCGTGGTAGCGTCCATAAGGACAACGTTGTGCTCGGCGGCAATGGCACGGGCCTCATCGAGTTCAGCGGAATTGAGGGTAATGGCCTTCTCGCAGAGCACGTGCTTGCCGGCTACCAGGGCAGCGCGCAGATAGGTGATATGAGTGTTGTGCGGGGTAGTGATGTAGACGGCGTCGATGCCAGGATCGGCGTAGAGGTCCTCAACCGTGTCGTAGACCTTCTCGATGCCATACTGCTCGGCAAAAGCCTGAGCCTTGGACAGCGTACGGTTGGCGACGCCCGCAAGCTTGCGACCGGCAAGAGCAAGGGACTGAGCCATCTGGTTGGCGATAACGCCGCAACCGATGACGGCCCAATGGAGCTCGGGAGCCGCAAAAATATCGTCGGGGAACGGCTTGTCCTGGACCGAAGCGAACGCTGCTTTGGCGGCTGCCGCGGCGTCGAGCGGAGCCTGCTTGGAATCTGCCATTATGTGCCTCCTGTGTCATAGAACGCCTTGCTTTCTGACAGCTCTATATTCGCACAAACACGCGCTTCTGTGCGCGTTTTTGCGTATCTCACCGCTAAACGGTCATTTTTATCCCGTAAACGGCGCATCTATACGCATATTCACGCAATCCCACGCACGTAAATGCGCACAAATGCGAACCGGTCATTGCTCAGAGACAGGGGCTTATGCTTAGAACTCAAAAGACAGGATGATCCGCTTCGCCTCGTCGCTCATGGCGCGCTGCAGCTCTAAGGACCGTCCCAAACTGCCGACAGAAAAGGAACGTTCCAAACTGCAGACAGAAAAAGAACGTCCCCAGGCGCCGGCATTTCAAGAGCACTCATTTAAGTCTGTCCCCAATGAGTGGGAGTAATCAGAGACCCTTTGCGAGGGAGGCCGGACGTGGCCTTCCTCGTTTTTATTCATGGACTTTAGTCCGTGCCGCGCGGCACGCGCGGCATAGAAAGCCACCCGCTCAGCGGGTGGAGGCCAATTTCCGCTACGCGACAAAAACCTTCCCCCTAGCATGAGGATTGTTCAGGTCATCATACTAGGGGGAAGGTGATTGCTGTGGCCCAGAAAGCCAACAGCCTCGCGCACACGAAATGGCTGTGCAAGTACCGCATCGCACCGAGGCCAAGCTCATCGCCGCCATCGTCGAGAAGCACCCCGAGGTGCGCTTTGCCGCGAGCCGCACCTCGGCCCACGCCGACCTCTACGACCGCATGGAGCAGGCCCTGTGCGAGCGCGTGGCCAACGCGGTGGATGTCGTCCGCTCCGACATCAGCCCCGCGCTTCTTGTCCACACCGGTCCAAACCTCGTGGGTGTGGCGGTCCAGGGACTCTAGTGGAGGCGGGGCGTCCTGCCCCAAAAACAAATGCAAAAGACGAGCACTTCTTGCCGCTCAATTGGCGAGAAGCGCTCGTCTTTTCTTAACGCGTTGTATGGCGGAGAGAGCGCAAGTTACGCGAGCGCCCTTCTTGCCAGCTCGGCCGCGCCGAGGATTCCTTGGTCGCCGCCGCAGCCCGGGGCGCAGATGTAGCTCTCCATGTCCTTAAGCTCGGCGGTCTGGATGTAGCCACCCAGATATTCGAGGGTCTTCTTGCGGACGATGCCGTAGAGCTGCTCCTGGTGCATCACGCCGCCGCCGAGGACGATGCGGCGAGGCGAGTACATGAGCACGAGGTTCGCGCACATCTGCCCCAGATAATCCCCCTCGAGCGCCCACACCTCATCGTTGTCCGCGAGCTCGGCCGCGGGCTTTCCCCAGCGCGCGGCGATGGCGGGGCCGGAGGCGAGCCCCTCGAGACAGCTCGCGTGGCTCGGGCAGACGCAGCGTCCCTCCTCGGTGGGACGGGTCCTTACCAGCATGTGACCGGCCTCGGGGTGCAGCATGCCGTGAAGGAGTCTGCCCGCGCACATGACGCCCGCGCCCACGCCGGTGCCGATGGTCACGTAGACGGCGTCCTCGAGCCCCTTGCAGCAGCCGAAGACCACTTCGCCGAGGCAGGCAACGTTCACGTCCGTGTCGTAGGCCACCGGAATCCCGAGGGCGTCGGCGAACGCGGCGCGAAGACCATGGCCTCGCCACGCGAGCTTGGGCGTCTGGAGGATGGAGCCGTAGCGCTCGTCGTTGGGGTCGACGCAGGTCGGGCCGAAGGCGCCGATGCCCAACGCGTCCACATCGCGGGCGGTGAACCACTCGATCATCTGCGGGACGGTCTTGGCGGGCGTAAGCGTCGGGGTCTCCATACGGTCGAGGACCTCGCCGTCGCCGGACACCACGGCACAGACCATCTTGGTCCCGCCGGCTTCGAGGGCGCCGAGCCTCATTTGCTTTTCGCTCATGTGATCCTCCTTACAAAGGGACGCCCGCAGTCATGGTCAACCGCGGGCGCCCATAACGTTGGCTTGTTTCGAGGCGACCCTACCTGGGCACGCGGTCCTGCCTTGCGGCAAACGGGGCGAGCACGGCGTGCGGCTCGCTTTGGTACCAGTAGGCGACGGTGGAGATGTCGTCCTCGCGCTCGTAGAGCTTGATGTCGTCGTTGCCGAGGTCCTGGAACGTCACGCGCAGGTCCTCCTTGAACGAGATCGGGTCGGGAAGGTGCCACCTGTAGAGGCCGTGCCTGGGCAGCGCGTCGTCGTTAGTCGCGAGCATCGGATTCGGGTTCGGCTTGCCCGCGCTGAAGCGGTCGCGCGTGGCGTCGCGCGTCGAGCGGTACGGGTAGCCGGCGAACAGCGTGTTGAAGCACTGCGCCTCGGGCAGCGCGTGGGGCGGCCTGTCGAGGAAGGCCCAGGCACCGCCGAAGTAGTCCTCGGCTCCCGTCGAGGTGACCGTGGGGAACTCCTCGTCGCCGTCGAGGAAGAACTTCATCTCGCCCTCGCCCCACCAATAGCGCTCCAGGGCGCACAGGGCCATGTAGGTGCCGACGTAGTAGCCCTTGCCGCGCACGCCGTCGAGCACGGTGTAGTCGACGCCCCTGCGGGTGCTGCGCTCGCGGTTAAAGCGGGCGTGGAAGTACATGGCGTCGTCCGGCACGTCGGTGAGCGCGTAGTTGAACGTGTAGAAGATGTACTTAATGAACCCGGGGTGCTCGCTCGTAAGCGTGACCTTGGCGTGCTTCCTGAAGGGCATCTCGAAGTAGCAGTTCATGCCGCCCGTCGGGTTCACGCAGATGGGCATCGAGTTGACGATGGCGCGCTCACCGAAGCCGTTGCAGAAGAAGTCGCCGACAGGGCACTCGACCGAGGGGGTCTCCTCGTCGTCCCAGTAGAAGCGCAGCACGAGGTCACGCATGACGAAGCTGCCGGCGGCGGTCTTGTCGGGGACGGTCATCCAGATGTGGCGGATGATGCCGGGGCCCTCGATGTCCGCGAGCGTGATGGTCTCGCCGGACTCAAGGGGCACGCAGCACGAGCCCTTGCGGCCGACGCCGAGGTGGCTGGCCGACATGGCGGCGCGGCCCTTCTCGCCCGTGATGTTCTCGGGGGTGATGGCGCGGCTTTCCTCACCGCCGTGCATCCACACGTCCTTAAGGAACTCTCTCATCGTTGACCTCCTCTATTCGTCGTCGTCGCACTCGGCGGAACTGGCACCGTTCACGTAGATGATCTGCTGGCGCGCCTCGTTGACGAGGGCGTCGAAGTCGAGTTTCTCGTCGGGGCGCGCGAGCGCGACCGTCATGGCGAGCGGGAGGTTGACACCCGCGATCACGTGGATCCGGTCGGAGGCGAAGCGGGAAAAGCGCTGGTTCACGCTGCCGCCGTACGCGTCGGTGAGGACGACGACCTCGTCAGTGCCCGAAAGAGCCGCCTCGACCGCCGCGTCGAGCCCCTCGCCGTTGTCGTTCACGTAGGCGCACACGGCGTTGACGGCGTCGCCCTTACCCGTAAGGAACTCGAGGGTGTCCTTGAAGCCCTGGGCGAGAAGGGAATGGCTCGCCACAACTATCTTTCTCATTGATTCACCAATCTCTTGGGTCGAAGCTAGGCGAGGATGCCGGCGGCGGAGGCGACCATCGCGAGGACGATCACCACGAGGATGAGGGCCGTCATGCTCGCGTTCTTCTTGGTAAGAAGGTAATACGCGCTTCCCGTGATGGCGGCGGGGATCATGGCAGGCAGGATCTTGTCGAGCAGCGGCTGAATCTCCATCGCGACGTCGCCGAAGCTGAAGCTAATCGGGCAGGTGACGCCGATGACCGAGGCGATGAGGCAGCCGACCACGGTGAGGCCGAGCACGGAGGCGGCGGCAGTGAGGTTGGGAAGCTTCTCGCTGAAGTCGGTGACGAGCTTCACGCCCTGCTTGTAGCCGAACTCGAGGGCGTGCATGCGGACCCAGAAGATGGCCAGGATGAGCGCGAACCAGATGCCGGCTCCCACGGGGTTGCCCTCGATGGCCATGTAAGCGGCGATGGAGCCCATGATGGTCGGGATCATGGTCATGAGCAGGGAGTCGCCGACGCCGGCGAGCGGTCCCATGGTGCCGATCTTCAGGTCTTGGACGGCGTCCGCCGCCGCTAGGCCGTCGCGCTCCTCCATGGCCACGCAGGCGCCAAGGATGATGGCGGCGAGCCAAGGCTGGGTGTTGTAGTAGCGGAAGTGGTTGTTGAGCGCTTGCTTATAGTCCTCGTCGTTCGTGTAGATCTTCCTCAGGACCGGCGAGAGGGCGTAGGCGACTGAGGCGCCCTGCTGGGTCTGGTAGTTGAAGGTGCACACGCTCATGAGCCAGCGCCAGTTCGCGTTGCGCAGGTCCTTCTTGGTGACCTTGTAGCCGGAGGGCTTGCCCTCGGCGACGGCGGTGATGTTCTCGTTTTCCATGGTTACTCATCCTCTCCGATGAAGGCGTCTGCGGAAGCGTGGGCGGCGAGCTCGGTGTCCCTCTCGGCACGCTGGTAGAACGCAATCGCGAGGGCAACGCCGACGATGGCGGCGCCGATGATGGGCACGTTCAGGAAGGCCGAGAGGAAGAAGCCGGCGAGCAGGTACTGGAAGTACTTGGCGGTTGGCATGTAGCGGAGCAGCATGGCGATACCGACGGCCGGGAGCATCTTGCCGGCGAGGGTGAGGCCGGAGAGGAACCACTGGGGCATGACCTCGAGGAGCCAGTTGACGGCGGGCTGGCCGAGCGTCACGGAGACAAAGACGGGCAGGGCGGCGCACAGGCCGAAGAGCGCGGGGCAGACCCACAGGATGGCGTTCATCTGATTGAACTTACCCTCGTTGCAGAACTTCTGGGACTTCTCGACGACAAAGCCGTTGAGGATCTTGGCGACGACGTCGAGCTGGATGCCGAGCATGCCGACCGGCAGGCCGATGGCGAGGCCCGTGTCGGAGCCCAGGGTCACGCCGTAGGCGGTGGCGATGATGGCCATCGTGCCGTAGTCGGGAATGGAGGAGCCGCCGAAGCCCGCGACGCCGAGCTGCATGAGCTGAATGGTGCCGCCGATGACAAGGCCGGTCTTCCAGTCGCCCATGACGACTCCGGTGATGAGGCCCCAGAAAACGGCGTAATTGACGAAGATCATCGGGATGCCGTAGTAGTCCACGTGCTTGATGAAGGCCAGCAGGGTCAAAAGGACGACCTGCAGGATAGTGAAGTTGACCATATTTCCCCCTTAGATGAGGTCTGCGACGGAGACGGGCTTGTCGGCGGGCACGAACTGGGCCGTCACCTTGACGCCACGGGCGATGAGCGCCTTGTAGCTCTGGACGTTCTCGGCGGAGGCGTAGGCGCGCTGGGTGAGCTGGATGCCGTCCTCCTTGACGAGCGAGCCGCCGACGACCAGCGACGGGAGCTCGACGCCCGACTCGACCAGGCGAAGCATCGTCTCGGGCTCCTTGGCGATGACGAAGACCTTCTCGCGGTCGTACTTGCCCGCGGCGAAGTTCTTGAGCGCGGTCTGCTCGGAGATGATCGAAACGGCCATGCCCGCGGGGCGCGCCATCCTCATGGTGGACTTCAGGACCTCGTCGCCGGCGACCTTGTCGTCGATGACCATGACTCGGGTCGCGCCCGACACCGGGGCCCACTGCGTCACGATGATGCCGTGAAGCAGGCGATTGTCGATTCGTGCCATAACAACACTCATGTTTGCTCCTATCAAATGAAGTTTTACGTTCGGTACTGCCTCGGCGCTATCCGGATTCGCGCCGGGCAAGGGGTTATCGGATTATTGAGGACGCGCGGTCAGCTTGCGGCGGCGCGGGGAAGGTCACTCGTCGAGCAGGAGGTCCGAGGAGCCGAGGCGCTCTTCTCGCGCCGGGGCGGCGCTCACGCTTATGTAGTCGAAGACATATGCGATCTCGCTTACGGGAACCTCTACGCGATAGCGCGTCGAGATGCTCGAGAAGCTCTGCCTGAAGGACTCGATGAAATCGGCGCGTTCCTCCTCGAAGCGGTCCTGGCCAACGTAGGTCTCAATGGGGTTTCTGGTAACAAGGCGCTCGACGAGACAGCAGAGGTGAACGTAGAGCCCAATGATGGCGTTGCTGCCGATCTTCTCGCCTGTCCTGCGCTGAAGCTCGTGCACGGCGCTCTCGATCTCATGGAATAGCCGCTCCGGGTCGAGGATGGTGATGGAGCGGATGACGTTCTGCAGCGTCATGTTCGAGAGCAGCTTCTCGTGGAAAGAAGAGAGCTCGGAAGCGTCAAGCCACCTGCCGAACACGACATCAACCTTAGAGGCGGACGCCGTCGACATGATGTCCTCGAGGGCGACGAAGGGGACGGAGGCGACCCCGGGGTCTCCCGTGCCGATGACGGCGCAGACGCGGTGCTCGGAGAAAACGGCGTCGTTCGACCCGTTCGCGACGAGCTGCTTGAAGGGCCTCGTGAGCAGGCGCGCGCCTATGGTGCGCGGGAGGCTCTGCGAGACGAGCTGGCGTATCCTCTCCGCGGCGTCGACCCCGGACTCGGAGCAGAAGACGATGGCGTCCTCACGGTTGACGCGCTCGATCACCTTGCAGTGCGTCACGCACGCGGCGGTCGCATCGCCAAGAACCTCGGCGATGGACTTGCCGCCGAGCAGCCCGACCCCGATCTCGAGCGCAAGACCGGTAGAGACGTTGTTCACCACGCCGATAGTGGAGTCGGTAACGTTCTCGAGGGCCTTATAGGCCTCCTCCAAGGAGCCCATGTCGACGAGGAACACGACCCCGGTGCAGTAGGAATGGCGGTCGACGAGGCGCTGGAGCGGACCGACGATGTCCTTCAGCTGCTGGTCGTAGGGCATGTCGACAGCCTCGTACACATGCATGCCGAGCATACGGTTCGCCGCGTCGGCGATGCTCGTCGCCGTTGAGTAGCCGTGGGACAGGATGACGCAGAGCGTCCGAAGGGCCTTCGCATCGCGAGACTCCGATGCGACGCACAGCGTCAGAAGCGTCTTCGTGAAGTGATCGAGCGAGATTCCCAGCGCCCCTTCCACGTCTGCGGCGACCTGATCGGAGACACTCGAGGCAAACGGCAATTCGGAGGTCACGGCACCGAGGAGATGGGAGATTTGCTCCGCACAGGCAGACTTTCGCTTAGCCAGGCCGATACCCGGCCACAACTGCAGGCAAATCTCCTGGGCCAGTAGAAAAGCGACCTTCCTCGAAAGCTCGATGCCATAAGAAGAGCCTGCGTCGGCAAGGACCGCGCCCACAACGCGCTCGAAGGCGCGCGACCTCGAGGAGGCGACGCCGTGGTCGAAGATCAAGTGATCCTCAACGCCGCGCACAGCGGAGACAGCTTGCGAGACAAGCTCGGAGACAGAGAGCTCCCCGGCGCAGAATCGCTCATCGAGGGAGCACAGGGCATCGAGCGCCTGCTCGACCGGCCCTGTGCTCTCGGCGGCATCCAGAGACGCGTCGATCAGAACGCCATCGTCGGGCTGTTGATCGATCTGCGCGGAGGAGAGGAGCCCGCTGGGAAGAAGATACGGGCGAACGACGACGTAGTCGCCCTCGCGATTGAGGAACGCTTTGGCGCAGCAGTTCGTCACGCAGGCGCGCAAGCCGGCGATGTTATCGGAAAAGTCCGCGTTCACGAGGCAACGGTATGCGCCGCGGCTGATCTTCACATCAGAACCGATTCGGCACCCCTCGCTGCGCAGGAAGCTCAAGATGAGATCCTCGCGCTCCTCGGGGGTCCGCTCCTTGAGTGAGGGGACGCGGGCACAGATGGGCATTTTGCTGTAGGCCGAGGAAACCTTCAGGTCATCGGCGGATAGCGTCGTCGAAAGAACGAGGCGAGCGCGCGGCGCATCCTGGGAGGCATCGAGCCCGAGGGCCGTCGCAAGGCAGTGCTCCATCGCAGAGGGAGAGAGTGCCTCGATGCCGTTGACAAAGACCACACCCCCGCGCGCATTCGCGATCGACTCGTCAAGAAGCCCGTTGAACGAGGCGGCGTCCGGGACCCCGGCGCAGTCGATGCGCACATAGGAGGAGTCGCGGGACAGCAAGCCCTGGTTCTTGCCGTACTCGTACACAAGGCGAGAAAGGAAAGACTTACCGACACCCACGCCGCCGCTCAAGAGGATGGGCAGGCCAAACGGAGGGTACTGAACCGCAGCCTTGCACTGCTCGACAACGGAGCTGAGGCTCATGTCGAAGCCCACGGCACGCGCGAAGTCGCGGTGATCGGCGATTCCCGTCGCCTGGATGAGGTCGGCGAGCGAGGCGTACTCGCTTGCAGAGAGCTTTACCTGAAAACGCTTCTGGAACGCGCGGCGATGAAAATAACGGACAGGCCTGCCCGCCACCTTAACCACAAGACCGGCGCGAACAAGGTCGTTGAGGTACTGGCTCGCCAGGCTCCTGGAGATGATGAGTGTCTCGGCGATGTCGGAGGTGGACAGACGGGCAAGGTCGTCGAGCGAGACGGCAGAGGTGAGGGCCTCGAGATGCTCGAGAATCCTGTCCCTCATGTCGACGGGTTTCTTTGCCAAGCTGTCCTGTGTGGTCTTGTCCATGACTTCTTACCTCCTCGTACAAGGAGTATAAGGGGAGAACAGAGAACGGAAGGGGGCGCGTGGGGGAATCAACAGCTCCGAGGAAAAGTCCACCACTTGAGGGGCAGAAAACAACGGCCATTGAACATTCAGGGCCGACGCTCAACACTTCGGCTCGACACTTCGCTTTGGAAAGGGCCCCGGCGCGCCGGGGTCCCAACATAAAGAAGGGCCCCGGCGCGCAGGGCCTAAAGCTTAACCATGCGCGCGGCGATGCGGGCGCAGTCGCAGGCGGCCTTCTTCTCGAAGGTGTTGTAGTCGACGACCCGGCCCTCGGCGCAGGGCTTGTCGCTGATGGCGCGCACGACGACGAGGGGCACGCCGTTGAGATAGGCGGCCTGCGCGATGGTGCAGCCCTCCATCTCGCAGCTCAGGTCGCCGAAGATCGCGAGGATTCGCTCCTTCTGTTCCGCGGGCGAGACAAACTGGTCGCCGGAGACGACGCGGCCCTTGAGGACCTTAATGTCGGGGGCGACGGCGGCCGCGGCGGCGCACGCCGCCAGCAAG
>URUI01000062.1 GCA_900551015.1 uncultured Collinsella sp.
GCGCCGAATGCTCGCCATCGAAATTTATCGATGGCCTATTTCAGACTGTAATGGGGGACATGAGCCTCGCATTCTATATCTACACCACAATTATCATGGGTGTGGCTCTGGTGACCAGTGCCGTGGCATTGGTGGTTTGGCTCATGACGCGCCGTCGCGACAGCCTGGTGGCCGCGGCGGGCTTTTTGCTCTACATGCTCGATATGTCGGTCATTTTTTTTGACGAGTACAATCGGCTCAAATACGACTACGCTGTTACCTTTAGCGAGCCGTTGCAGCACCCCTTGCTGCGCTGCGTGCTCGGTATTGCCATCTATGCCTGCGTGGTACTGTGGATGTTTGCGCGCTTGCGCAAAAGGCCGACGTCGCGCATGCTCGGACTTGCTATCGTGCCGTTTTCAATCTTGCAATTGGTGCTGGTGCCTCGCAGCGGTGCTGCCGGAGAGATGCAGCAGTATCTCTTTTGGCTCACGCGTGACCTGGGCAATGTAGGATGTCTTGCCTATGCCGCCTGGCATTACCGGCACAGGGCCACGCGTGTTGAGAAACTCGACCTCGACCGCTCAAAGCTCTTTTGGAAGGTGGCACTCGTTCTTGCGTTTTGCGTAATCGCCGAGGACACCTACATGATTTTGCTCTGCCGCCCCGACTCTCAAAACCCCGTCATCAGCCTCTTTTTGTGGTATCTGTCCGAGCGCAATATCTCCGAAAACGTGCTGCTCGTGGCATGCGCGGTCCAACTCTTTTGCCAGTTTAGCCATATCCTGCGCGTGTATGCCCGTCATCCGCGTGCCGATGAGGACGTGGCGGCCGAGAGCGCACGCTCTGGGGACGATCTAGCATCACGCGTTGTGATCTATGCCGATGCCCATAAGCTGTCGCGGCGCGAGCAGGAGGTGCTCACGCTGGTGCTGAAGGGCAACGACGCCCAAAACATCGCCAGCGAGTTGGTCATCAGCCCTGGCACGGTCAAGGCGCACTTGCATCGCATCTACGTTAAAAGCGGTGTCTCCAACCGAGATGACCTCATAGATGCCTTTTGGCGTTCCTAGTCCTATTCTTCCTTGCATGCGGGTCTTGCCGTGTGGGCGGGCACGCCGTTGGGCGTAATGACGCGGTAATAATCTCAGACAATAAACCTGCAGGTAAAGCGTGTAAACCTGCTTAAACTGACCGTTTGCGATCCCTGGCCTTGGCACGGATTTGCCCCTGTGTATCAATGGGTGTAGCGCGAAGCCGCGGACGTGGGACAGACGTCCGAGCACGGCTTGTAGGCACGCGCCGATGCGGGAGCGCTACGCTCCCAACCGAGTGCCCACGCGGGCGGTGCGTCCGCGTTGCAACCAAAGATGCCTGAGGAGGCTCACATGGACAAGGCTGATGTAGTTATCAAGAGCAACACCGTTTTTACCGGCGATGGGCTCGAACCGTTTAAGGGCGGCGTTGCCGTGCGTGGCGATAAGATCGTTGCCTGCGGTGACGATGCCCACTTGGCGCCGTTTATCGGCCCCGATACTGAGGTGCGCGACTTTGGCGATCAGCTCGTTATGCCTGGCCTGATTGACTCGCACACGCATTTTGCTCAGGGTGCGTTTATGACCGACCCCGATTTTGCCGTCAACCTTATCGATTGCACCAGTTTTGAGATGGCGATGGAGCGTGTCGTGGCGTTTGCGAACGCCCATCCCGATAATGAGTGGATTCTGGGCTGCCAAATCATTCAGTTCCAGTGGGATATCCCCGAGATGCCCACGGCTGCGATGATTGACAAATACATCTCGGACCGTCCGGTATTTTTGCAGCAGGTCGACATGCATACGTTTAGTGCCAATACCTGCGCTATCGAGAAAGTCGGCATTACTACCGAGACGGCCGATCCTACAGGCGGCAAGATCCTTAAGGATGCCGACGGCAACCTGACGGGCGTGTTTTCCAACAATGCCGGCTCCTTCTTTATGGATGAGGTCTACGACCCAGCGCCCGAGGTTGTTGACGCGTCGTTTGCAAAAACCGCCCGGCGCGCCAATGCCCTGGGAATCACTACGGTCGGCATGGTCAATCCTACGTTTGTGAGCATGGAAAACCCGTATGCGGTGTTGGCAGGTCTTAATGCCAAGGGCGACTTGCCACTGCGCGTGTTCCTGTACACCGATCTGTTCGAAAACGAGTCCTTAACGCTCGAGCAGATCAAGGAGAAATACGCCTTCTCGGGTACGCAGGTCGAGTGGCACGGCTTTAAGCAGTTTCTTGATGGCGTGTGCTCCGACCACACCGCTTGGATGCTTGAACCCTATTCCAACGCGCCCGATACCTGCGGTGAGCCCGCGGAGGATCCAGAGCGCATCCGTGCCGCCATTGTCAGGGCGCAGGAATGGGGCGTTGACACGCGCGTCCATACGATCGGCGATCGCTCGGTGCGTTTTGTGCTTGATTGCTTTGAGGAGGGCGAGCGCTTGCATGGTAAGCGGGGTTGCCGCCACTCCATGGAGCACAACGAGACGGTTCAGCCCGAGGATCTGCCGCGCTACGCGGAGCTTGGTATATGCCCCGGCATGCAACCGTGGCACATGCTGCTCGATATGGCTGACCTTGCCAAGGACGATGCCGTGGGCCCCGAGCGTGCAGCGCTTTCGTGGCCCCTGCACAGCCTGCTTGCAAGCGGTGCCGTGGTGCACTTGGGCAGCGACTTCCCCGTTGTGGGCTTGGAGCCCATGGAGGAGGTGTACGGCGCAGTCTTCCGCATGCTCGAGGACGGTTCCAACCCAGAAGGGTGGTTCCCGCAGGAGCGCATCACCATGGCCGAGGCCCTGCGCGCCTACACCTACGGCAGCGCCTACGCCATGCATGCCGAGGATCGCATCGGTACGCTCGCATGCGGCAAACAGGCTGATATCTGTGTGCTCGACCGCAACCTCTTTGACTGCGAACCGGCTGAGGTCCTCGAGGCCACGGCGTCTCTCACGATGATTGCCGGCAAGGTGGTCTACGAGGCCTAGCGGGGCTGCTGCATCGCTGGGCGGTGCCACAGCCTGTGCGTGCCGCCCATCCATCCATCCATCCATTCATCAATCTCTCATGGAAAGGGGAGAACAATGGCAGAAGAAACAACCGCCGCTGTTGAGGAGGAGCGTGAGCTTGCCTCGCAGCCGATTCCCGGCCTGGTGCGCAAGTACACCATCATCACCGGCCAGGGTATGCTTGCCCAAATCATCATGGTGGTCCTGGAGGGCCTTGTCATGGGCTGGGGCTTGGGTGCCCACGGCCTGGCATGTGTCTCGATCATCATGTCGGTCGAGTACATTAACCTGGCCTTTGGTAACCTGTTTGGCACCGGCGTGCCCGCCGTGGTGGGCAACCTTTTGGGTGCCGGCGACATTAAGGGCGCCAGCAAGGCGTTTAGCCAGGGCTTTTGGCTTACCACGATTGTGAGTGTGCTGCTTGCTGTGGTGATGGCTGTGTTTACCGAGCCCATCTGCGCATTCTTCGGCGCCACGCCCGACATCATGGCCGATACCGTTGCCGGCGTGCGCACCTTCTCCGTGCTGCTGCCGCTCACGGTCATTGGTCAGATGCTCACCGCCGTCATGCGTGTGGACGAGAAGGTTCAGATCCAGGCCAACCTCATGACCATGTCTGCCATCGTCGCTATCTGCTGGCTTGCGCTTTCCACGTTTGTACTCAAGCTTGGCGTTATGGGAGCTGGCGTGTACTACGGTCTTTCCATCGGTATCTGGGCCATCGGTATCTTCTGGTTCATCGGGGGCAAAAAGTCCCAGCTCCAGATTAGCCTGGCCGACCTTAAGCTCGACCTCGCCATCTGCGGCCAGATCTTCAAGATCGGCTTCCCGTTCTTCCTGGTTCAGGGTGCGACCTTTATCTTTAATACCGTTGCCAACTCGCTTTTGGGTTCGCTCGGCGGCGATATGGGCTCGCTCTACATCGCAGCCTTTGGCGTGATCAACGGCTACATCCTCTACATTACCATGATGGTTGCCCAGTGCTTCTCCTACGGTCTACAGCCCATCGCTGCCTTCAACGCCGGCGCAAAGGCTTGGGCACGCCTTAAGGAGACGCTCTCCTGCACGCTTAAGTACCAGGTTGTGACGCTGGCGCTGGTCACCGTCGCGCTCTGGCTTGCCGCCACCCCGGTGTGCGCCTTCTTTGCCGGCAGCGATCCTGCGCTCGTTGAAGTTGCCGCCAACGCCACGCGTACTGTCATCCTGGCTGTTGCCCTGGGCTATCTTGCCATGACCATGTCGATGTATTTCCAGGCGGTCGAGAAGGTGGGTGTCGCCACGTTTACGGGCCTGCTTCGCTATGTGATCTGCTCGGTGCCGCTTATGTACCTCCTCGGCAACATGATGGGTGTCGAGGGCGTGTGGATCGCCCTGGTGGTGGCCGATGCCATTACTGGCATCATCTCCATTGCGCTCGCCGCGCACGAGTCCAAGCGCCTTGCCACGCTCTAGGCTCGGACATGGCTCGCGTACGATAGTCGAACAAGTTAACTCGCCTGCAAGCCACCACAATGGGGACAGTCCCCATTGTGGTGGCTTTTGTTATTTAGGGTCTGAGATTTCTGCTCTATAAATAATGCTTTTGAACTGGGTTACTATAAGATTATGGTAAACGCTACTATAAGATTATGGAGAATGAAACTATTCGATTATGGTAACAGCGTAATAAGGGGCGTTGATATGGCTGAGTTCATTAACAGGGATTTGCATGAGTTGCTCATTCGCATGGCAGGCTGGTTTCCTGTTGTGTCGTTGACAGGGCCTAGGCAGAGCGGTAAGTCTACGCTGGTTCGGCATGCCTTTCCCGACTATTCCTACGTCACGCTTGAGGACCCTCAAACGAGGCGCGCGGCCTTGGAGGATCCGGTGAGTTTTATCCGCAACCGAAAGGGCGGACTCATCATCGATGAGGCGCAATACGCGCCGGATTTGTTTTCAATGATCCAGGTTGTTTCGGATGAGCGGGGAGACGCCGGTCAATACATCCTTACAGGCTCGCAAAACTTTTTGATGATGAAAAGCATCGGGCAGTCTCTTGCCGGGCGAGTCGGGATCTTAAAATTGCTGCCATTATCGTTTCGAGAAGCGGAGAGGGGCCAGCAGGGGCAGCTGGAAGTGGATTTGTTCGCGCTCGAAGGGGGATACCCTCGCCTGCGTTCCGCCGGAATGCCGTCCTCGGTTTATTTCCCCAGCTATATCGATACCTATGTTGAGCGCGATGTTGTGGGCTTGCTTGATGTGCGCAATAAGGCGGAGTTTCATAAGTTTCTGTCCATAATTGCTCAGAGCGTCGGTGCCCTCATCAATATATCCTCGCTTTCTCGAGATACGGGCGTGAGCGTATCGACCATTAAAAGCTGGTTGTCCATCCTGGAGCAGAGCTACCTGACGTTTTCGCTGCAGCCCTATTATGCAAATGCCAAGAAGCGTCTAACTAAAACGCCCAAGCTCTATTTTTACGACACGGGGCTGCTCTGCTACTTGCTCAAAATTGGATCACTGGAGCAACTATTGGAGAGCCCTTATCTGGGGGCCGTTTTCGAAAACCTCATCGTTTCCGAAACGGCGAAGAGCCATCTCAACGTGGGCGAGAATCCCGAGCTGTATTTCTATAGGGACGACAGCAAGCGTGAAATCGATTTGCTCGACTGTACAAACTCAGGGAGTCCCAAGGCTATCGAAATAAAATCATCCAGAACGTATCACGATAAGTACGCCCGCCATCTACAGACTGTATGCGATGAGATCGACATTGCAAAAGATGCGC
The DNA here is from genome assembly GCA_900551015.1 of uncultured Collinsella sp. Taxonomy (GTDB): domain Bacteria; phylum Actinomycetota; class Coriobacteriia; order Coriobacteriales; family Coriobacteriaceae; genus Collinsella. Next base: position 5,785 of record URUI01000062.1, read on the forward strand.
GCTATGTTGTGGCCCGCGTGGACTCAACGTATGAGTCGAAAGACTGTAGTGTGGTTTCGGCGCGTGATTGGCTTTTACGATAACAAGCTCGGCGCATTAACAACAGCCGCGAAGGGAACCGGCCCCTTTTGCGGCGGTTTTTTGCCTATCTGGTGCGTCTTAGATGCAAGTGAGTAGACTTATTTGGATATGCCGAGCACATCGCGACAAATGCTCAATAAAACCGCAGGTCAGAGCTGTGGCGTTTTGGGGCGTGCTTGACCTCCTGCAAAAAGCCTACTCACTTGGTTTTTTCTGTTAGAAGACCGCCGCGAGGGAAGGCAGCTCCCTCGCGGCGGCTGACATTTGCCCAGATAAAACCTGCCAAAATAAACCTGTCTACTCTTTGAGCCAGAGCCGACACTAATTCAAATGGCGAAATCAAAGGGCGTTCTCCGCATGGAGGGCGCCCTTTTTTCATCGCAGGATGTTTTGCACGGCAGTCATAAGGCCCAGGCGGTTGCCGACGCCGAGCTTGCGATAGATGGCGTTGATGTGCTTCTTGACGGTTGACTCGCTTATGAATAGCTCGTTTGCCATCTGTTTGTTCGTTTTGCCGTCGAGCATGAGCCGCATGACTTCGGCTTCGCGCGGTTGGATATTGTGTTCTGTAATGAAGGCGTTCAGATGGTTTGTGTCTTCGGTCTGGGTGAGTTTAATGCCCCGAGGATAGAGGTTGGCGAGCGCGAGGCTCGCGTGCCGAGCGATTTCGAGCAGGATTGCGAGCTCGGTGTCAGTGAAGTCCCCGGCCGTGCGTTCGCGAAACAGGGTGATGCTTCCAAGTGGTAGGTTGTTGTGAGCAAGCGTGGCCGTACAGCCAAAGTAGACGCCCTGCGGTTCCATCCATTTGCGATAGATGGGCGTGGCATCGCGTCGCTTGACGTCGACGAGGTCGAGGTCGCGGTAGACGCCGACCTTATGTAAGTCAAAGCTCCATGTTGTATAGTCCATCGCGGCGTAGCGGTTGTAGTAGTCGCTCAGTGCGCGGTCGTCCATTCCGCTGCTTGCGGGGTGGACGTAGCGTGGGGCATCACTGCCCGCCGCCTCGATCAGGTCGAACATGGCGATCCGATGGGGCACGAGCCCTATCGTTCCCTCGAGGGTCTCCTTTTGCAGCTTATCGACACCGTGTGATGCGTGGATTGCAAGCGCGAGCTCGTTGAGAGCAGTCCAGGTCGTACTGTCCAACTCAATAGTCTGCTGTTTATTGCATGGGGGCATAGGGCGTCCTTTCCATTGCGGAACCCAGTATGTCATGTTCTCGGCCTGAATAGAACTTTAGGTCAGCGAATGGTATACCGTCGATCGCTGAAAGGGGCTCGAGGGACCATTGAGAACATCTCGGTGCGGCCGCATCATGGTCTCGTCAAGCAAAAGCACCGAGATTTAGGAGCTTGAAATGAAGACCATCTACGAGAGTGAGTCCACACCTAAGAAGGACGGGTTCTATATGCCCGGCGAGTATGAGGAGCAGGAGCGCACCTGGATTTTGTGGCCGCATCGTTCGGATGTGTGGCGCTGCGGTGCCAAGCCGGCGCAAAAGGTCTTTACCGAGATTATTAAGACCGTTGCACGCTTCCAACCCATCACCGTTGGTGTCAATGCCGAGGATTTCCCTGCGGTGTGCGAGATTTTCGATGGCGTTGAGAACGTGCGCGTGATTCATATGGAGTACAACGACTCCTGGATCCGCGACCCCGGCCCGGCGTTTCTTGTCAACGACAAGGGCGACGTGGCACTCTCGCACTTCCACTTTAATGCTTACGGCGGTTTCATTGACGGCCTGTATTTCCCGTGGGACAAGGACGCTTCCATTGGCCTGCAGGTGGCACAGCTCGAGCAGGTTAACCGCTATCGTCCCGAGGATTATATCCTCGAGGGTGGCTCGTTTAACTGCGACGGCCAGGGCACCGTGGTGACCACCGAGATGTGCCTGCTCAATGAGGACCGCAACCCCCAGTACACCAAGGGGCAGATCGAGGAGAAGCTTGCCGAGTACCTGGGCATCGAGAAGGTCATTTGGATCAAGGATGGCATCGACCCGTTTGAGACCAACGGGCACGTGGATGACGTCGCATGCTTTAGTGCGCCCGGAGAGGTCTGCTGCATGTGGACCGATGATCCCAACCATAAGTTCTACAAGGAGTGCCAAGAGGCGTATAAGACGCTTTCCGAGACGACGGATGCCCGTGGCCACAAGCTCAAGATCCACAAGGTGATTATGCCTGCGACCTCGGTATATATGACCGAGGAGGAGGCATCGACCATCGATCCGGTCGAGGGTGTGCTGCCGCGTACCCCCGAGGATGCTTTCGAGCCGAGCTACCTCAACTTCCTGCCCATCAACGGGGCGGTGCTGGTGCCACAGTTTGGCGACCCCAACGATGCCCAGGCACTCAAGGATATCCAAGCCGCCTATCCGGATCGCGAGGTCATCGGCATCATGACGCGCGAGGTCATCTATGGTGGCGGCAACATCCACTGCATCACCCAGCAGCAGCCCAAGGCGCGCTGTAAATAGCAGTTCCATGGTGAACAGTGCTTGATTGTCCGCACGCGAAAGTTCGCCGACTTCAATGGTCGGCGGACTTTTTGTGTGGTGGTTTCAGCTGAACGGCGGGCCGTGCGGCTTGGGTGTGCGGGCACACAATCTGGGGAAACCAAACAGATTGGGGGCTTGTATAATCGATTCGAAGGGAAACGTGCGACCCGAGGGCATGTTTAACAGGGCGTACCTGGCCCCCGAAGCCCAGCGCGCATACGATACGCTGCTCGAGTGCGTGCTCAACGGGCAGAAGGGTTGCGAGGCTTCGGCGCATGCGGGCATGGATACCATCAAGGCGCTCGTATAGCTTTACGCTTTCGGATGTGACACATAGGACTGCGTGCGCCGCTCCCGGCTATATTGCCCCCGAGGTGCTTCAACTCATGGAGATAGCCGGCATCAGCGATTTCGAGAGCTTGGCAGCGTCCACGAATGCCCCCGTGTTTACGCCACAGACGGATGACTTTGGACTCGCGGTCCATATCTTTAAGATGCTTAACCGCGGAATACACCCATACGCTTCTGGTGAGCTGGACTTGGACATATTTGACCTGGACGACGATGACATTCCGCCTGCACCATTGATAAACAGCTGCGTGTGTAATGGGCACAGCCCGTTTGTGGGGACGTTGGTCGGATACGTTGTCCCAAAGTACGCTCTTGAGCTCGATGATTTTAGCGGCATTATGGGCGAGGCACTCCGTCGATCGCTGTATGGCAGGGCGGAGGAGCGTCTTGACGCACGCACATGGGCGCGCCTGCTCGACCGCTATCTATCCGAGACAGTTGTGTGCAAACGTGGCCATCTCCACCACTCGTTACAGCACGAATGCCCTTGCTGCCGAGGAGAGCGCGCCTTGTTGACTCGTCTTGGTTGATGGTTTGGGCCGTCTTGTAGAAAGCCCGTGAGGCGACATGCAAGTTAATCCTGCGTGTCGCCTCCGTACATATAGACGATAAATCCGTCGCCGGTGTCCTGGCTGTGATCCTCCAAGATGCGCTTCATGTTGAGGTGCTCGTAGAACTGCCAGTCGGAGTTGCAGTCGCTCATCAGGAAGAATTTGGTGCACCCGGCTTTGGCGAGTTCGGCGCGCGCAAGGTCGATGAGCGCACGGCCGAGCCCCTTGCCCTGCCATTCGGGCACGATGATGATCAGGTTGAGCTGGCCCTGGGCATATTCGTTGCCCGTGGCGGCAAAGCGGTCGGCTGTTGCCTTCTCGCGGCTATCGCCAAAGAGCGAGCCTTCGAGCTTGGCATCGGCGGTCTTTGCCATCTCGGTTGCCTGGACGAACATTTCGTTGTAGCAGGGCTCCCACGTGGGATTGGTGCGTGGTTTGCCGTCTTCGAAGATACCGATGCAGCAAGCGGCGATGATGCGGCCTTCAGCTTCGGCAACGAGCGCGATGGGGGAGCGCTGCAGCTGCATGGCGATGTTAAAGCGCGCACAGAAATCGGCGGCTTCGACGTCGCCTCGGTTGCGCAGCGTGTTGCACCACAGCTGGTTGTAGATGGCGGCGATGCCGGCCAGGTCATCGAGCGTGGCGGCACGCAGAGTTACGTTGTCAAGGCTCATGGGGGCTCCTTCCAAGTTGGGTCAGGCCACCCCTGAGTGTGACATGGACGCAGGACGGCCGCATCGACCATTCGGCAGGCGAGCCTCGAATCCTCGGGGACGGAGGGTCCTAAGAAGGAATGAGGGCGGATTTTCGGACACTTGCTCGATGAGAGTGGATAATCTCCCACTTTTAGCGCTGGTATAGGCCAAAAACGGGAGATTATCCACTCTCATTCTGGGTAGTCGTTGGGGACGTTCTTAAACGACCAGTCATTAAAGAACGTCCCCAATGACTACCCCAAGGAACATCCCAGACTGCCGGCAGAAAAGGAACGTCCCTAACTGCCGCATCCGGAGTAAGACAACGCCGCAGGTAGAGGACGGCCCGCGTAACTAAACCCGCTCCGCGATCTCGTGGATGAGGTAGTCGGTCTTTTCCCAGCCCAGGCACGGGTCGGTGATCGACTTACCAAAGACACCGCCATCGACCGGCTGGTTGCCGTCCTCAAGGTAAGACTCGATCATAAAGCCCTTGACCAGCTTGGAGATGGACTCGTTGCGGCGGCAGCTGTCGAGCACCTCCTTGCAGATGCGGTACTGCTCCAGCGGGCGCTTGCCCGAGTTGTCGTGGTTGCAGTCGATGACCGCCGCCGGGTTGGCGTAGCCGGCATGCTCGGTATAGCGCTCGGCCAGGCGCTCCAGGTGCTCGTAGTGGTAGTTGGGGTAGGTGCGACCGTCGAGACCGATGTAGCCACGCATGACGGCGTGTGCGAGCGGGTTGCCGTCGCACTCAACCTCCCAGTTGCGGAAGATGAAGCTTTGATGTGCCTGGGCGGCGTAGATGGAGTTAAGCATGACGGTGGTGGAACCGGCGGTGGGGTTTTTCATGCCGACGGGCACCGAAATGCCGCTCGACACCAGGCGATGCTCCTGGTTTTCGACCGAGCGCGCGCCCACGGCAACGTAGCTCAGCAGGTCGACGAGGTACTGGTAGTTGGACGGGTAGAGCATCTCGTCGGCGGTAAAGAAACTGGTCTCCTCGATGACGCGCAGGTGCATGTGGCGAATGGCTTTAACGCCTTCGAGCAGGTCATCGGGCGCCTCGGGGTCGGGGTTGTGCAGCAGACCCTTGTAGCCGGTGCCCTTGGTGCGCGGCTTGTTGGTGTAGACACGCGGAATGATGATGAGCTTGTCCTTGACCTCTTCGGCGACCTTGGCCAGTCGGTTCATGTATTCAAGCACCGAGTCCTCGCGGTCGGCAGAGCACGGGCCGATGATGAACACTTTGCGTGCGTCCTCGCCGGTAAAGACCTTGGCGACCTCGGCGTCGAATGCCTGCTTTTTGGCGGTAAGCTCGGCGGAAAGCGGCATTTCCTCGCGGATCTCCATGGGGATCGGCAACCTGCGCTTGAATTCCATGGCCATATGGGGCCTCCTTTATCAATTAACGGCAACAATTGGCGAATTCTCGAATGCTCGGCATTATCCGCTGTCGCACGCTAAAGTGCAAGTGAAACCTGCCGAAAAGGGACAGGTTTATTTTGGTCGGTTTTATCTGGGGAAATGTCGGCGCTCGCCGGAAGGGGAGGGCCAACGTACGGCACGCTGGAGCAAGTTGGATCTTCTGCGGCATACCCTGTGGACAAAAAATGGCAAATATGAGTACTGTTGCTAGCGTAGTATCATATCGATCTTACAAGATAATAGACACAACAGTAAATATGTTCATTAACGTTGGCACACAGAAGCATGCTACCGGGCATTTTGATCAATTTGAAGGCATGTCTAGGCCGCAATGAGGTCGTTTGGGGCAGTTTTGGCTGTTACTAAAAAGGTGACAGTACTCATATTTGCCATTTTTTGTCCACGGGGTCTTGAGGGAGGGCGTCAATCAGGTCCCAGGGGAGGCGGTTCGGGTGGCGCGCGCAGACGTGGTGTAAGAGCGTCCTGAGGTCCGTCGCTGCAAGTCCCGATATTACTCCTTCTTGAGACCGCGCCTCTCGACTATCTCGTCCACTATCTCCCTGGCGCGCCGCCCGAGCGCGCGGCGCCTCCCCTCTGTCGGGGCCGGCCT
>URUI01000063.1 GCA_900551015.1 uncultured Collinsella sp.
CTGCGGGAACGGCCTATTCGCTCAATGTGTTCGGCTGAGATCGGAAATCAACCTTCGCGCGTGGGCGTAAACTTATATAGTTGGGCAAATCCGGCAGATTGGAGCTTGAAACATGAGGGATATGCACCTCATGTCGCTCATAAAACGTCTCCTGACCTCGAAGGAGAACGTTTTTTAGCGATAAAAGGAGACATAAAAATGATCTGGTTTACCAGCGACACCCACTTCGGGCATGAGAACGTGCTGAAGTTCACCGACCGCCCGTGGGAGACGATTTGGCAGATGAACGACGCCATCGTCGACAACATCAACGGCAAGGTTGCCGTGGACGACGAGCTCTACATCCTGGGGGATTTCTCATTCAAGATGACCGCCCAGGACGCCTACGGGCTGCGCAAGCAGATCGCCTGCAGGCGCATCCACCTCGTCCCGGGAAACCACGACAAGGACTGGACCCAGCCGGCGGTCACGGGCGCCTTCACCGTGGAGCCGCCGATCTGCGTGCTCAAGATCGACGGGCAGAAGATCGTCCTGAGCCATTACCCCATGGCCGACTGGCAGGGCATGAACCATGGATCGTGGCACCTCCACGGGCACATCCACAGCAGCGGCGGCGCGTACAACGAGTTCAACCGCAAGCAGGGCCTTCTGCGCTACGACGTCGGTTGCGATGCCAACGGGCACTCCCCGGTGAGCCTCGATGAGCTGAGGGAATGGTTCGCCGGAGTCGACGAGCCGTGCGGCCGGGTGAAATGGCCCTGGTGGGTCAACGAGACCGGCGACAGACAGGTCGAGCGCGAGCTGGCGGCGTACAAGAGGGAAGAGGTGATTCGATGACGGTCTATGTGACGGGCGACATCCACGGTGGACTCGACATGCAAAAGCTCCGCGACTGGGAGCTTGGCGATAGTCTTACCAGCGACGACTGTCTCATCGTTGCCGGTGACTTTGGCTTTCCGTGGGACTTTTCTGCCGAGGAATGCGCCGACATCGCTTGGCTGGAGTCGCGCCCCTACACGGTACTGTTCGTCGACGGCAACCACGAGCGCTTCGATCACTGGGAGGAGCGCCCCATGGAGCCGTGGCATGGCGGGCTGACGCAGCGCCTGTCGGACACCTCGCCCATTCGGCGCCTGACGCGCGGCGAGGTCTTTGAGCTCGACGGTTCGACAATCTTCACCATGGGCGGTGCCACGAGCGTGGACAGGGAATACCGCGTTCCGTATTCCAGCTGGTGGCCTCAGGAGCTCCCGGACGAGCGCGAATTCGATGCCGCGCGGGCAAAGCTCGGCGAGGGCGGCTGGAAGGTCGACTGCGTCGTCACCCATACCTGCTCGACGCGCATGCTCTCGCCGACGCTCTACCCGGACCCGGGCTGGGAACGCCCTGATGTGGACCGGCTGACCGGATTCCTCGATGAGCTCGAGGACCGCCTGGACTATAAGCACTGGTATTACGGCCATTTTCACCGAGACGGCAACCCGGACGAACGGCACACGGTGCTGTACGACCGGATCGTGAGGCTCGGGGACAAACTCCTGCCGTGGGGTGCGTACTGATGACGGTCTATGTGACAGGCGACGTGCACGGCAGGGCCGAGTACGGGTCCAGCCGGTTTGCATTCAAAAATTGGCCGCTGGGCCGGACCCTGACGCGCGATGACGCGGTGATCGTGGCCGGCGACTTCGGCTTTGTCTGGGATGGATCCAACGCCGAGAAATACTGGCTCGACTGGTTCGAGTCGAAGCCGTGGACCACGTGTTTCGTAGACGGCAACCATGAGAATCACCACGCCCTGGCTGGGCTGCCGGTGCGGGAGTGGAACGGCGGGTTCGTCCACGAGGCGCGACCGCACGTGCTGCACCTGATGCGCGGAGAGGTGTTCGATATCGACGGGCTCACAGTCCTTGCCATGGGCGGCGCCGCGAGCAACGACAGGCAGTATCGCAAGGAGGGGAGGAGCTGGTGGCCCGAGGAGATGCCGAGCGAGGAAGAGATGGACCACTGCCGCGCCTCGCTCAACCGCGTAGGCTGGAGGGTCGACTACGTGGTGAGTCACGAGGCTCCTGCTGCCCTGGCTAGAGAGCTGTGCCGCGAGCGCGGACGTGAGTGCGGCGGGGATACGCTGCAAACTTTCCTGGGCGAGCTCGACGGGCGGCTCGACTATCGCATCTGGCTCTTCGGGCATTACCACGGCGACGAATGGCGCGACGACAGGCATCGCCTGGTCTATCGAGACATCGTGCCGATCGAAAGTGCTGCGCCCGGTTCTCAGTTCTAGAAACCCCCTAGAAATGCTCTAGAGGGTTTCTAGAAAATTAGATGCTATGCGACCTACTCATCCTTCATCTGGGTCATGGCCTCGACCTTGGCCTCGGCCGCGGCTACCCGCTGCTCGGAGGCGGCGAGGCGGTCCTTGAGGGCGGCTACCGCGGCCATCAGGTCGTGCTGGGCCAGGAGCGCATCGCTCAGCTCGGCCTGGGCTTTCAACGCGGCGTCACGCTCGACGCGCAGGCGCTCGATCTCATCGGCCATGGCTTCAGCCTCGGCGCGGAGCTGAACGACCTGCCTGTCGAGCTCCTTAGCACGGGAGAAGTACCTGACGCTTGCGGCGTGGAGCTCGTTGTTCTCAAGCTAGAGGCTCGCGGTATCGAGCTCGAACTTCTCCTCTATAAAGGCAATCCGCTCATTGCAGTCGGCCTCAAGTCTTTCGTTCCGATCCGTCGCCTCGACGAGCTTGCGGCTGAATTCATCCACCTGGGCCATGAGCAGTGCGTTCTCGGTCATGAGGTTGCCCGTCTCGCGCAGCAGCTTCTCCCGCCATGTCGCCTCGATCCGCTCGGCGGCCTCATCGAGGACGGACTTCACGCCGGGCGTCTCGCTGATTTTTCTCTCGTTTGGGTTGTCTGTCATCGTGCGGCACTCCAATCAACAATGGGCATGGCTCCGCCATGCCGTACGGCTGGGAACAAATACGCGGCCGCTGTTGAGTTGTGTTTGTCCTGCGCTTGGTGAGTTCTAAAAGCGTCTCAAGTCATGCGTTCACGCAGGTTTTCGATTGGAGAAATACCGCACGCTTTCATGGTATCACGTGCCTTAAAGACCATGAATGGACGGCCATATCGATTCGTTGAAAATGGCACCTACGACGCGCTGGTGGCAGGAGGTGAGGGCGTTAAAGATGTCGAGAATGATTATGGGAGTATTTTAGATGCAGGTATGAGAAAGGGTCGAATCGAAGTGTCTGGCCGGACGCCAATTGTCCGGGAACTGTTCCGGTTCGACCCTGCTTCATTTTACATCCGCGGCATGTTTTTGTAGACGCCTGGCGATTACCGACCTTCACGACCTCGATGACGGTTTCCCCGTCCTCGATTCTTGCCAGATTGCGGTGGACATCGCTGCGCGAACGGCCGGATATCATTTGAGCCAGAATCCTCTTCTATTGAAGCGGATTCTGGCTCAGTGGTTTTTAACTCGGTTGTTTGACAGAAGCCCACGTCGATAGTCGGTCTGTGGACTTAAGATTTCGGGGGCTCCCAAGCGTTTTCGATCGCGGCGCGGTAGATTGCAGCGTAATTAAGCATCCAGCTGCCATCACCCGCTTTTTGAATAAACCCCTTATTCTTCAAAGAGGTATAGGCCCGGGAGATCGTGTTCTTACTTAGGTGGTAGCGCTCCTCAATCCATTTGCTTTTTGCGTAAAAGCCCATGGCTCGTTTGTTTTTGGAAGGATTTCCAAGCTTCCATACGAGGCCGAGGATGAGGCGCTCGGCAGCGACAGTGGTGGCACAACACGCCCAGTCGGGCACCGAAATAAAATTCGCGTTATCCATTTTCCTTCTAATCTCTCGTTGCTCAGTAACATCATCGGAAAATTTGTCGGAAATCGACGGTAGCTCGCTCATGTTTACCACCTAGTCAAGGTGGGCGGTCCGACCTTCAAGCTGCTTGAAAAGCTCATAAAACGAGCTTTCAAACATGTAATTCGAGCGATGGATTTGGATGAGCTTGCCGGACTCGCGCATGAATTTGCGTGCGGTGTTTTCGCTCCAGCCAGTGAGTTCGCGGATATCGTTAACGCGGAGCAACCGATCGCACTGAGCGGCACCAGTGGGGAAAGTCGGTGTGGACGCCTGAGTGCTAATCTTTGGAGTAGCCATGATGAGCTATCCTTTCAATGAGGGCCCTCCCTGTGCTTGTAAGACTTACCAGGTTCATAAGCACTTGGGGGGCCGGTTTCTATGACTACATGCGTAGCCATCTGACAGCTTTAGCATGTATTAAAACTCATTAGTTGTCAATCAAATATAGCATCTACCTGCGGAAACGGTATTATAGTACCGTAATATTATGAATAAAACGATGAATGAAAAACATGCTATTTCTCGCTTCTCTGTATATAGGCGTTGATGAAGTCTTCGTAGCCTTTAACTGCTTTTATTTCTGATTGTTGAACGAGGCTTGTATACGTTTTGAGCGTGATATTGGGGTCCGCGTGGCCAAGAATACCTTGCACGCTTCTAACGTCCGATCCGTTCGCCAGCATAAAAGTGCTTACGCAATGCCTGAGCTGATGCGGGCAGATGCCCTTATATAGTTTTCCGCCAGTCGAATTATTCGGCTCATAGATTCCAAGATTGCAGCTAACTGCGAAATCGCGAAACCAATGGTTGAAGATGTAGTTCTTCATGTGACAGACAGTAGGGACCCCTTGCTCGACAGCAATATCGCTAATGATGGGAGTGCTGCCAGTCTGGGACAGCCCCAGAGAGGCCAGGAGCTCTTTTTGTATGGCTGACCATGATTGAAGACGTTCGGCCAGGGTTTCTCCAACGGGGATTTTGCGTTGGCTTTCTTGTGACTTGGGTGCCCTCAGTTCATGATCGTTGGTGTACTGCCTGTCAATTTTCAAGGTTTTATTGGCAGGGTCCCAATCGCGCCATTCGAGGCCCAGCATCTCGCCTTTTCGCATACCCGTATACACTAGCACTAGCGTACCAACAGCTTCGGCGGTGAGCTCAATGTGTTGAAGATGTGTGCATAGGGTAGCTACTTGCTCGATTGTCAGTGATTCTCTTTTGTTGCGTGGTCTGCGAACATGAACGGTAGCGCAGGGGTTTCGGTCAATTATTCTCTTTGCGACTGCATTCGACAGAATCTGGCGCAGTTTCGCATTGATTCGTACAAGCTCAGATGGTTTGTATTTTCCCGTACGACGAGCTTCGGCATATGTTTCTTCGATTAGATCGGGAGTTAGCCCCTCAATTGTCTGAAACGCACCGAATAGGTCTTCGATATGCCTGCAATCGTACGCTTCTCTTTCATAGCTCGTTGGCGCAAGCTCGGTGTCCCTATTTTCATGAAAGGCCCAGCAGTAGGACGCAAGCAAAGTGGGCTTTTTAGTTTTAGTGATCGTGCCAGAGGAGTTGATTTCAGCCAGCTTGGCCTGCATTGCAGCCTTAGCTTCTGTTTTAGTCTTGCAACGAACCGTATAAGTTGGGGATCGTTTGTAACGCCCTGTCTTAGGGTCCTTGACCCCAAGGGAAAAATAATAGCGATAGGTGTTAGGTGATCTCTTGTCTTTCCAACACGTGCCTCTTCCGCTAATTAGTGGCTGTTCTGACATCTTTGCACTCCGTTTCTTTGAATAGTTTTCAACAATTCATTGAGTGCAGTTTAGCTAAAGCTGTTAGTAATATGTTTGTAAAAGCGTAGGCGCAGCTACCGGAGGTAAAAGACACAAACTGCTATGTTTATCTGCGGTTATATGGTGTTCAATGATGCTTGATGAATAGTAGGGGGTAGCATTAAATCATATCTCCTAAAGCGGGTGTCGACGGTTCGAATCCGCCCGGGGGCACCAGAGATTTGTCGAGCCCGGTACCGCTACGGTGCCGGGCTCTTCTGGTTCATGTCATGTCAAAAACGAAGCGCCGCTTGCTGGGGAAGCAAGCGGGCGCCTGTGAGCGAATATGTTTGCGGCGAGAGCCGTAATGAGCGGTGGGGTGGCGACTTAGTTGGTCGTACCGGAATCGCCGCCCGTGCCCGTGCCCGGACCCGAACCCGAGCCAGAAAGTGCAACCGTCAGCGTAATCGTGCTGTCGGTGGACTGCTTGCCGGTGGGGGAGACGCCCGTAACGGTGGCATCCTCGTTACCGCTCACGGGATTGCCGTTCTGGTCACAGAAGCCAATGTTATAGAACCCGGCGTTGTTGAGCGCGGTGACGGCCGCGGAGATGCTCTTGCCGTACAGGTTGCCCGGAACGCTGGCCTTGCCGGACTTCTTGGCAATGACGACGGTAATCGTGGCGCCGGGCTTCTGCTTGCCGCTGGGGTTCCAGCTAATGACGGTGCCCTCGGTGACAGAATCGTTCTCCTGGTAGCTCACGTTGACGCCAAAACCGGCCACGTCGAGGGCGTTGCGTGCCTGGGCCTCGGTCATGTCGGTCAGATCGGGCACCGAGGTGGTGTCGGGACCGCTGGAGACCTTATACGAGATGGTCGTGCCCTTCTCGACTTCCTTGCCGGCTTCAGTGCCCTGCTCAAAGACCTGACCTTCTTCGGCCTCGTTGGCCTCCTCGGTTGCGTTGCCCTTGAGCCCTACGCTTGCCAGTGCGGCCTCGGCCTGGTCCTTGGTCAGGCCGACGAGCCGCGGAACCTCAACCTTTTCGGAGGGCTTAGGGCCCTTGGAGATTACCAGGTTCACCCTCGTGCCCTTGGCCTTCTTGGTGTTACCGTTGGGGGTTTGCTCGGCGACCTTTCCCTCGTCGACATCGTCGTTGTAGCTCTGGTCGACGGTGCCTACCTCAAGGCCGGCTTCCTTGATCAGCTCAATAGCGGTTTCCTGGTCCTTGCCCAGCACGTCGGGCACCGTGACCTGTTCGCCGCTGAACATGCCCGTGGCAAAGGCCACTACAACGCCAATCACGGCGACGGCGGCAATCACGGCGGCGATGATCTTGTTCTTGTTGGACTTGGGTTTCTCGACCTCGTAGGAGCCCGTGGAGCCCGAGGCAGCGCTACGGGCGGTGTTCTGACCGCTCACGCCCGAGACGGGACGAACCATAGCGCGCGTTGAGTCGGAAAGCTCGCGGGTCTTGGTGGCACCCAGGTCGCCGGCGGCACCGATGATGCGCGTGGGCTCCGAGACATTGACGGCACGGCCGGACAGATAGCTGTTAAGCACCTGGCGCAGCTCGTCGGCTGTCTGGAAGCGGTTTGCCGGGTCCTTCTCCATGCACTTGAGGATGATGCGCTCAAGGTCGGCATCGACGCCGGAGTTGATCTGGCTCGGCGGGATGGGGAGCTCGTTGACCTGCTTGAGCGCGACCGAGATGGCGTCGTCGCCGTCAAAGGGCACGCGGCCGGTGGCGCACTCGTACATGACGACACCCAGCGAGTAGATATCCGAGGTGGGGCCGAGGTCCTGGCCGCGGGTCTGCTCGGGGCTTACATAGTGGGCGGTGCCCAGAACGTTGTTATCCTGCGTGAGGTGGCTGTTCTTGGCGCGTGCGATGCCAAAATCCATTACCTTGATGTTGCCGTCGGGTAGCACCATGATGTTTTGCGGCTTAATGTCGCGGTGGATGATCTCGTGCTTGTGTGCGACCGAAAGTGCGGAGCTGATCTGCGAGCCGATCTGCGCGACCTTCTTGGGATCGAGGGCGCCGTGGCTCTTGATGCCGCTCTTAAGGTCGGTACCGCGCAGGTACTCCATGACGATGTAATAGGTGTCGCCGTCCTTGCCCCAGTCGTAGACGCCCACGATATAGGGGGAGGAGAGACCGGCTGCTGCCTGAGCCTCCTGTTTAAAGCGGGCGGCGAAGGTGGCGTCGCCGGCATACTGCGGCAGCATGATCTTGACGGCAACCGTGCGGTCGAGGACCTGATCCTGTGCACGGAAGACGGTCGCCATACCGCCCGTTCCCACCTTATCCTTGAGGAGGTATCTTCCCCCGAGGACCCTCTGTTCCATTCCTGCTCCTAACATAACTATTCGCTCAACGATGTGTGTAGTACCAAATGTGTGGCCGCTGGGGCCGTGTGGCGCGTTGCCGCTAGCTCATCGGCCGCGGCGCGCCCCAAGTATCCGCTTTGATCACGGGCATCACGCTCCCTGTGCGGCGAGCGCCGCGGTCAGGACGATGCCGGCAATCTTGGCCGCCTCGACGTCGTGTTTGTCGAAATCCTCCAGGGCCACCGAGATGGCAACCGTGGGTGAATCGTAAGGTGCAAAGCCAACAAACATAGAGTTGACGTTGGTGCCGCCGGTCTCGGCCGAACCGGTCTTGCCGGCAACCTTGACGCCCGGAATCTGGGCATCGGTGCCGGTACCGGACTGGACGACGGCGAGCATGGTCTGTTTGACCTGGTCGGCCGTGGCAGAGCTGACAGCCTGGCCCAGCGAGCGGGACTGCGTGGTCTTAACAACGGTTCCGTCCGGGGCGAGTATCTGGGACACAAAGAACGGGTCCATGACCACGCCGCTGTTGGCGATAGCTGCAGCGATCACGCAATTCTGCATAACGGTGGTCTGCGGGCCAGGCGTGTGGTCCATGCCGACGGGCTGGCCGGCGCCTGCCCAAGCGGTCTCCCACTCGGTCATAAGCGACGGGTCGGCCATGATGGAAGCCGCGGTGGTCAGATCCTGACCGAGCTTTTGACCGTAGCCAAAGGCGTTGGCAAACTGGACGAGCGAGCTGGCGCCGACCTCATTTGCCACCTGGCCAAAGACGACGTTGGACGACACGGCGAAGGCCTGCTGCAGGCTGATGGTGCCGTAGCTCTCGTTGGCAGAGTTGGTGACCGGCGCGTTGCCAATATCCATGGAGCCGGGCGCCTGGTACGTGCTGGTAAGGCTGGCGGTGCCGGTTTCGAGCGCCGCGGAGAGTGTGACGACCTTAAAGGTCGAGCCCGGGGTGTAGAGCGCGTCCATGGCGCGGTCGTACATGGAGCCGTCCTCGCCGCCGCCCGACTGGAGCAGCGCATCGATGTTGGTGTTGTCGTAGGTGGGCGAGCTCGCGCACGCAAGGACCGCACCGGTGCGCGGATCCATGACCACCACAGCGCCCTTAAAGCCCTTGAGCGCCTGCTCGGCAGCCGTCTGGATGCGCGAGTCGATGGTGAGCTTGGCGGTATTGCCCGGCTGGGTCTGCCCCGCAAGCGACGCGATGGCGTTGTTCCAGCTGGAGTAATCCTTGGAGCCGGTGAGCGTATCGTTCATGACGCTCTCGATGCCGGCGGTGCCGTATTGCTGGCTCACGTAGCCCACCACGTGCGCGGCCATGTTGCCGTTGGGGTAGGAACGGGCGTAGGTGCCGTCCTCCTGCTGCAGCGACTCGGCTAGCGTCACGCCGTCGGACGTGATGATGGAGCCACGCTGGATGTACTTGGAGCGGGCGATGGTGTGGTTGTTGGTCGGCATGTCCTGGTAGTCCTTCGCCTTGATGACCTGGACATAGGTGAGGTTGCCGATAAGGATGGCGAACAGCGCCGTAAAGGCAAACACGGCACGAGTTAGACGGTTGGCAAGTGCCACGCGGCCGAGCACGCCGGACTCAGGCGTGTCGAGCAGGCGACGACGCATGCGAGAACCCGCGGAGTGGTTGCCGTGGCCGTAGGAAGGTGCGCTGGCAAAACGCGTACCGGTCGGGGCAGCGGCGGATGCGACCTGGTCATCGGTGATGGCGGCCATGGTGCCGGTGCCGGTGAGCTCTGCTTCGCGTCCGGTTGCCTCGTCGCCGGCGCGCAGCAGCAGCGCGACGATGATAAAGCTCGCCAGCAGCGAGGAGCCGCCCTGGCTCATAAAGGGCAGGGTGACGCCGGTCAGCGGGATCAGGCGGGTTACGCCGCCAACGATTAAGAATGCCTGGAAGCTGATGGCGGCCGTAAGGCCGGTCGCGCTAAAGGCGGCAAGGTCGGACTTGGCGCGGGCTGCCGTGGTGAGGCCACGCACGGCAAAAAGCATAAACAGGATGAGCACGGCACCGCCGCCCAAAAGGCCCATTTCCTCGCCGATAGCCGAGAAGATAAAGTCGGACTCGACGACGGGGATGTTGTTTGCCATGCCGTTGCCAATGCCGACGCCAACCAGGCCACCGTCAGCCAGCGAGTAAAGTGACTGTACGATCTGGTAGCCCTGGCCCTGGGCGTCCTTAAACGGATCGACCCAGACCTGAAAGCGCACCTGCACGTGCGACAGGAACTTGTAGGCGCCCACGGCTCCAACGGCCAGCAGCGCAAGGCCGATGATGACGTACGAAAAGCGTCCCGTGGCAACATAGAGCATCAGCAAGAAGATGGTGTAGAACAGGACGGCCGAGCCCAGGTCGCGTTCGAAGACGACGATGAGCAGGCACACGCCCCACACGGCAAACAGCGGCAGCAGCAGGCGGAAGCGCGGAATCTTAAGGCCCAGGATCTTGCGGTTGGAGATGGAAAGCAGCTCGCGGTTCTCGGCCAGATAGCCTGCCAGGAACAGGACGATGAAGACCTTGGCGAACTCGCCGGGCTGGATGGTGAAGCCCGCGATGCGAATCCACAGCTTGGAGCCCGAAATCGTGGTGCCGATAAAGATCGGCAGCATCAGCAGGATGATGCCGATAATGCCAAAGGTGTACTTGTAGCGCATGACCACGTCGAGGTTCTTGACCAGCGCGAGCGTTCCCACCATGAGCGCCACCGAGACAAACAAGATGATGAGCTGCGAGATGGCGAGGTCGGGGGCTAGGCGCGTCACGAATGTGATGCCGATGCCCGAGAGCACAAAGACGATGGGCAGGATGGCGGGGTCGGCGCCGGGCGCCAGGATGCGCACGGCGATATGCGCCGCGGCGAAGGCGGCAAAGAGGCCGATCGGCACGGCGAGCGTCTCAAAGGAAATCGTGGCACCCGCGGTGAGCACGTACATCGCATAGAGCAGGATGACGGGGAACGCCGAGGCGATGAGCAAGAGCAGTTCGGTGTTGCGGCGACTCATAAGCGGCACTCCCTTTCTAATTCTTATCGGAGGCTTCGGCCTCGGCTGACTGTTCGGCGGTTTTCTCGGAATCTGACTCGGAGGTGGATTTCTGATCGGTGTTGTCGCGAATCGTTTGCGCGTCAATCACCTGACGGGTCTGCTCCTCGTCAATCTGATGGCGGTACTTGGAAATGGTGTCCTGCGCATCGTCGACACTCGTTTGCGGAATGCCTGCCTTCAGGCGGTTTTGCGTGTCTTCGGGCAGGTCGGATAGCTTGATACTGGTTTCGCTCTCGAGCCAGTGGAGTTCGACCCCGAGCGTCTTGCCGGGCAGGCCACGCCAGACGGCGACATTGCCGTGGTAGGTTCCCAAGTAATAGGAGCCGGTGACGCCCGTGTATGCCCAGATGCCTGCTACCAGCACAAAGACAAGGGCCAAGATGGCGGCGATGGTGACATTGCGGCGTCGGAGGCGTTTTGCCTCGCGCATGACGCCGTCGTCGACCAGGTCGACGACCACCACGGTCACATTGTCGTGGCCGCCGGCGGCGAGCGCCGCGTCCACCAAGTTGTCGACACAGATCTGTGCGGTCGAGGACTGCGTAGCGATGTTTTCGATATCGCTATCGGGAATCATGCTCGAAAGACCGTCGGAGCACAGAATCAGGCGGTCGCCTTCCTCGATGTGCAGGGTAAAGTGGTCGGCATACATGGCGGGATCCGAGCCCAGCGCGCGGGTGATGACCGAGCGGTTGGGGTGGACGCGGGCCTCGTCGGCCGTAATCTCGCCGGCATCCACGAGCTCCTCTACGTAGGAGTGGTCGCGGGTCACGCGGATGAGCGTGCCCTCGTGGAGCAGGTAGGCGCGCGAGTCGCCCACGTGGGCGATGGCGAGCGTGTCGTTTTCGATGTAGGCGCAGGTGGCCGTGCATCCCATGCCGGGTTTGCCCAGGCCGTTGAGGGCGGCCTCGATCACGGCGGCGTTGGCGGCCTCAACG
>URUI01000064.1 GCA_900551015.1 uncultured Collinsella sp.
GAGAGTGGAAAATGGTCACTTGACGTTATGTTTGGGAATGCACTTCATATCGAAACCCCGGCTTTGGCCTGTCGCACTTTAAACAGGAGCTCACCGGTCCCGAGTACGCGCAGCGCTTTATCGACCAGGTGCATGCAACCGATATTGCGCTGTTCCTGAACAGCATGGTGATTGGGATTGATTCAGGCGAGCCTGCGGAAGACACCGCGGTCCACACCGTCACGCTCATGAGCCCCACCGGCATGCTGCAGCTCACCGGACGGGCGGTCGTCCTTGCCATGGGTTGCCGCGAGCGTACCCGCAGCGAGATCAAGATCCCCGGCAGCCGTCCCGCTGGCGTGTTTACGGCCGGCCTGGCGCAGCGATACATCAATATCGAAAACCTCAAGCCCGGCTCGCGTGCCGTCATTTTGGGCTCGGGCGATATCGGGCTGATCATGGCGCGCCGCTGCACGCTCGAGGGGATTTCGGTCGAGGGCGTGTACGAGCTTATGCCGTACGCCAACGGACTGCGCCGCAATGTCAAGAACTGTCTGGACGACTTTGGCATTCCGCTGCACCTGTCCGCCACCGTCACGCGCGTGATCGGGCACGACCGTGTGGAGGCCGTCGAGGTGAGTCAGGTCGACGAGCACCTGGCGCCCATTCCGGGTACCGAGCGCATTGTTCCGTGCGACACGTTGCTGCTTTCGGTGGGTCTGATTCCCGAGAACGAGCTTTCGGTTGCCGCGGGTGTAGAGCTTGATCCGCGCACGCGCGGCGCCGTGGTGAACCAGAGCCTGCAGACGGGCGTACCGGGCATCTTTGCCTGCGGCAACGTGCTGCACGTGCACGACCTGGCAGACAATGTGACGACCGAGTCCGAGAGGGCTGGCGCAGCTGCAGCGGCGTACGCGCTGGGGACCGCCGCGGGCGTCGTTCCGGACTGCGAGCTCGCCGTCTCCCCTGCCGGCATTGCGGGATACGCGCTGCCGGGACGCATTACGGCCGTGGCGCTCACCAAGCTCAACTTCCGCGTGCGCCGGCCGGTCGATACCGCTCGAGTACGCATCTTGGCCAACAGAGAAGAAGTGTTTGCGGGCAAAGTCCGCGCGTTTAAGCCGAGCGTCATGGAAAGCTTCCCGATGCCGGCTAAGGTGATTCAACGCGCACTCGACCTGGGTGCCAGCGAAATCGTCCTGTCCATCGATCCCGTTGAGGAGGCATAGCTCATGAGTACGAATGTGACCGAAACGCTGCAGTTCAACTGCACCACCTGCCCATCCGAGTGCCTCCTGACCGTAGAGGTGGAGCACGACGCCAATGGCACCGTGGTGGAAGTGCGCTCCGTAACCGGTAACAACTGCCCGCGCGGCGATACGTTCGCACATCAAGAGCTCACCTGCCCCATGCGCGTGCTCACAACGACCGTGGCCGTCTCCGGCGGCGACGAAGCCCTACTCCCCGTCCGCACGGCCGAAGCCATCCCGCTAGAACTCCACGCCCAGGCCATGGACCTCATCCGCGGCGTGGTCGTCGAGGCCCCCATCCGCATGGGCGACGTCGTGCTAGAGAACCTCCTAGACACCAACATCAACCTTATCGCCAGCATGAACATCGACCCAGCCTAAGCAGCTAATTTGGGACGGGGCTCTTTTAGCTACCCCGCTCCCTTCTTTTCGGTTGCAAAAGCGCCCTCTTGGCTGCTATCGGATTTGTGCCATTTCAAAACTACCCGGATTACGGGGCTGATTCGAAGACCCCTATCCTTGCCGGCACTTTTCGATTTTTGATAAGCCGTCTACCTGCGGTTTTAATTTCGCGATTTTTCCCATGGTCAAGTAATACAGGTCCAGCCCCGTAATCCGCCATACTTTTGAAACCAGCCCATTTGGAACGGGCCTCTTATGACTACTTTTGCCCCAACGTTCGCTCAAATGATTTTTCTGGGACGGGGATTGAATAATCATTGGGTGCCGAATGATTATTCAATCCCCGTCCCAGGAAAATCATTCCGCAAGTTTTACGCAGCTAAAATAGCCCCGTCGCAAATTGACTACCCTGGCATTGGGGATACCATGGTGGCACCCTAGCGAAAGGATGTTTCATGGCACATGTCGATGACCAGCGTGTGGCGCGCGTGCTCGATGCGCTCGAGGCTCAGCACCCCGGCGCACAGCTGCTCGTAAACGACCCGTGGTCGATTTATTACCTGACCGGTTTTTATGCCGATATGTTCGAGCGTTTTTGCGGTGTGCTGCTCGCGCGCGATGACGAGCCCGTAATCTTGGTCAACGCCCTGCATCAGCTGCCCGAGTACGACAATGCCCGCGTTGCCTACCACACCGATACCGATGTCGTGGCCGATGCCATCGCGCGCGAGATCGATCCAACCAAGCCGCTTGGCATCGATACCGTCATGCGCTCCGGCTTTTTGATGCCCCTTCTGGAGCGCCATGCCGCCAGCGAGTTTTTCCTGGGCGACTTTGCCGTCACCGCCGCACGCACCTACAAGGATGCCGCCGAGCAGGAGCTCATGCGCGCGTCCTCGGCCGCCAACGACGCCGTGATGGCCGACGCCATCAAGCTCGTCCACGAGGGCGTAACGGAGCGCGAAATTGCCGACCAGATGCTCGGTCTGTACCGTAATCACGGCTGCGAGGGCTTTAGCTTTCCGCCCATCGTGAGCTTTGGCGCCAACGCCGGCGACCCGCACCACGAGCCCGACGACACCGTACTCAAGCGTGGCGACGTGGTGCTGTTCGACATCGGCGGGCGTCATCGCAACTATTGCTCGGACATGACGCGCACGTTCTTTTGGGGCGAGCCGGACGAGGAGACGGCGCGCATCTACGACATCGTGCGCCGTGCCAACGAGGCCGCCGAGGCGCTCATCGCACCGGGCGTGCGCATGTGTGACCTGGACCGTGCCGCGCGCGACGTGATTGAGGATGCGGGCTATGGGCAGTACTTTACGCATCGCCTGGGGCACTCGATCGGGCTGCAGGACCACGAGCCAGGCGACGTCTCGCTCGTCAACGAGCAGGTCGTGGAGCCGGGCATGACGTTCTCCATCGAACCGGGCATCTACCTCCCCGGCCGCACCGGCGTCCGCATCGAGGACCTTGCCCTAGTGACCGAGTCCGGCGTCGAGATTCTCAACGCCTACCCCCACGATCCGGTCCGCCTAGACTAGCCCGGTCCCCAAGCCCCCAAACTAAGTTGCGGTGGAATAGTTCCTGGATGGGCTGCTAGAACCCAAAAACAGGAACTATTTCACCGCAACTGCTAAGGGGATGGGTTAACGGAGCAGGCCGGCTACTTCGCCGGCTAGGGTGATGGTGCCGGCTGCTACGAAGGACTCGTCCGCGGCATCGAGGGCAGCGAGGGCCTCGGGCACGCTCGCGTACACGCCCGCGAGCTTATCGGCGTCCACAAGTGCGGCAAGCTCCTCTGCCGGCAGGGCGCGATCGGAATCGGTCTGGGTCACAACCACGCGCGGGAAGGCCGGAATCAGCACGTCGACGATGCCCGCCACGTCCTTGTCGGCCAGCGCAGCGCACAGCAGCGTGGGGCGATTCTCCACGCACGGGTCGATCTCATCCAGCGCGCTCACAAAGTTCTCGCAGCTCTGGGGATTATGACAGGCATCGATTAGCTTGAGCGGATTGGTCCCCAGCACGTCAAAACGACCCGGCGTGGGGCAGCCCATAAGCGATGCATCCAACGCATCGTGATCGAGCTCGCGGCCCAGATAGCCCTCGCATAGCATAATCGCGCACGCTGCATTCTGCGGCTGATAGGCCGGCTTCACCATGCTCGACGTATAAATCGCGCGCGGCGTGGTGCAGCTGAACTCCACCGTATCGCCCACATGCGCCGGCACCTTGGTCGTGGAGTGGCTCACCACCAACGGCGCCACACCGCACTCACGGCAGCGAGCATCCATCACACGCTGAACGCTCGCTTCGTGCGTACCCTCACCCAGCACAACCAGACGTCCGGGCTTGATGACCGCGGCCTTCTCCCCCGCAATGGCCTCGAGCGTGTCGCCCAAAATGCGCATGTGGTCGAGGCCGATACCCGTAATGGCAACGGCGACGGGATCGGTCGCACTCGTGGCATCCCAACGGCCGCCCATGCCAACCTCGAGCACAGCAACGTCCACCGCAGCCTCGGCAAACATCACCAGAGCGGCAGCCGTCAGCAGGTCAAACGGCGTGATGGTATAGGCGTGCTCCCCCGCCGCCACACGACGAGCATTCACGCGATGCCCCGCCTCGACGGCGGCAGAAACGCCACGGGCAAACGCTTCATCGCTTACGACGAGACCATCGACCTCCATGCGCTCGGAATAACGCACCAACTGCGGCGACGTATACAGCGCGGTCTTTAGCCCCTCGCCACGAAGGATGGCAGCCGAAAAACGCGTGGTCGAAGTCTTGCCATTGGTGCCGGCAACCTGAATGCAATCGAAATACTCATCCGGACGCCCCAGCTCATCGAGCATATCGACAACCGTCTCAAGCAGAGGCCCAGCATCCCCAGAAATCCGCCCCGTATCAGCAGCAAGTCCCAAAGCCTCACCAAACGAAAGCAACTCAAACGAGAAAGGAACGACATACGACCCAGAACGCTTAGCCATAACCCAAAGTCCCCTCAACATAAAAAGAGGCCCGTAATAAACAACGAGCCCCTCCCATTCAAAATATCAGCCAAACACCGCTTTGCAGCGAGCTAAAGGCCACAACCAAGTGGCCCTAACCCACCAGCTGCAAACAACCACGTAACCGCCATGGGAGCGGTTTGGGGCTTTGCTCGATACAAGTTCCGCACGAGCCGAAGGCCACTTAATGTGGCCTTCGTGCGAGCAGGACTGTCCGCAGTAGCGAGCAATGCCCCAAACCGCGTCCCCCAGTACCGCCTACGAGAAGTCAGCAACCTGCGAGTTCAGCGCCGCCAGGATCTCCTTGAGCTCAGCTGCACGGTCCCTCTTCTTCTGGACCACCGCGGGCGCGGCCTTAGCCACAAAACCCTCGTTGGCCAGCGTCTTCTCGCAGCCGGCGAGCTCCTTCTGAGCCACGGCGATCTCCTTCTCCAGGCGCGCCTTCTCGCCCGAAAGGTCAACCTTGCCCTCGAGCACCACAAAGACCTCGACGCCGCTATCAACCACGGCGATGCTCGCAGCCGGCTTCTCTACGTCGGTGCCCATAACCAGCGAAGCCGTGTTGGCCAGCGGCTCAATCGTCGAACGCAGGCTCTCGAGCTTCTCGATGTCCTCGGCAGCGGCACGCACGACCACGTCAAGCTCGGCCTTGGGGCTTAAGCGGTAGCGCGAACGCGTGGCGCGGGCAGCGGAAACGACGGTACGGCACAGCTCAAACGCGCGCTCGGCGGGCTCGTCGACGTACTTGGCGTAGTCGGCGGGCTCGGGCCACTTGGCGATCATGAGCGCCTCGGCTCGGTCAACGTTGCCCTCGGTGTCCAGGTCGAGCACGCTCGCCGGCATGTTATCCCAGATCTCCTCGGTGACAAACGGCATAAGTGGGTGCATCAGGCGAATGGAGGTGTCGAGCACAAAAATCAGGTTGCGTTGCGCCTGCAGACGGCCCTCGCCCTTCAGGCGGGCCTTGGTGACCTCGACGTACCAGTCGCAGACCTCATTCCAGAAGAACTGCTGCACGCCGCGGGCCATGTCGCCAAAGGTGTAGTTCTCGATACCCTCGGTGACCATCTTGACGGCCTTGGCCAGGCGGCTGAACATCCAGGCGTCGGCCGGCGTCTCCACGACAGGCTCGCCGGGCGTGTAGCCCTCCATGTTCATGAGCAGGAAGCGGCTGGCGTTCCAGATCTTGGTCACAAACGACTTGGCTTGGTCGGTACGCGGGCTGTCGATGAGCTTCTTGGTCTTCTTGTCGATGTTCGCGTCAAACTTAACATCCTGGTTGTTGGTGCACAGCGTAAGCAGGTTGTAGCGCATGGCGTCGGCGCCGTACATGCCAATGAGGTCCATGGGGTCAACGCCGTTGCCCTTGGACTTGGACATGCGGCTGCCGTCCTTGGCCAGGATCGTCGGATAGATGACGACGTCCTTAAACGGCACCTCGTCCAGGAAGTACAGTGAACTCATGACCATGCGGGCGACCCACAGCGCGATAATGTCGCGCGCAGTGACGAGCGCCGTCGTGGGGTGATGGCCCTCGAGCAGCTCCGGCTTTTGCGGCCAGCCCTGCGTGGCGAAAGTCCAAAGCTGCGAGCTGAACCAGGTGTCCAACACGTTCTCGTCCTGGTGCACGTGATGGCCGCCACACTTGGGACACACGTCGGTGTCCTCGGTCAGGGCGTCCTCCCAGCCACAGTCTTCGCAGTAGAACACGGGGATGCGGTGGCCCCACCACAGCTGGCGGCTGATGCACCAGTCCTTGAGGTTCTCCATCCAGGTGGTATAGGTCTGCGTCCAGCGCGCGGGATGGAAGGTGACCTTGCCGGAGTTGACAGCGTCGAGCGCCGGCCCCTTGAGCTTGTCGACGGCGACGAACCACTGCTCGGACAGCCACGGCTCCAGGGCGGAGTCGCAACGGTAGCAGTGCATGACGGAGTGATCGAGGTCCTCGACGTGATCGAGCAGACCGTGCTCGTCAAACCACTTGATGACGGCCTCGCGGCACTCGTCGCGGTTCATGCCGGTGAACTCGCCGTAGCCCTCGACGACCACCGCGTGCTCGTCGAAGATGTTGATCTGCGGCAGGTCGTGGGCCTGACCCATGGCGTAATCGTTGGGGTCGTGGGCGGGGGTGACCTTGACAAAGCCGGAGCCAAAGTTGGCGTCGACATGATAGTCGGAGAAGATGGGAATCTCACGGTTGACGATCGGCAGCATGACGGTCTTACCCACAAAGGCGGCCTTCTCGGGATCCTTCGGAGAGACGGCGACGCCCGTGTCGCCGAGCATGGTCTCGGGGCGCGTGGTGGCGACGACGATGTAGTCCTGGCCGTTGACCGGCTCGGCCAGCGGGTAGCGCAGGTGCCACAGGTGGCCCTTCTCGTCCTTGTACTCGGCCTCGTCGTCCGAGATGGCGGTAGTGCAGTTGGGGCACCAGTTGACGATGCGCTTGCCGCGATAGATCAGGCCGTCGTGGTACCAGTCGCAGAAGACCTTGCGCACGGCCTGGGCATAGTCCTCGTCCATGGTGAAGCGCTCGTTGTCAAAGTCAACAGAGCAGCCTATGCGCTTGATCTGCTCGACGATGATGCCGCCGTACTCGTGGGTCCAGTCCCAGCAGGCGTCGACAAACTTGTCGCGACCGATCTCCAGGCGGCTGATGCCCTCGCTCTTGAGCTTCTTGTCGACCTTGGTCTGCGTGGCGATGCCGGCATGGTCGGTGCCCAGCACCCAGCGCGTGGACTTGCCGCGCATGCGGGCCATACGGATGATGGCGTCCTGGATGGAGTCATCGGTGGCGTGGCCCATGTGGAGCTTGCCGGTCACGTTGGGAGGCGGAATGGTGACGGTGCAGTCGCCCACACCCTCGCGGCGCTTGTAGTAGCCGCCGTCGAGCCACTTCTGCAGGATCGCCGGCTCGTTGGTCGACGGATCGTAGTTCTTGGGCATTTCTTCCATATATCTCTCCCTGTCCCGCCGGGGAGGAATGCAGGCCCGCTAGGGTCTGCATTCCTCCCCTTAGGTATCGATTACTCCAGTCTGAATGACTTCGCTGAGGCTTAAACAAACACACAGAATAGCACAGGTACTTGGGGTTATTGCGTATATATAAAATAGCCTCCGACCACCAGCAGTCGGAGGCTATTCAACATCGCATTTTTGTAAAACCTACCATTTAGGGACAGGTTTATTTTGGTCGGTTTTATATGGGCAAACGTCATTCTCCCTGATAAAACCTACCAAAATAAACCTGTCCCTTTTTGGCAGGTTAGCCGTAGATGCGTTGGGGCTGTTCTTCGCCCTTGACGGAGGCTTCGGTTACGACGACGCGCTCGACGCCCTCCTCGCTGGGGAGGTCGAACATCGTCTGCTGCAGCACGTCCTCGCAGATGGCACGCAAGCCGCGAGCGCCGGTCTTACGGGCGAGCGCCATGCGGGCGATCTCGTGCAGGGCCGCGTCGTCAAACTCAAGATCGACGTCCTCGAGCTGGAACATCTTGCGGTACTGGCGCACCACGGCGTTCTTGGGCTCGGTCAGGATCGAGACCAGGTCGTCCTCGTCGAGCGCCTGCGTCTGGGTCACGACGGGCGTACGGCCCACGAACTCGGGAATCATGCCAAAGGCATTGAGGTCTTGCGGGAGCACCTGGCGCAGCAGGTCGTTCTCGTCGACCGAGGTGGGGCCGGCGATCTCGGAGTTAAAGCCCACGCCCTTGTTGCCCACGCGATCGGCAATGATCTTATCCAGCCCCACAAAGGCACCGCCGCAGATGAACAGGATGTTCGTCGTGTCGATCTGCAGCAGCTCCTGCTGGGGATGCTTGCGGCCGCCGGTGGGCGGAACGCTGGCCACCGTGCCCTCAAGGATCTTAAGCAGTGCCTGCTGAACGCCCTCGCCCGAAACATCACGGGTGATGGAGAGGTTCTCGGCCTTGCGGGCGATCTTGTCGATCTCGTCCACGTAGATGATGCCCACCTGCGCGCGCTCAATGTCGCCATCGGCAGCGTTGATGAGCTTGAGCAGGATGTTCTCAACATCCTCGCCAACGTAGCCAGCCTCGGTGAGCGCGGTGGCGTCGGCGATGGCAAACGGCACCTCGAGGATGCGCGCGAGCGTCTGGGCCAGCAGCGTCTTACCGGTGCCGGTGGGGCCGAGCAGCAAAATATTGGACTTGGCGAGCTCCACCTCGTCCATATCGTCATCAAACTGGGCGTCCATGCCCGATACCTCGTCTAAGGCGGATACCGCGGCACCGCCCTCGATCACGCGACGGTAGTGGTTGTACACGGCCACCGACATGGCGCGCTTGGCGTCCTCCTGGCCCATAACATAGGCCGAAAGCTCGTCATAGATCTCGTGCGGCGTCGGCACGTGCGTGATGACCTGACGGTCGTCCTCGAGCTCAAAGCCCTCGGCCTCGGGGTCAGCGGCGGGCTGGGACGCAGCCTGGCCGTGGTCGCTGAGGAAACCCGGCAGTTTGCCGTTGCGGGCGGCGTCCATAAAGTCCGAAGCCAGCGACTCCTCAAGAATCTCGGAACATGCGGCGACGCACTCATCGCAGATAAAGATGTTGGTCGGACCCTTTACGAGGCGACGGACCTGGCCCTGCTCTTTTCCGCAAAAGGAGCAGCGGATGGGGTTGCCGTTCTCGTCAAAGTTATCCTGCATGTTACCTGCCATCCTAGGCGTCCTTCGCGGCGAGATCGCGCGAGGTGACGATACGGTCGATCAGGCCGTAGTCGAGGGCCTCGGCAGCGGTCAGGTAGTTGTCGCGCTCGGTATCGGCCTGGACTTTCTCGATGGGCTGGCCCGAGGCGTCGGACAGGATCTGGTTGAGCTCGCGACGGGTCTTCTTGATCTCCTCGGCCACGATCTCGATCTCGGTCTGCTGGCCCTGGGCACCGCCGCTGGGCTGGTGAATCATGACCTTGGAGTGCGGCAGGCAGAAGCGCTTGCCCTTGGCGCCGGCCGAAAGCAGCACGGCGGCCATAGACGCGGCCATACCGACGCAGATGGTGGAGACCTGCGGCTTAATGAAGTTCATGGTATCCAGAATCGCCAGACCGGAGTAGACCTCGCCACCGGGCGAATTGATGTAGAGCGAGATATCCTTCTCGGCATCCTGGCTCTCAAGATGCAGCAGCTGGGCAACGACCAGGTTGGCGCTGACGGAGTTGATCTCCTCGCCCAAGAAGATGATGCGGTCGTTGAGCAGGCGCGAATAGATGTCGTAGCTGCGCTCACCGCGCGGCGTCTGCTCGATAACGTATGGCACGAGGGCGGAATCGAACTTAGCGATCATACGCATCTCCATTTCTCTTACGGACCAATAATGGTTCTAGACAAACGTACGGTGCCCGCATGCTATGCATTGGCTGGCACCGTACGAAGCAACCGGATAACCGGCTTATAACTTTACCCCATCACGGGCGCGTCCATGCGCTCGCAGGAAAGGTGGCGAGAATTACTCGGCGTCCTTGGCGGTCTCGTCGACCTCGGTCACCTTGGCGTTCTCGACCAGGTGATCGACGGCCTTGGAGCGACGGATGGAGTCACGGACGGCAGGCATGCGGCCATCGGCAATGAACTCGGCCTTGGAAGCCTCGACGTCCTTGACGCCGGCCTTCTCGAACTCGGCGTTGATGTCGTCCTCGGTGACCTCGATCTTGAGCTCACGGGCGAGAGCGTCGAGCGCCAAGGACTCACGGGCAACGTCGTTGGCCTGCTTGTGCAGGTCGCCGACGAACTGCTCCATGGTCAGGCCGGATGCGGGCAGCCAGGTGTCCAGCGTCATGCCGCGAGCAGAAAGGTTAGACAGGAAGTTCTGGCCGAGCTCCTCAAAGACGGACTGCTCGTAGTCGGCGTCCATCTCGTCGAGCTGCAGACGCTCGGCGAGAGCGGAGACGCAACGGTTCTCCTTCTCGGCCGGCAGGCGGGAAGCCTTGTCCTGCTCGATCTCGAGCTTGATGGCGTCGCGCATGGCGTCGATGCTGTCGAAGCCAAAGTCGGACTTGACGAGCTCGTCGGTGAGCTCGGGGGTGTTGCGGACCTTGATGCCCTTGACGGTGACCTCGACGGTGTGAGTCTCGGCCTCCTCGCCCTCCTCAGCCTCGTCGGTCCAGGTGACGGTCTTGACGTCGTCAACGTTGGCGCCGATCAGGGCCTCGTTGAGCTCGGCGGGGTTGCTGTCGCTGCCGGCGATGAGCATGCGGCCCTCGGCGGCGAAGTTGTCGGCGTTCTCGACGGCCTTGAGGTCGACGGTCACGTAGTCGTCAGCCTCGACGGCGCGGCCCTCGACGTCCTCGAAGGTAGCGCGGTAGTTGAGGAGCATCTCGACCTGGTTGTTGATCTCGGACTCGGTGACCTCAGCGGGAGGCATCTCGATCTCGACGGCGTCGTAGGAGGAGAGCTCAGCGGCGGGACGCAGGGAGAACTCGACGGTATAGGTGTAGCCCTCGTGATCCTTGGCGAGGTCGAGCTCCTTGTAGTCACCGTTCTTGGTGGGGACGATGTCCAGCTCGTTGAGGACGGCGGGCTCGTTGGCAGCGATCAGGTCGTTGGTGGCCTGAGCGAGGGTAGCCTCGACGCCAAGAGCAGAGTCGATGACCGGACGGGGAGCCTTGCCGGCGCGGAAGCCCGGGAAGTGGTACTTCTTAGCGGTGTCCTTGTAGGCCTTCTTGATCGCGGCGTCGACGTCGGCGGCCGGGATGGTGACCGTAGCGGTGAGCTTGGCGTCCTTGACGTCAGAAGCGGTGATGTTCAACACGTTCCTCCTCATACTGCCCAGCTTATCTGAGGTGCTGGTACCTTTATGCAACAAAGAGTCGCGACGGCGGGAGCCGACGCAGGTGCGATGGTGCGGGCGAAAGGACTCGAACCTTCACGGGAATCCCACCAGAACCTAAATCTGGCGCGTCTACCAATTCCGCCACGCCCGCATGAGCGCACAGACTAGGAATGATAGCAGATACGAACGACAAGCGCACGCACACGTTTGTAGCTCACGACCTCACCACGAGTTACAGCGGAACAGGGTAGCTAATTTGGGACGGGGCTTTTTTAGCTACCCCGCTTGCGCCGTCCACGTTTTTTACTTCGCAGCGTGCATCTTTTGGCAGCGGAGTGCCGT
>URUI01000065.1 GCA_900551015.1 uncultured Collinsella sp.
ACGGCAAGTCGCCCTCGAGTGCCACCACGGCGCGCGACGCACCGTGGGCCCGGGCGTTGTCGCGCACGGCGAGCACCAGCGCCTGCCACAGCCACTCCTCGGAACGGAACTCGGGCAGTTCGTGATCTTCCAGGGCATCGAGCATCACGCCGCGCTGAATCTCCTGAACCAGCAGGCTCTCCTCAAAACACGGCGCTTGGGCCACCACGCGACCGCAGTCGTCGAGCACAAACGAACCGCCGGTATACACCGACTCGTCATAGGCACCGACCGGCGCCATACAGGCAAACCACACACTACGCTTGGATGCGATCTTGCGGTAGGCGCCGCTGCGAACGGCGGCAATGGCGGCAGTCTCGCGGTCGGTCATGTCAAACGCATTGAATTGGAAATACGCAATGAGGTCAACACCGGTCGGCAACATCTCGAGTTCGCGGTCCAAGTCAAAAATCACGGCGATGCGCACGCCGTCCACGTCGAACACCGGCGGCGCCCAACGCGTGTCGTTGTTCTCGCCACGCTGCAGGGCAATGCTCGAACGCGCCGGCACCACATGACCGTCCTTGAGCATCATGTAGTCGAGCAGCGGCTGGCCCTCAAACGAAACCGCCGCGGGCACGATGCAGATCATGTCAAGCTCCTGGATACGCTCGGCGACACCAGTCAAGCCGGCAAGCATGTCGTGCTCAAAGTCGGCAGTGCCCACCAGGCCCCCGGGCATGGCGCCCATAAAGAGCGGAGCCGGAACGCACAGCACGCGCGCCCCGCGCTCGTGGGCCAGACGAGCCTGGTCCTCGATGCGGCCGCAAATGCCCTCAATATCACCCAGGCGCATATCGATCTGTGCAAGCGCGAGCTTCATGGCTCAGCCCTTTCCGTCGTAAACCATCGTTGTCGTAGTAAAAGCGCCGGCCGCATAATGCAGCCGGCGCTCGCATGTGCATATGCTAGCTATGATACCCCGAGCGGGGGCGCGCTCCTAGAGCGTCGCGGACCACAGCCCGTGCAGGTTGCAATAGGCATAGACGGTACCGGTCTTGGAGCCGCCCGCGAAAAACGTCGCGGGCTTCATGCCGGGCTCAAGGTAATGGACCTCTAAGCGGCCCTCGGCCTCAAGGGCGATCCACTCAATATAGTGCTCGGGCAGGCTGGGGTGCTCGACCGAGCCAACGCGTGCGCGAATCACGTGACCGTCGCGCTCGGTCTCGACAACAGGCACGTGCTTCTCGTGCGCCGCGTCCTCAGTGTTTGCGGTCAGTTCCGTGCAACCGGCAGGGGTTGCAACGTCGTTGCCAAGGGCGGCAATGAGCTTACCGTCGGGGTCCTTAAAGAATTTCGCCATGATGTTCTCCTTTGCTGACGTGCCAATGTTCTTGATGGTTCTTATGCCCAAAGGCAGACAAACCATCCACGGCATTGCAAATGAACACATAACGGGCGGGGACGATGGGGCAGCGTGCGCTATCCGCCCTGGCGGCCCCACCCGAGCGGGCTAGCGCCCGTCGCCGCCCAGCAGCGCCAGAACATCTTCGCGGGTAAACAGCGCCGACGAGATGCCGTCGCCGCCGAGCACGCTGTTGACCAGGTCGCGCTTGGACTCCTGCATCTGCATGATGCGCTCCTCGATCGTGTCCTTGGCGATGAGCTTGTACACGGTCACGGTATGTTGCTGGCCAATACGATGCGCGCGGTCGGTCGCTTGGTCCTGCGCCGCCACGTTCCACCACGGGTCGTAGTGGATGACCACGTCGGCCGCCGTCAGGTTAAGGCCCACGCCGCCCGCCTTGAGCGAAATCAAAAAGACCGGGACCTCGCCCGCTTGGAACTGCGCGACCATCTTGGCGCGGCTCTCCTTAGACGAAGCGCCCGTGAGCTTAAGGAAGGCGATGTCCTCCTTGGCCAAGCGCTTACCGATGATATCGAGCATACCCGTAAACTGGCTGAACAACAGGATGCGATGCCCGCCGTCGAGTGCGCCGTGCACGAGCTCCATACACGTATCGAGCTTTGCGCTCCCCGCCTTGTAATCCTCGTAGTGTAGACGTGGGTCGCAGCAGATCTGGCGCAGCTTGGTGAGCTCGGCGAGCACCTTGAGCTTGTCCTTCTTAAACTCCCCAGCCTCGCGGTGCTGCACCTGCTGGGCGATGCGGTCCTGGTTGGCCAGGTAGAGCTTGCGTTGTTCGCCGGTAAGCTGTGCCATGACGGTGTCCTCGATCTTCTCGGGCAGGTCGGCCACCACGTCTTCCTTAACACGGCGCAGCACAAACGGCGACACGAGCGCCTGCAGGCGAGCGGCGCTATCGCCCTCGGCATGCTCGACGGGGCTCTCAAGGCGCTTGGCAAACGACTCGCGCGTCCCCAAAAGGCCCGGCATCAAAAAGTCGAAGATGCTCCAGAGCTCGGACAGGCGGTTTTCGATGGGCGTGCCCGTCAGGGCAAAGCGCACGCCGGCAGGCAGGCGCTTGGCAGCGCGCGCCACCTGCGTGAGCGGATTTTTAATGTACTGTGCCTCATCGAGCACCACGCGGGCAAAATCCTGCTCGACGTACTCGTCGATATCGCGCCGCATAAGGTCATACGACGTTACGACCACGTTATGCTCGGCCACGCCGGCAATCTGTACACGACGTTGAGCCTTGGCGCCCACAATGGCGCACACATCGAGCGACGGGGCAAAGCGCTCCAGCTCGGCAGTCCAGTTGTACACGAGTGAGGCCGGGCATACCACGAGCGTGGGCTTGGTGTCCCCCGCCTCCACGCGCGCCAGGATATGCGCGATCATCTGGAGCGTTTTGCCCAGGCCCATGTCGTCGGCCAAGATGCCGCCAAGGCCCAGGTGTTCGAGCGAGCCGAGCCACTGGTATCCGTCGACCTGGTAGCCGCGCATCGTTGCCTTGAGCGATGCCGGCACCGTAAAGTCCATCTTGCCGAGCGTGTCCAGGCGCTCGACGGTGCGGCGGAACGCAGCGTCGCGATCGGCCTCGAGCGCCGGCGTGCGTGCGAGCATGCTATCGACAAAAAGGGTACTCGACGCGGGAAGCGACACGCCGTCGAGCAGGTCGACGGCATCGACGCCTAGGTCCTCGGCAAGACCAAACGCGGCACGCGCTCCCTCATCCAGGCGCACGATGTCGCCGGACGTCAGGCGCGCGAACGTCTGGTGGCGCTTGTACGAGTCCAGATAGATGGCAAGATCTGCCGCCGAAAGGCCGCTCGCGCCCAGTTCGACATCGAGCAGGTTACTCTTGACGGTCGCGCGCACCGAGAGCTTGGGCGCAGGGCGGACCGAAATCTGGCGCAGACGGTCGCTGAGCATGACCTCGCCCAGCTCGGACAGGGCAGACAGGCCCTCGGTCAGCAAGTGGAACAGGCTCTCGTCATCGCGCTCCTCAAACGCCAGGCCGCCCTCGTAGAAATCGAAGTACATGGCAGCCGTGTCCATAACGCGAAACTCCGCCAGCGTATCGCGGGGCGGAACGCCGGGGCGTTGCTCTTCGAAAGGACTGCCCGGAGCACCAAGACTAAAGAGATCAGCCGACCAATCGCCGTAGGTAACCGTAATTTTGCAGGTCACAAGACCATCGTCGACGCCGATTGCCATGGCAAAGCTCGCCTCGGGTGCCACAGTATCGAGCGCGGCGGGCGCGGTGAGGTCGGTATAGTCGCGCAAAATGGGCAGCGCCATACGGCAGAACTCACCCACCTGCTCGGCGGCAATATGGGCGGGCGTGCGGCACGGCAGCAAGCGCGACAAAAAA
The DNA here is from genome assembly GCA_900551015.1 of uncultured Collinsella sp. Taxonomy (GTDB): domain Bacteria; phylum Actinomycetota; class Coriobacteriia; order Coriobacteriales; family Coriobacteriaceae; genus Collinsella. Next base: position 3,759 of record URUI01000065.1, read on the forward strand.
GGTGCGGCATGCTGAGCAAATGCAGCGTCGGTACGGCGCGCGCGGCGCGTGTCAACCAAGTAGGCGGCATCGCCCGACGCAAAGCAGTACATATCGGCGGGCAGGCGCAGGTCATAGCTACCACCAGCCGCCGGCGCGATTTTGGCGGCAAGAAGTGGTGGGCGCTTAGCGGACGCCTCGTCCTCCCCTTGCGGAGACAGCTCAACCGCCACGTCGTAGGTGCGACGCGTCGTCGTCCCCCGCGACCAGGCGGGCTCAAAAGAGATGGTCTGGCCGCGCAGCAGGTCCAGCACATATACGATGCTATGCTCGGACAGCGGCAACTGACGCTCGGCAACAAAACCGCTGCGGGCAAAGTCGTACGACGCCGAACGCGAGCTTGTGATGTCATCGAGATAGGCAACTGTCGTCACAACAAGGTTGAGCAGCTTTGTCGACACGTCTTCGAAGGCTTCGGGCGTATGGACAAACGTGAGCTTCTTGCCGTACGAGAAGGTGCCGCCTCGGACATAGGCGTCGGCCATGCCGTCGATGTCCTTGACCACGTAGGAGACCGATCCACAGCGAATGCGGAACTCGAGCGCCCAGCTAAAGCGGTCAGCGAACAGCGGATTGTAGTACGGCACCAACGAGGGCTCCAACGCCGCTTTGGGGGCGTCGGGATCAACGGCACCGGCAAGTTTGCGGCGCATGCTCGCCAGCTCATCCATGCGCGCGTCCGAAAGATCGGAAAGCGCCGCCACAAGGCTCGGGCTCGTGGGGACGGGCGCCGGGAAGGGAAAGTTGGGGTTGACGGTCGGCGCGGCGGACGCGGCGCGCGCGGGCTGTTTCGGCTGCGCCGTAAACGTGCGAACCGGCGTGCGCAGCCCCTCAACAGGCTCAATGCCGCTGGTGTCCAGGTACGCCAGCGCTGTGGCGATGGCGTGCTTGCACATACCGGGATAGCGGTATGCGGCGGGGCAGTCGCAGTCGTAGTCGATAACCTCGTGCTCGTCCATATCGAGCGCCACGTGCGTCTTGTACAGGTCGCCGCGCGAGCCGCGCACCGAGCCCTCAACCGTCACGTTTTTGGAGAAGCGCGAGCCGCTGTCCTCAATCGACAGCACGGCGCCGTTGAGCATGAGCGAGCGGCCCTTCATAAAGGTGCCGCTCAACGCCGCCTCTTTGCGAAGCGCCTGCACAAACGTCCCCTGCGCCATCACTTCCTCCAATCTCACCCGGGGTAGCTTAGATAACCGTCACGCGACCCTGGTTACCCACAATCGCCTTTGCCTCGGCCAGCAGCGGAATCGAGCGCGCGTTGACCTTGGCCGGCACCTCGGCACGTAGCACGCGCCCGTCCACCTGCTCGATAAAGATCTCCACGCGGTCGCCGCCCGGGTTGGCGGTAAGCACCGTGGCAAGACGCGCCATATTGCCCTGGCTAAAGCGGCTGTTGGGCACCATAACCTCAAACACCTTGGGCTTGTTGTTCTCCTCGTTGAGCTCGAGCGGCACGATCTCCTGCGCGATGATCTGGTCGCCGCGGTCCGAGCGCTCGAGCTTGCCCTTAATGCGCACAAAGGCATCGGACAGCTGCGCGCCGGTCTCGGGATCGACCTCGCCGTACAGGTACCCCTCGGCCTCCTTGTAGGTCTTGGGGAACACGACGACGGTGGCCTCGCCTTCCATGTCCTCGAGCTGCACGATGCCCATGGGGTCACCGTTTTTGGTCACGCGCTTGGACACGCTCGAGACCATGCCGGCCCACCACAGCGCCTTGCCCTCGGGAATTTCCTGGTTGATGGTGCCGCCCGTAGGATTCTGAACTTCGTAGCCGGTGTCGATCTGCGAGAACGAGAAGTCACGCGCCTTGGCTAGTGCATACTCAAACGGGCGCAGCGGGTGGTCCGAGACATAGATGCCCAGAACCTCCTTCTCCTGACTCAACTTGAGGTGGCGGTCCCATTCCTGGCCATCCGGATCGGGCACGCTCACCTCAAAGCCCGAGCCCTCAACGTCGCCAAACATATCGAAGAACGACGTCTGGCCGCTCGCGCGATCCTTCTGGCGCTTTACCGCGGCATCGATGATGTTCTCGGGGTTGTTCTTGTCCACAAAGTGCATCATCTGGCGACGCGGATACCCCGTGGAGTCGAAGGCGCCTGCCTTGATGAGCGATTCGATCACGCGGCGGTTGGCCTGGCTCGAGTCCACGCGCTCGACAAAGTCGTGCAGCGTCTTAAACGGGCCGCCCGCCTCGCGCTCGGCGATAATCGCCTGCGCCACGCCGGTGCCCACGCCGCGGATGCCGGCCAGACCAAAGCGCACGCCCTCCTTGGTAGCCGTGAACTCGGTACCGGACTCGTTGACATCTGGCGACAGCACGGGGATGCCGTCGTGACGGCATGCCGAGACGTAGTGCACGATCTTGTCGGTCTTGCCCGTATAGGACGTCAGAACGGCCGCCATGTACTCGTGCGGATAGTGCGCCTTGAGCCACGCCGTCTGCATAACCAGGATGGCGTAGCCGGCGGAGTGCGACTTGTTGAAGGCGTAGGACGCGAACTCGAGAACATCGTCCCAAATCTTCTGGGCGACCTCGCGCGTATAGTTGTTCTTGATGGCGCCGTTCATCCAGTGGTCGTAGGTGGTCTCGTCGGAGCCATCCTCCCAGTGGAGCACCGTCGACGTGAGCAGCTTGATTTTCTTCTTAGCCACGGGCTTACGGATACGCGAGTCCGATTCGCCCTTGGAGAAGCCGCACATCTCGACGGAGATGAGCATAACCTGCTCCTGGTAGACCATGGTGCCGTAGGTTTCGCCCAGGATGTCGTCCAGGCGGTCGTCGTAGGAGACCGCCGGCTCCTTGCCGTTCATACGGTTGATGTAGGACGAAACCATGCCGGCGCCCAGCGGGCCCGGGCGGTACAGGGCGATCAATGCTACGACGTGCTTGTACTCGGTGGGCTTCATGTTCTTGATCGTGGCCGTCATGCCTGCGGACTCGACCTGGAAGACGCCGGCGGTGTGGCCGGAACCCATGAGCTTAAAGATCTCGGGGTCGTCAAAAGGAATCTCTTCCTCTTTGATGTCGATGCCGAAGTTCTTTTTGATGTTTGCCTTGGCCTTGGAGATAACAGTCAGCGTGCGCAGGCCCAAGAAGTCCATCTTGAGCAGGCCCATGTCGGCAACGGTATGGCCCTCGTACTGGGTAATCTCGACGCCGCCCTTGGTGTCGAGCTTGGTGGGCACGTGCTCGTTGACGGGGTCGCGGCAGATCAGAACGGCGCACGCGTGCACGCCCTCGCCACGGGTGAGGCCCTCGATTGAGAGCGCCGTGTCGATGATGCGGCGGGCGTCGTCGTCCTTTTTATAGGCCTCGGCAAAATCGGGGTTAAACAGATCCTCTTTGCCGGGCTGCTTGTCGAGCACCTGCTTGAGCTTGACCTTGGGGTCGCTCGAAACCATCTTGGACAGGCGCTGACCCATGTAGACCGGGTAGTCCAGGACGCGCGCGGCGTCGTTGATGGCCTGCTTGGCCTTAATGGTCGAGTAGGTGATGACGTGGGTGACCTTCTCGGGGCCGTAGAGCTGGCGAACGTGCTCCACGACCTCGAGGCGCCGCTCATCGTCGAAGTCCATATCGATATCGGGCATCTCGGTACGCTGCGGGGACAGGAACCTCTCGAACATCAGGCCGTTCTCGAGCGGATCGAACGCGGTGATGTTCATGGCGTAGGCGACGATAGCGCCGGCAGCCGAGCCACGGCCGGGGCCGACGCCAATGCCGTTGTCCTTGGCCCATTGCACGTACTCGGCAACAATCAAAAAGTAGGCGGCAAAGCCCTTGTCGCAGATGACCTTGTATTCGTACTCAAAGCGCTCTTTGATGTTGACGCCACCGATCTCGCGCGTGGCCCAGTCGTCGCCATAGTGTTGGCGCAGGCCCTTCTCGCACTCGCGGCGGAACTGGCTCTCGTGCGTCTCGCCGGGATCGAGCAACGGGAAGCGCGGCAGGATGATGGAGTCCCAGTCCAGCTCCACGTAGCACTTGTCGGCGATCTCGAGCGTGTTGTCGCAGGCCTCGGGGCAATACGGAAACATCGCCCGCATTTCCTCCTCGGTCTTCATGTAAAACTCCGAGCCGGTCATGCGCATGCGGTTGGGATCGTCGACCTTGGCGTTCATGCCAATGCACATGATGACGTCCTGCACGGGAGCGTCCTCGCGGCGCAGGTAGTGGAAGTCGTTGGTGGCGATGACCTTGACGCCTACCTGCTTGGCGATGTCGATGAGCGTGCGGTCCATCTGCTCATCGGTCAGGCCGTTGTCGGTGGTGATGCCGTGTTCCTGGATCTCGATATAAAAGTCGCCAGGTTCGAAGGTATCACGGAAGGTCTCGGCCCACTTGATGGCGCCCTCCATGTCACCGCGGTCGATGTATTTGGGAATGATGCCCGCGATGCAGGCGCTGGTGCAGATCATGCCCTTGGCGTGGCGGCGCAGGTTGTCGAGCGTCACGCGGGGCTTGTAGTAAAAGCCCTGCACGGCTGCCTCGGAGACCGTCTGCATCAGGTTGACGTAGCCCTCCTGGTCCTTGGCCAGAAGGATCATGTGGTAGAGCTCGGGCTTATGGTCGCGAGCAAGGGTCTCGTCCGGCGTAAAGTAGACCTCGCAGCCAAAGATGGGCTTGATGACCAGAGGCGGCTTGAGCTCGTCGATGTTGCCCTTCTCGTCCCACATGGCCATGTCCTTCACATACTGGGCATGCTCGCGCGGGTTTTCCTCGGGATCGGGCTCCACCAGCTCGTCGCGGCGATCCTTTTCCAAAAAGGCCTTGTCGTGACTCCAGGTTTTGTACTCAGGCGTGTTGTGGTTGACGGCGTCGCAGGCCAGCGCCAGGTCGGGCACGCCATACATGTAGCCGTGGTCGGTAATGGCGACGGCGGGCATGCCCAGCTCTACGGCGCGATTGACCATATCCTGGATACGGGTTGCGCCGTCGAGCATGGAGAAAACGGTGTGGTTGTGCAGATGGACGAATGCCATGTGATGAGCTCCGATGCGGGTTCGTGTTCTGACTGAACGATTTTACCGCACGGCGCGGATAGCACCCGAACCTAGCCAAACCAACACGGGTAGTCAATTTGGGACCTTCAAAAAGGGGAATGAGGGCATCCAGATATATCGAGTATTACTGGAACCCCGGCGATGCGCGGAATGATTTGTGACGAATAGTCATGTCCATCAAGAAGGCTCGACGCTTCGGATAGCTCGTCAATCGATATATCAATTCTTGGAGACCTGTATTCCTACCATTTTTAATGAAACAACGGCGGTAATTGCTATCGCGATTGCACCAATAATACCGAGCGCTATCTGAATGGGATATAACCCCAACACATGTCAAAATATGGAGAAAGACATTGCGGAAAAGAGGGCCCTTACCAGAGACGCGACGGAAAGGATCGTCGCGCGGAGATCGTCCGCAATCGCGTCTTGAATTAAGTTTTCCGAAGTGATGTACACCACTTCCGGGAGAAAACAAAGCACCATGCTAAGGCCAAACAAACACAGAGGATTTGAAGCGAGCCACGGAAGAATCAAGAAAAGGCCAGCTTCGATTAGCATCGAGCCGAGCATGGTATTTCTTTTCCCGAAACGCGATGAGAAGAAATCTGCTGCAATGTAGGCCGTCGCATTTACTGCATAGGATGCACCGAAAAAGATTCCTATTATGGAGACGGGAGCATCAAATGCGTCGAATACCAACTGATTCAAGTTGTAATAACTCCCATAGAATCCGTCGAGCATGCTTGTGCCGATTAGAAGAAGCAATACCGCAAAAGCGGATTCTCCAATGCACCAGGTTTCGCGTCTGAAGATCTTGGCTACGTCAAACCTTTCCTCCCCAGAGTTTTTGGAATGGGTCGTTTCCATCCTCTCAATGGGATACAGAAGGAAAAGCTGCAGAAGATAGAAAACGGAAACGCATACGTAGAGGGCACTCCAAGATATTTGGGCAATGAATGATCCAAGTACGATTGCCACTCCCGTAGCGATTGATTGTGCGGCAAGCAGCCGAGCATTGATGGTGAGGAAGCGCTCTCCTTGACCGGCATTCCGGGCAATTTCATATAAAAGTGCTTGTTCGGATCCCGATTGAAGGGAGTAGGCGAGTGCCTCAACAAGGGAAAGTACGACAAGAAAGGGGCCTGAGAGCAACAGCACGCCAGCCGTATGGAAGAAAAGCAGCAGCACGCCCACTTGAATCGAAAACTTCTTTCCAAAGAAATCGCCTATCAGCCCTGTTGGCAGCTCGAGGACGACCGTTGCAATGTTAAACAGAGCTTGATAAAGCGCGATTTCCGTGACAGACATTCCTTTCTCCGCAAGGAAAAGTAGAAACACTCCCCGATTTAAAACAAATCCCGCGAGAACGAAAAAGGCGGAATAGATGTGCAGCTGCGTAGCGGCATTCTTATTCATTTGGCACTTCCAACAACATTTTTTGTCGGGCTGTTCGCTACTGACTCGAAACCCGAAGCGTTCACGGTTTCCGATGAAGAGTCACCTTACCTTTTGCGGTATGGGCGCTTCTCGTACTTATAGCCGCTGAGCTTGTTGCGGCTGGGACGCTTGCCCGTGGCGTTCTCGATATCCTGCATGATGGACCCCGCCAGAGCGTCAAAAAGCTCCTCCGGCGTCACCTTAAGCGTTTTGGCGAGCTGCATGATGGCTCCTTATTCGTTTGAACCGTTCGAGCCATTGTACCGCCCCAGGCTCTCCCATGCGTTGCGGTGAAATGCGGACTGTTTGGCGGCTTTTTTGGCCAAAACAGTCCGTATTCCACCGCAAGTTATTGAGGGCTAGAGGCTGTAGGTGACCACCTGAGGCTCGCACGGGTTGGCGGGGTCGACTTGCTCCACGCGGACGAACTTGACGGTCACTGCCTCAAAGCCCGCCTTGTGCAGAACATCAGCGTAAACGCGCGCCTGCAGGGCGTGCTTCTCCTGCAGCTGTTCCGGCGTCTCGTCCGGCGTCCCGCCCGTCTTGTAGTCGATGACCAGCGCGCATGACGAATCCGCCGGGTTCGTCGCCAAAGCGTCGATGGCGCCCTCGGCATATGCACCGTAGCGGGCGATGTCCTCGTCCTCGCAGCCCAGCGAGAAGAACGGCACCTCGGCGCGAACGCACGGCCACGCGAGCAGGTCGGCACGAGCAGCCGACTTGAGCCAGCGGTCCAGGGCAACGTCGAAGCGTTCGCGCTGCTCCGGCGTCAG
>URUI01000066.1 GCA_900551015.1 uncultured Collinsella sp.
TGGCAACCGCCACGTGACGCGTGTCGATCGAGACGATGGCGCCCTCTTTGGCCAGCGCGCGCACCACGGGCAGCACGCGGCGAGCCTCCTCGTCGGGATTAACCGGGGTAAAGCCGGGGCGCGTGGACTCGCCGCCTACGTCGATGATGTCGGCGCCGGCGTCGAGCATCGCCAGGCCGTACTCGATGGCGGCATCCGGGTCGAAGTGCTCCCCGCCATCGCTAAACGAATCGGGCGTCACGTTGAGGACGCCCATGATGCGCGGACGGTCAAAGCTGAGCTCATACTTTCCGCACCGCCATGTCTTGCTGTCGTTCGCCATGAACATCCTCCTAAAATGCCCACGCCGCCGTGCTTGGGGAGCTGGCGGCGGGGTCGCTTTGCACTTAGTCTTTCTATTGTATCCGCGCACACGGGCTAGAACGCAAACGCGGCCGCGATGTCGCAAGAAATCAGCAGGTCGGCATTTGCATCCTGATCGGTAGGCGCCAAATTGCAAATGGCCAGCGTATCGCCAGTAAAGTAACGCGTAAGGCCTGCCGCCGGATACACCACGAGCGAGGTCCCGCCCACAATGAGGGCATCGGCCGCGGCGATGGCGGCAACGGCACCGGTCAACACACGCTCGTCGAGCGGCTCTTCGTAGAGCACCACATCGGGCTTGATGCGACCACCGCACGCGGGGCACACGGGCACGCCCGCGGCGTCCTCGTGCTCGCGCGAGCAAATCCACTCGGCGCTATAGACCGCGCCGCACGACTGGCAAATGTTGCGATGGACCGATCCGTGCAACTCAAACACGCGCTGCGAGCCCGCCATCTGATGCAAGCCGTCGATGTTTTGCGTCACCACGGCATCGAGCTTGCCAGCTCGCTCCAGCTCGGCCAGCTTGGTGTGGCAGCGGTTGGGCTTAGCGTTAAGCGCGATCATCTTGGTTCGGTAAAAGTCGAAGAACTCCGCCGGATGTGTCTCGTAAAAGCTGTGCGAGAGCATGGTCTCGGGCGGATAGGCAAACTGCTGGTGATACAGGCCGTCCACGCTGCGGAAATCGGGGATGTCACTCGCCGTGGAAACACCGGCGCCGCCAAAGAACACCACGCGCTTGTGGGTGTCAAACAGATCCGCCAGCGCGGCGGACGCCTGCCTGGGGTCCGATATTGCCTGCGTCATATGAGCCCTCCGTCCTTGTTGATCGGGCGGCGTCGGGCGATGTCCCAGCATGCGACCTTTAAGTCAGCATGCGCGGAGCCCACCCCGCCCCTGTTGCGCTAATCTTAAGCCTGCCAACCCCGTCGAAAGGACACCATGCCTCAGACTTACACTTTCGCCTCGTGGAACGTCAACGGCCTGCGCGCCGTGCTCAAAAAGGACCCGAGCTTTATCCAGATCGCGCAAGAACTCGACGTCGATATCCTGGCGCTGCAAGAGACCAAGCTGCAAGAAGGCCAGGTCGATATTGACCTGCCCGGCTATCACCAAACCTGGAGCTACGCCGAGCGTAAAGGCTATTCGGGCACTGCGGTCTTTAGCCGCCAGGAACCGCTGCGCGTGCTGCACGCCGACGCGCTGCTACCCTACGCCGGCGAGGGTGAGGCGGCCGAGCTCGTCGCCCAAGCCGTAACCGAGGGCCGCGTCTGCGCGCTGGAGTTCGACAAGTTCTGGTTTGTGGATGTCTACACTCCCAACGCGCAAAACGAACTCGCCCGCATCGACGTGCGCATGGCCTGGGACGATGCTTACCGCGGCTTTTTGAACGCGCTCGAGCGCGAGACCGGCAAACCCGTCGTGACCTGCGGCGACTTTAACGTGGCGCACGAGGAGATCGACCTTAAGAACCCCAAGTCCAACCGCGGCAACGCCGGCTTTTCGGACGAGGAGCGCGGCAAGTTTACCGAGCTGCTCAACGCCGGCTTTACCGATACCTGGCGCGCGGCAAACCCCGACGTCGAGGGCGTCTACAGCTGGTGGAGCTATCGCTTTAATGCCCGCAAGAACAACGCCGGCTGGCGCATCGACTACTTCCTGGTAAGCGACGCAATCGCCGACAACGTACGCGACACCGGCATCCGCGGCGACATCTTCGGCAGCGACCACTGCCCCGTCACCCTCACGCTAGAGCTCTAGCCCCAGCTGATCCCCTGGGGACGGAGGAAAACGAATCATTTTGGGCCTCGTGGTGGTATCCACGTGACCCATCCGCCACGAAACACGCCCATCTACTACGTTTAAGCCACCACCCTCAACCACAGCGAACAACGCAAAAAGAAAACCGCAGGTAGAAAGCCTGCGGTTTTTCATAAAACGCGGTCATGGTCGGGACTATCAAGCTAAACGTAGTAGATGGGCCAGTTTCGTGGCAAGCGCCGTCAACTGATTCCCTGGGGACATCTGGGGACGGAAGAAAATGGATCAATTTGGCTCTCTGAGGGCCACGATGCCCGTCATATCAGCCGGCCATTCCAAAACTATGCCGGTTTACGGGGCTGAATCGCGAACCCCCAACCATATGCAATTCCGAGATAATAAAACGCAGGTAGACGGTGTGCCCTATTTCGAAAAATGCTGGTATGGTCGGCCCGCGCCAATCTAGCCCCGTAAACCGGCATAGTTTTAAAATGGCACTTCGGCAGTATTGATTCCCGCCCCGGCGCGACCAGCCCTACAGCCCGTATTTCACGACGACACGGTTAATGCGACGGCACCAAGGCTTGTACAAGGCGGCCAAAAACACGCAGGTCGCAAGGCCGTGCGTAATATCGAACGGCACTGCCGTGGCAAGACGCGCCACGGCACCCGCCCAAGTAAGCGGCTGTACAAAACCAATGATGTCATACGCGTTGATCACGACGCCATACAGCAAGCCCGACGCAAAGCCATACGCCAACAGTGCCGGCATTCGCACGGTTCCATCGGCGCGGTCAAACGCGCCCGCATGCGCCAGTGCGCCACCGATATAGCCCACCAGACCCCAGGCATACATCTGCCACGGCGTCCACATGCCCTGCCCAAAAAAGAAATTGCTGGTCAGCGCTGCCAACACGCCAACCATAAAACCATTGCGGCGACCAAGCGTCGCCCCCGCGATAATGGCGATGGCGCTCACCGGTTTAAAGTCGGGAATGGGGCCAAACAAGATGCGCCCCGCCGCGGCCAACGCCGCCAACACCAGCGTGGGCATAATCTGGCGCAGGCCCGGGCGCGACGCCTCGTAACCCGCAAAGAACAGTGCGAGCACGAGCGCCACTACAACCAGCATGGCAAGCGCCGCCTGCTCAATGCCCACCAGCAACGCCGCAGCCATCACCGCCGGCACCGCCAACAACAGCGGGATTTCCATATGTTGCAAGACGCGTGACAACGGCAGCCCCCATCAAACGAATGTCCGTTTATGGTAGCACGGGCAAAATGAGGCCGACCAATCCCCCGTCCGGCCTTGGCTGCCAGTCGATCAGGCTTTCGCCACGCGACCGGTCTGGGCGCTATTCGCCCGTAACTTTAGCGGCAATGGCCGCGACAAAAGGGTCAAACAGCAAGCCGCCCACAACGACAAAGGCCCATCCACCTACCACAAGACGAACCCAACGGGATAAAAACGGCACACCGTCGATAACGCCAACGCCTGACTGAAACGCGACTTCAAATAGCCCGATAATGCAGAAGAGCAGAGTAGCGCCCACAACGGTTCCGCAAATCCGTGCGCCCGGAGTGTTCCGATCAAAACCAATAAACTCAACGCACGCCTCAATTGCTTTGCCAAAGAGCGGCAAAAAACCCACGAACTGTGCAATACCGATGGCCAGAATAAGCTGCCCCCAGAAACCAGTAAGTCCCTGAAAATCTAAGCCAGGCTTTCCCTCAACAATCGGCAGAAATGAACACATGAATAGAGGATTAACGATGCCGTTGAGAATGATCACAGCGGTACTCTTTTTTAGTGTCAAGTAGACCAACTCCTTTTGCCCTTGTCGGCCAGGCCCAAAGGGCGAAAACAGGTGTTACATAAGTGAATCGGGAGACGGCAGGAATGGAGACGCCAGCGCCGTCGCGCCAAACAAAACAGCGCACCCAAATAGAAGCGTTTCATAGCTCTCGCCAATGCAGAAGGAGAGGGCCACGGGAATCAAAAACGTAAGCCCCAGCGAAACGGTGCTCACCACGCCACCGGCGCTTCCTGCAAGCCCCTCGCGCACCTCGGGCAACATGTAGGGTAGCGACTGAACGACCGGACCGGCGACGGCAGTCGAAACGCCAATCGCAAACATGAGCCCGACAGAAGGCTGAGAGACAAAAGCCTCTCCGGACCACATAAGGGCACTCCCCGCCATTGCGGCGATGGCCATAAACACGCGATAGTCGCCAAATTGCGCTCGCGCGTAGGGACCGGCCACGCTGCCGACAATCGACCCAAGCGTCACGAAAGAGGCAAGAAGCCCGGCGACCTGGGGTTCGGTTGAAACCTCAAGTGCCGAGACAAGATAACCCGAGTACGCCGTAGCCGATGCAAGGGCGACTCCAAGCAGTATCGCCACGAGCCAAACCATCGGCATCTTGATTGCCGTCGCAAACGCACTTGCCGACGACGAAGCAGGCTCCGCACCCTGAACGCCAAGGCCATCTGCAGCCTGCAGAACATCTGCCGATGGCGCAACCAGCAGCCACAGCAATCCAAACATGGCAAATAAAACGGCAGCAAGGGCATATGCTCGTCCGGGCGTTGCAAAGAGAGGAGAGGTTGCAAGCGAGCAGGCGATTCCGCCCGACCCCGCAGCGTAGAACCATCCCATGGCCCTATCGGTTTCTCCGCCAAAAGCGGAACCAAGCACTTTTAGAACGATGGCATTCACGACGCATGGTGCCGCGCCCAGAAGCATGGTCGCCGTGAACAGCGTCGCAAACGATGCGCACTCCGCGCGAGCAACCGCTGCAATTGCAGAAATCGCCGATGCGATGAATACGAGCACCTTCACGCCATATCGATCGGCGCAAACGCCGACAGGCATGCCGAATACAACGGCAGGAACAAACGGGGCAAACAGGACGGCTGAAAACTCGGCCGAGGTCAGATGCAGGTCCGACACAACCAGATGTGCCAATCCCGACACCTGATACTGCGCGTAGTTCGCAGCAAACACGATGCCGCACACCACAAACAGCAGGGCATATTTTTCGACCGTCCCTTTGCTCACGTTCATCACCCTATCTATGCTTCATCCTTGCGATAGACGACGCGTCCGTTAAAGATCGTCGTCTCGACTTCGAGATCGCGAAGCGCCATCGGGTTCATTTCAAACGGATTGCCCGACAGGATGACGATATCGGCAAGCTTGCCGGCGGCAAGGCTGCCCAAACGGCGCTCAAAGCCCTCGACATATGCTGAGCCGAGCGTGTGCGCTTGCAGCGTCTCGCCGAGCGTCAGGGCATTCTCGCGGAAGTATCCCTCCGCCGGGTGCCCGTCAAACTCACTACGCGTCACCGCAGCATACACGGTATCGATAGGATCGATTGACATCACCGCAGGCCAGTCAGTACCAAGCCCTAAGTGGATTCCGCCATCGGCCTCTTCCCTATAGCGCCACATGTGGCTCATGCGCTCTTCGCCAAGAGACTCCTCGTACACGCCCTGCCCAAGGCCTCCGATGGGATGCTGCGGCTGAATCGCAGCATTAATGCCCAGGCGCTTCATGCGAGCAATATCCTCGAGCTTCAGGTTATCTGTATGCTCGATAGCAAAACGCGCCCCCTTGTTGCCGCACACCTCCTCGGCACGCTCGACGGCATCGATAATCATCGTGGCCGATGCGTCGCCGATAGCATGGATACGAACATCGAAACCATTCTTGTTGGCCTCGAGCACCATACAGTCAAGCGTCTCCTGGTTGCACGCCGGCTCGCCGCGGAAGTCCTTTCCCGTGGGGGCGTTAAGATACGGCTCGTGCATGTAGGCCGTGTAGGCCTCGGGGCAGCCGTCCAAAATGTACTTGAGACCCGCCATGCGCACGCGCTCGCTGTGATGACGCGCACGCAGCGCCTGCGACTCTGCCATCGGAGCATCGAGCGCAGAATAGTAGCTGATGCGCAGCGTGCTCAGGTCCTCGCTCGCCAGACGGTCATAGATGTCGTACACGCCGGGCGTAGTCACGCCCAAAGGATACATATCACCAATCGAAGTGATGCCGAGCTTGTTGAACTTGCGCATCGACTTGAGCAACGACGCATCAAGGTCCGGTTTGTTGAGCACAACATCGAGCAAGATGTTCGTCGCCTGGGGCTCGGACAGAAAGCCATTGGGCTCGCCGTTGTCAAAGTGGCGGATAAGGCCACCTTCAGGCGTCGGGGTATTGCGGTCGATACCGACCGCCCTGAGCGCGGCAGTATTGCACCACACCACGTGCATTGAAAAGTCCGAGAGCACGATTGGGCGGTCGATATCGAGCGCATCGAGGCTGCGGCAATCAGGGTCAATCGGGTTTTCCCATGCAGGCGAATACCAACCCTGGCCGTAAATCCACGGATTGTCAGGGTGTTCGGCAGCAAACTTTGCCACAGCATCCACGCAAGCCTGCTCACTCGGCAGGAACATCAGATCGCAACAGAAGTCTTCATCCTTCTGGATTGAACCAAGCGCAAAATGCATGTGTGAATCGTTGAATCCGGGCATGACCAGTTTGTTGCCGGCGTCAATAACCTCAGTATCGGGACCGATAAACGGCTGCACCTTGTCGGGAGAGCCCACGGCCACAATCTCGCTGCCGCGAACTGCAACGCACCCAGCGCGAGGCTCAAGTTCCTCGGCCGTAAACAGCGCCGTCGTCTTAAGGACGATATCGGCAGGAACTACCGCCTCCATGGCTACTCACTGTCCTTAGCGACGGCGGCCTGCATGGCCTTGCGACCGAGCTCGGGCAGGAAGAAAACCGGAACCACGGAAAGCAGGAAGCAGAAACTCTCGAGACCCATGTTCATAGTGTAGTCGGCACCGGCAATGGCAGAGATACCGATAGGCAGGAAATAGCTCATGAGCAGGGAGATGGTGCCCACGATACCGCCAGCGGAACCGGCATACTTATCACCAATCTCGGGAAGGAGAACAGGCATGGACTGCATAATCGGGCCGTTGATGGCGGTAAAGAAGCCATTGATGACCAAAATCGTCCACAGAAGGAAGCCGACCGGGGTGTACCACGTCACGAACATCGATATGGCACCGATGAGAGTAGTGACGATGAGAAAACCCTTGAATTTGCCAAGCTTATCGCAGAACGCAGGCCCCACGATGCAGCCAAAAAAACTGCCGACAGTAACAATTGCGGCCATGAAACCAGCAGTAGCGACGTCTATACCCTTGCCAAGCTGAAGCGCCTGAGGCAGGAAACCGGCATAGGCAGTGGTAGAAGCAAGTCCAAAACCGACGCCAACGGAGATTAGCCATACGCCAGGACTCTTGATAGCAACCTTGAGGTAGTCGAGCACGGGCTCGGGCTCGGGGAGCGATTGCCCCTCGGGAACATCCCGGTCAAGCACGATCCAAAGAACCCAGGAGATGGTCATGACGACAGCGGCGACCATATAAGAGTTAAAGACGCTGCCGAACAAGCCAGCACAGATCTGAGCGACAACGATGGCAACGCACGAAGCCGCGTAGAACAAGCCCATGGCGAAACCAGTCTGTTCACGGAACCAGGTGCCGAGCACCTTGATGAGGTTGGCGTTGAGCGCCGAGATTCCCATGCCAATCAGGAACATCGATGCCATCTGCATCGTGAACGAATCGAGCGTAAAGCAGCGGAGAAAACCGCCGGCAACCGAAATTGCGGTGCAAACCGTGACAACTTTCTTAGAACCGATACGGTCACCAAGGGCACCCAGCGGAATTGAGAAGAAAACGGCGGTAAGCATAGGAACGAGGAACAGCATCGAAAAGCCGACGGTATCGATATTGAGCATAGGCATGACCTCGACGGCGAGTGCTGAGACCTGATACTGCATGTAGTTAGCCATAAAGCACAGCAAGCAAACGACTGAAACAATCGCCCAACGCCATGAAGGAAGCTTCTCTTCCATGATGACTCCTTTAATTAGTCGAAGTAATCGAACAGCTTGGAGAACCGGGCCCTGGCTCTTCGGTGTTCATATTTTGCGATTGGCCCCTTACCGAAACCATTCGGCTTGCGACTTATCATCGTTCGAAAAAAGGAGTAGCATCTCTACGCAAATTAACTAAAATACCAGCTAAACCACTACGCAATATCATCGGAGGTCATCTTGAGCTTTCTGTCCGATTCCGAATGGCTCTGCTTAAACGATCTTGTACTTTCGATTAATTCCATCGACAATGACCGCGAGTTTCGCTCGACCGTCCTCAAAAAGCTGCGTTTTCTCATCCCCTATGAGTCAGCTGCATTTTTTCTGAGCGATCTCTCCAAAAATCTTGTGACCACCCCGCAAGAATGGAAAACACGCGTCTTTCTTGACCCCCTTGGTATCGATGTCCCCGCCGGGATGCTCGAGCTCTACACCGAAAAGTACTGGCAACAGGACATGATCGTCGCACAGCACAAGCTTACGCGCTCGACGGTGCTGCGGGAGTCCGACCAGCTCAGCCCCGGCGATATCGACAGCAGCTATATGAAGGATTATCTTGGCGGCCGTCACGTCGTCAACGTCAGCTTCTTTAATGACGAGGGCTTTTTGGGATCGCTCAATCTCAATCGCAAGAAAGAAGAAGGTGACTTTACCGATCGTGAAGTTCAGATCCTTGAACTCATCGAACCGCACCTCACGAACCGACTATCCAAATGGCGCGTACGAGCCGACCGCAGTTCGTCGGAGATCGTATTTGCTCACGACTACGATGTCTCGGCACGCGAGATTGATGTGTGTCGTTGCGTGTTATCGGGCATGGACAATGCAGCCATCGCCGAAGAGCTCTCCATCAGCACCGGCACCGTTAAAAAGCATCTGGAGAACATCTTTCGAAAAACACAGGTCAACAGCCGCGTTGGGCTCATGGCGCTCCTTCAGCAGTACACGGCGCTCAAGCAGTAAGTCCGCTCTCGCCCGTGAGCCTGCTCACGCCCTATAAAACACGTTGTCGGCAAAGAAGTCGGCGGGAGGCTCCACGCAGGCGATCTCGCCGTCAAACATCATGGCGATTTCGTCAGCGACCTGCTCGGCAAAGTCCAGGTCGTGCGTAGCCATGATGACGGTGCCGCCAGCCTTCGCATGGTCACGCAGGGCGCGGGCGATGGTGCGGCGGCTTTCCAGGTCAAGGCCCTTGGTGGGCTCATCAAGCAACAGCAGCTCGGGGCCGATCAGCAGCAGCTTTGCCAACGCAAGCAGCTGGCGCTGTCCGCCCGAAAGATCGTATGGGTGGCGCGTCTCCAGGCCGTCCAATCCCAGTTGCGCCGCACGCTCCCGCGCCAAGTTCTCGTCATATCCGCAGGTCGAGGCCCATTCCATCAGCTCGTCGCGCACCGTCTCGGCAACCAGCAGGGCCTTGGGGTTCTGCGGCAGCAGCGCAGCCGAGGCCGCCCCGCGCACCATACGGCCACGCTGCAGCTTGGCAGTCTTGGCCAGCACCGAAAGCATCGTCGACTTGCCGCAGCCGTTTCCGCCCACGACTGCATGCACCGCGCCAGCCGAAAACGACGCATCGAGCCCGCGCAGCACCCAACCGCCAACGCGATCGTAGCGAAACCAGCCTTCCGACAGGGTGGTAGCCGACCCGCCGTGCATTTTTTGGAGTATTCTGCCTCCATCCGTGCGTGGGAAGGCTTCCGAGCCGTTCTCGAGCGACGTTTGCGCCACAAATTCGGATGATTTGTCCAATTCCGAGCTTTTTTTCGCGCTCGATACGTCCCCGGGCGGCTCCAGAGAGCCCAAATTGTCCTCACGCCTGCTGAATACTCCGTTTTTTGCACATCGGACGGCACCCCACCCCAACATGTCGTCGGAAAACAGCGATTCTCGGCGTCCCAAAGAAGCCATATCCGCCACCTCGCGCACGCGACCGTCCTCAATCCGGTACGCACACGTCGCATACTCGAGCATTGGGCGCGGTTGATGCGTAGCCACAACAACCGTGCAGCCCAACTCACGGTTCACGCGAAACAGCGCGTGCAGAAAATTTTTCTCGGCAACAGGATCGAGCTGGGACGTGGGCTCGTCGAGCAGCAGCACGCGCGGGCGCAAGGCCAGCACGGCCGCCAACGACAGCAGCTGCTTGCGTCCGCCCGAAAGTGTATCGGTATCGCGGTGGAGCCAATCCTCCAGCCCAAAGAAATAGCTGGTCTCGGCTACGCGACGGCGCATCTCGTCGCGCGACATACCCAGATTTTCCAGGCCAAACGCCATCTCGTGCCACACGGTTTCGCACACGATCTGGTTCTCGGGATCCTGGAACACATAGCCCACGCGCTCCGCCGATGCCCGCACGTCCATGTCGGCAACGTTCTCGCCCAGCACGCGCGCATCACCAGTGCGCTCGCCCGCCGGAGCGATCTCGGGCTTGAGCAGCGAGAGTAGCGTCGATTTGCCCGACCCAGTACCACCAACCAGCAGTGCAAACGCACCTTGGGGAACAGACCAGTCGAGCTCGTCGAGTACCGGCGCCTCAGCCCCGGGGTAGGTAAAGCTCAGGCCCCGCACCTCAATCGCAGGCACATCGGAGCCGCACGCCCCGCCCGTTACCGAGCAGTTATCCAACCGGGTCATCAGCCAAACCTCTTCTCGTCAATCGCGTGCAGCACACAGGGCAACACCATCCAAGCCGCGTACACAATATAGCCAGGCCACGGCGCCGGCACCGAAAGCTGCGGGTAAAACGAATACTGCGTCGTCGCGGTCCACGCCACCGCCACCGCGGCAGCACCAAGCAGCGCGAGCCCGACCAGCGCGGCAACGTCGCTGCACCCCAGTCGATACCGCGCATACGTCGTACGACGCGTCGCGGCACCCCACCCGCGCGAGCGCATCGCGTCCGCA
>URUI01000067.1 GCA_900551015.1 uncultured Collinsella sp.
GTAAAGGGCGTGACGGTGGATCAGGTCGAGCAGCTAAAGAAAATGGCACTGCGCACCCGCCAGGGCGATGCCCATCTTGCCCGACGAACGGTTACCAATGAAGCGCACAGGGTCGATCGGTTCGTGCGTGGGGCCGGCGGTGATCACGATGTGCTTGCCCGCAAGGTCCTGGGGCGCGGGGTCGAGCAACTCGCAGATAGCTTCGACAATGTCCTCGGGCTCACTCATGCGCCCCGTGTCCACGTCGCCGCAGGCAAGGTAGCCGCTGCCGGGCCCCACCACGTGAACGCCGCGCTCGCGCAGCGTGGCCATATTGGCCTGCGTCGCCGGCGCCTTCCACATACCGTTGTTCATGGCCGGTGCGATCACAATGGGTCGCGGCGTGGCGAGCAGCGTTGTGGAAATCAGGTCATCGGCAATACCGTTGGCCATCTTAGCGATGATATTGGCCGTCGCGGGCGCTACGACCACCAGATCGGGCTCCTGCGCCAGCGAAATGTGGTGGATGGGGTCGGAGGGGTCGTCGAATAGGCCCACCGCGACCGGTTCATTGGTGAGCGCGCGGAAGGTAAGCGGCCCCACAAACTCCGTGGCATGCTCGCTCATAACAACTTTGACGCGTGCGCCGCACTTTTGCAGCAGGCGCACGATATTGCACGACTTATAGGCGGCGATCCCGCCGGTAATGCCCAGCAGGATCGTTTTTCCCTCAAGTTGCTTTGAATTGTTGGGCGCCGCCATCGTTTACGCTTCCTTGCTGGGAAGCACCAGCAGGCGGTGGCAGTACGGGCAGTGCGTAATTGACCTACCGTCGTGGCTGAGGTCGCTCATGGACGAAGCCTGCAGCGCGGTGTGGCAGACCGTGGGGATGTTGCCCTGGATGGTCTCGACGGCCAGGCCGCGGAACTGCTTGAGCAGGCGCTCGTAGTCGGCGAGCACATCGGTGGGCAGCGTAGCGGCAAGGGCGATGCGCTCCTTGGTGGCGGCGTCAATCTGAGCCTGGAGGTCGGCAGCCTTGGCACGGGTGGCCTTGGTATCGGCTTTCACGCCTTCCTCGAACTTGGCGATGATGGCCTGCGCGCGAGTCTCGCGGTCGAGCGCCTCCTTATGGGCGGCAACGACATCCTTGCGGGTGTGCTCGATCTTGTCCAGACGCTTTGCCAGGGTGGCGAGCTCGTTCTCCAGGTCCTGCACCTCGCGGTAATCAGAACCGTCGACGTGACGCTTCTTGGCAGCCTCGATGGCGCTATTGGTCTGAATCTCGGTGGTGTTGAGATCGTCGAGCTCAATGTCCAGATCCTTGCGCTGGGCGTAGAGCTTGGTCATCTCGGACTTAAGCTTCACATAGGTCTTGCGCTTGGAAGCGAGCTCCTTGAGCTCCGGCATATTGGCAAGTTCGCTCTTGTTGCGCGCGAGCTCCAAATCGATCTGTTGCAGCTTGAGTAGCGTAGCGCCGGCGCTCATAAGTTCTCTCCTTTTGTCACAGTCCACCATTGGCAAGGGTTCAGTATTTTAATCGCATGACGGGGGTCGACCCCGGCGTCAACTGCAGAGTTCATCAATATATCAACGAACGGCTCTTCGGAGCGGTCGTGCCCGAGAAGGATCACGCCCAGGCCACGTAAGGCAAGGTCCTGCACCACGTGGTAGCCGGCTTCTCCAGTCACAATTACATCTGCGCCTGCGGCGATGGCAAGCTCTCCAAAATCGCCGAGGGAGCCGCCCAGAATGGCGACGGTGCGGCACGGGCGCCCGCCATCGCCCCATACGCGCGGGTCGCTGCCATAGGCCGTGGCAGCACGTATGGCAAGATCGCGCAGGTTGCAGACATCGTGGATGGTCGCGAGTGCGCCCAGACCAGTGAGCTCAGGCTCGTCCACATGCTCCAGCGAGCTCATGGGCTCTGCGCCCAGCAACTCGCTCAGGCGAACGCGCGCTTCGTGCGAGCGGTCCAGGTTGGTGTGAAGCGAGATGATGCTCACGCCGCAACGAGCGGCCTCGTACAGTGCAGCGCTGCACTGGGGACGCGTGGAATCGGCCGGGCAAAAGACCTCGGGCGCCTTGATATAGATGGGATGATGCGTCAGCAGCACGTTGGCGTCGGACTCCAGGGAGCGGTGCACGTTGGCCTCGGTCGCGTCGAGTGCGCAGGCAACACCGGTGATCTTGGCAGCGGGATCTCCCACAGATAGCCCAACATGATCCCAGCCCTCGGCGTTCGCCTTGGGGTAGCGCGCCAGCAGCGCACGTTCAAGCTCGGAGACGATCATGCGGCACCTACGATCGAAAGCAGCGTCTGGGCGAACTCATCCAGGTCGGCAGGGTTCACGCGGTCATCAAACGAGATGCGCAGTGCGCCCAGCGCCTGCTCGCGACCAATGCCCATGGCGCTGAGCACGTGGCTCGGGTCCATGCTGCCGCTCGAGCAAGCCGATCCGGCCGAAACCTCAAAGCCGGCGGCATCGAGCTTGATGATGAGCTCTTCGGAGTCCATGCCGTCAACGTAGATTGAAACCATACCTGGCAGACGATCGGCCTGCGCGTAGTCGCCCATCGTGGCGTGAATGCGAGGATGGACCGTAAGCGTGGCGTAGAGCTTGTCGGACAAGGTCTGCAGTTCCGCGCGCTCCTGGGCCACGTGGGGCGCCAGCGTGCAGGCGGCAGCGGCAAAAGCCAGCTGCGTGCGCAGATCCTGCGTACCGGCGCGACGGCCGGCTTCCTGTCCACCGCCAAAGATGCGCGGACGCAGCGGCGTGCGGCTCTTAAGGTAGAGCGCGCCGGATGCCACAGGGCCGCCGATCTTGTGCGCGGCAACGGTCATGGCATCGACGCCCAGCTCGGTGACATCGAGCGGAATATGCAAGTAGCCCTGGATGGCATCGGTATGAAACAAGGCTCCGGCAGCATGTGCGGCAGCGGCCAGCTCGCGGATTGGCTGCACCACGCCGGTCTCGTTGTTGGCGACCATAATGCTCACGAGCGCCACGTCGTCGCCGAGCAGCTCGACAAGCGCGGCAGGCTCAATGTAGCCCGCGCGGCAGGGCTGCACCATGTCGACGGTAAAGCCGGCGGCACGCAGGAGCGGCAGGTTGTCCAAAATCGAATCGTGCTCGATGGCCGAAACGATTACACGGTCGCGCTTGCGATCGCGCTGACGAGCGCCCTCGGCAAGACCGAGCAGCGCCAGCTGGTTGGCCTCGGTGCCGCCGTTGGTAAGGATGATCTCGGACGGGCGCACGCGTGCGCCAAAGCTACGGGCGATCTCGCGACGGGCGACTTCCAGGCGTGCGGCGGCCTTGCGGCCAAGCGAGTGCAGCGAGTTGGGGTTGACGCCGGCAAGCTCGCTGCCGTCATATTCGCGCTGCGCAAGGAGTGCCTCGGCGCGCAGGGGCGTCGAGGCGGCATAGTCAAGATTCACGGGTATGCGGTTTTGACCTGCGGTCATAAGGGTTTATGCCTCCTGTGCGGCCTCGTTGCCCAGCTTCTGCAGCAGCGCAACCTCGGCAGCGGGATCTTCGGACTTAAATACGGCAGAACCGGCCACGAGCACGTTTGCGCCAGCCTTGACGACCTCGGCAATGTTCTTGGAAGAGATGCCGCCATCGGCCTCGATCAGAGGCGACACGCCGTGGCGTTCGCACATGGCCGTAAGCTCGTGCAGCTTAGGCAGCGTGCCCGGGATAAAGCTCTGGCCGCCAAAGCCAGGGTTCACGCTCATCAGCAGCACCATATCGACAACGTCGATGATGTTTTCGAGCACGCAGACGGGCGTGGCGGGGTTGAGCACCACACCGGCCTTAACGCCGCGCTGCTGCAGATGCGTGAGCGTGCGGTGCAGGTGTGTGGAGGCCTCGTAGTGCACGGTGATCATATCGGCACCGGCGTCGGCGTACCAATCGACCGTCTCGTCGGGGTTCGACACCATCAGGTGCGCGTCGACCGGTACATCGGTGGAGCGCTTGACGGCCTTGAGGATATCGACGCCAAAGGTCAGGTTGCCGGTAAAGTGACCGTCCATGACGTCGAAGTGCACGTAGTCGGCACCGGCAATCTTGTCGAGCTCGCCCTTGAGGTTGCCCATGTCGGCCGAAAGGACGGAAGGAGCGATTTTGATGGAACCCATGGTAGATGCCTTTCTGCGCTAGTCGGCGAGTCCGTAGAACTCATGCGATGGGACGCGATCGGTAAGAATCTCGAGCGCCCTATCCAAAGTAACACCGTTGTAGAGCGTTTGCTCCACGGCAAAGGTGAGCGGAATGTCTACGCCCAGTGAACGGGCGAGCTCGCTCACGCTGCGGGCCGCGACGGCACCCTCGACCACCATATGCGTGCGGGCCTGGTACTCGTCGAGCGACACGCCGTGAGCAAACTCGTAGCCAAAGGTGCGGTTGCGCGAATGCTCCGAGGTGCAGGTGGCGATGAGGTCACCCATGCCGGCAAGTCCCATACAGGTCATGGCCTGGCCGCCGCGGGCATGCACCAGGCGACTGATCTCGGCCAAGCCGCGCGTCATGATAAGGGCGAGCGTATTGTCGCCCGCGCCCGAGCCGGCGGAGATGCCGCACACGATGGCGATGACGTTTTTCATGGCGCCGCAGACCTCAACACCGGTCATGTCCTGCGACAGATAGATTCGGAAGGCCGTGGAAAGCAACAGCTCCTTAAAGGTCTTCCCCACCTGTATGTCTTCACTGGCGATGACGGCGGCCGAAAGTCCGCCACGGCAGATCTCCTCGGCATGGTTGGGGCCCGAGAGTGCTGCCACGCGCGACTCGTTGCCGATTTCGCTGGCAATGACCTCGCTCATGAGCAGGCCGGACTCGGGCTCAATACCCTTGGTAAGACAGAGCGCCGGGGTGTCGGCGGCGATAAAGGGTGCCGCCTGGTGGCAGACGTCGCGCAGGTGCGTCGAAGGCACGGCAAAGATGATGACCTCGGCGCCGTCGAGCGCCTGGGCCAGGTCCGTCGTGGCGACAACGTTTTCCGGCAGCACGTAGTCCACCAGATAGCGGGGGTTACGATGCTCGCCGTTAATGCCGGCGGCCGTCTGCTCGCTATGGGCCCACATGGTCACGCGCTCGGCGCGCGCGGCGGCAAGGCCGGCGACGGCGGTTCCCCAGGAGCCGGAGCCAATCAGCGCAACATTCATGACTCTCTCCTACTTATCGTCGGGCTCGGTGACGCGCTTGGTAAACGAGAGTTTGGACTCCTTACCCGTCATGAGCTTTTTGATGTTCGCACGATGGGCCCACACCACGGTGATGCCGATCATCGCCATGCAAAACTTGAGGCCCAGGCTGCTGTACGGAAAGACCGCGCAGACGGCGATGGGAAGACCGATGGCGGCGGCAAGTGAGCCCACCGACACGTACTTGGTGATGGCGACGGCCACAATAAACATGCCCAGCAGCGACAGACCAATGGGCCAGTACCAGGCAAGAATCACGCCCAGGCCCACAGCGATACCCTTACCGCCATGGAAGTTAAGGTAGGGCGAGAAGATGTGTCCCCACACGGCAGCCAGGCAGATGACGCCGAGCATCCAGTCGCCGGCGGCACCGGGAGCCATGATGCTCACAGGGAAGCCATAGCCCACGCTCGCGATGAGCGGACGCGCGATAAGGACGCAGATGGCGCCCTTCAGGCAGTCGAGCAGCAACGTGAGCGCTGCCACCTTGGGGCCGGCCACGCGCAGGGCGTTGGTGGTGCCGATGTTGCCGGAGCCCGCTTTGCGAATATCGGTGTGGTTGAACACGCGGCCCAGGATCAGGCCAAACGGAATCGCCCCGATAAAGAACGAGACCACGGCGCAGATGGCGGTCAGCAGAATCGGATTATGCATCCTTTTGCTCCTTCTTCCTAAAGAAGAGTCGAATGGGCGTGCCGGCAAAATCGAAGGTCGAGCGCATGCGGTTCTCCACGTAGCGCTGGTAGGTGTCGTTGACCAGGTCGCTGTGGTTGACGAAGAACGTGAACGTCGGCGGGTTGACGCCCGTCTGGGTCACGTAGTGCATGCGCAGGCGGCGCTTGCCGTCCACCACGGTATGACCGAACTCGCGCAGGTCGGTGAGGAACGTGTTGAGGCGCGAGGTGCTGATCTTCTGCGAGCGCGTCTTTTCGGCGGCGTCGACCATTGCCCAGATCTTCTCCACGCTGCGGCCGGTCAGGGCCGAGATGCGCAGATACTGGGCCCAGGGAGCCATGACGCCCAGACGGCGGTCGACGGTCTCCATGCAGGCCTCGCGCTTGCGGTCGTCGTCGAGCAGGTCCCACTTGTTGAGCAGCACCACGACGGCGCAGCCGCGCTCGATGGCCAAGCCCATGACCTTCTGGTCCTGCTCGGTAACGCCCACGGAGGCGTCGACGACGAGCAGCGCCACGTCGGCGCGATCGATGGCGCGCAGGCCGCGG
The DNA here is from genome assembly GCA_900551015.1 of uncultured Collinsella sp. GTDB lineage: Bacteria > Actinomycetota > Coriobacteriia > Coriobacteriales > Coriobacteriaceae > Collinsella. Next base: position 6,412 of record URUI01000067.1, read on the forward strand.
ACCATCGAGTAGTACTCGATATTCTCGTACACGGTGCTCTTCTTGCGGATGCCCGCGGTGTCGACCATGCGGTAGTGCTTGCCGTTGCGCTCCACGACGGTGTCGATGGCGTCGCGCGTGGTGCCGGCAATGTTGGACACGATAGAGCGGTCGGCGCCCAGGATGCGGTTGAACAGCGAGGACTTACCGGCGTTGGGGCGGCCGATGATGGCCACGTTCAGCGCATCGGGGAACTCATCGGCGACCTCGTCCTCTTCCTCCGGAAGCAGGGCCACGATATCGTCGAGCAGGTCGCCCGTGCCGTGGCCATGCAGGGCCGAGAGGGGCGTGGGCTCACCGATGCCGAGCGAATAGAACTCCCAGATGCTGTCGTTCTCGCGTTCGGGGTTGTCGAGCTTGTTCACCAGCAGAAAGACCGGCTTGTCGCAGCGCTTGAGCATGCGAGCGACCGACTCGTCCTCCTCGGTGACGCCGGTGCGGCCGTCGACCACAACCAGGATGACGGCGGCTTCCTCGGCGGCGGCGAGGGCCTGGTCGCGGATAGACGTGGCAAAGACGTCGTCGCTCTTGAGCGGCTCGATACCGCCCGTGTCGACGATGGTGAACTCGCGGCCGTTCCAATCGGCCGTGTGATACGAGCGGTCGCGAGTAACGCCGCGGGACTCATGGACGATGGCGTCCGAGGTCTGGGCCAGGCGGTTAACGAGCGTGGACTTGCCCACGTTGGGGCGTCCGACGACGGCGACGATAGGTTTCATCTGCACTCCTTTAATGGGTAGGGTCAGTGGAAATGTTAGAGTCCGCGGGCACAATGCCAAGGATATGCTCCAGGGTATCGAGCAGCTCATGCGGCATGGTCGATACCACATGGACCTCGGCGCCGCGACTGGTAAGGCTTGCGAGTAAATCGTCACGATGATACTCGTCAAGCGTCATGCCGTCAGCGTTGAACATGAGCTTAGGCACAAAGAGCATAACCCCCGACAGATCTTGGGGCAGCTGCTCCAGAATGTCACACGCGACGATGAGGCCGGTTACGTCCACGTTGCCACCAAAGTAGCGGTTTTTGATGGCCGTGACACTGCCGGCGAGACCATGCGGCGACTCCACAAAGCGCGCCACGGTGTCGCGCGCGCTGGCGCCGGAGAGGCACAGCAGGTGCTGGCTGCGGGCGGCGATGGCCTCGCGGACGCGGGCCAGTCGCTCGGCATCGGTAGCCAGCACGTCGTCGGTCTCGTCTAGATACGAGCGGATCATGCCGATGCCGTCGTAGTACTGCGGGTAACCGTCGTAAAAGTCCGCCTCGGGAGGATCGATGCCGGCGTCCAGATAGAACTCGTCGCTCATCTGGAAGGTGTGGCGGCCAAAGCGCTCGAAGGCACGGTCCTGGTAGGGACGGATCATGGCAATGGTCTCGCGCGCTAGCTCGGGCTTGTCGCTGTAGGACCAGCTAAAACGGTTCTGATGCTTGGTAAAGCCGAGCGGCACGATGCCCAGGCTTGTGATTTGCTCGTGCTCCTCGCAAAAGCGCAGGGTCTTTTCCAGCTCCTCGCCGTCGTTCATGCCGGGGCACAGCACAATCTGCGCATGAATCTCGATGCCGGCGGCCATGATTGCCTCGAGCACGTCCATGCCACGTTGGGCGTTGCGGCCCATCATGCGGCGGCGGACGTCGGGGCTCACGGCGTGGACCGACACGTTCATGGGGCTCATGTTGCGTTGGATGACGTTTTGCACGTCCTCGTCGGAGAGGTTCGTGAGCGTGACAAAGTTGCCCTGCAAAAAGCTCAGGCGGTAGTCGTCATCGCGAATATAGAGCGTGGAGCGGCCGCCCTTGGGCAGCATGGTCATAAAGCAGAACACGCAGGCGTTGACGCAGGTACGCATGCCGTCGAAGATGGGGCCATCGAACTCCAAACCCCAATCCTCGCCGGGAAAGCGGTCGAGCTCGACGGGGGCGACGGTGCCGTCGCGCGGGTCGAAAACCTCGAGGTCGACGGTATCATCGTCGGCCTCCCAGAGCCACACGATCATGTCGGTGAGCTGCTCGCCGTTGACCGTAAGCACGCGCATGCCCGGCTCGATACCCACATCCCATGCGGGCGACTCGGGGCGCACGTTCTTAACGAGCGCGCCCTCACCCGGCTCGGGGTCGCGGCTGCGCCCGTAATCGGCCACCTCGGCGGCGTATGCGGGTACGGTCTGGTCCATAGTTAGCGGCAAAGCTCCTTGATGCGCTCGACGGCGCGCTCGATGTGTTCTTGCGGGGTGGAGGCTCCGGCGGTGATGCCGATGTGGTGAGCGTCGGTAAACCACGCGGCTTGGAGCTCAGAAGCTTCCTCGATGTGATACGTGCGCTCGCAGGCGTCTGCGCAAATCTGCGCCAGGCGGCGGGTGTTGCCCGAGTTCTTGCCGCCCACGATGACCATGCAGTCGCAGCGGTTGGCAAGTGTGGCTGCTGCCTGTTGACGCTCACTCGTGGCGGCGCAGATGGTGTTGATCACGCGCAGCTCCTGCACGCGCGGGGTGATAGCAGCCACGACCTCGGCCAAGTTCTGCGCAGTCTGGGTGGTCTGCACAACCAAGCCCACTTTACCCTTGAGCGACAGCGCGTCCGCATCGGCAGCGCAGCTCACGACCTGCGCGTCATCGCCGGCATGGCCCAGGATGCCCTCGACTTCGGGGTGACCCGGCTCGCCCACGACGATCACGCGGTAGCCCTCGCGCACCAGGCGCTCGGCCGCCACATGGACCTTCTTCACGTACGGGCAGGTGGCGTCGACCACAGTAAGGTCACGCTCGCGAGCGGCATCGATCACCTGCGGCACCACGCCGTGAGCGCGGATGATCACGGTGCCCGATGCGGCATCGTCTAGGGTCTCAGCCAGACCGACGCCTGCCTCGGCGAGCTCGCGCACCACGATGGGGTTATGGATGAGCGGACCCAGCGTGTGGACCTGAGCGCTCTCCCCTGCCTGCGGCGCGGCGGCCAATGCCATGTCGAGCGCGCGCTGCACGCCGTAGCAGGTGCCGGCGTGAGCTGCAATCTCGATGGTGGGCGCGGTGGCTTGGTCGGACGCGGTCGCGGCGGTGTTCGTCACGTTCTCGCTCATGGCTAGAACCTGCCCGGATGCTCGGCGCACAGCTCGTCGCGCATGGCGTATACGCGGCTCATAGCCTCGGACTCAAACCAGGCCAGGCGCTCCGTGCGCCTAAGCCCGGCCGGCGCGTCCGAAAGCGAGACGGCCTTGCCGGCGCGGATCCAGCACTTCTTGGGACGCATGAGTTTTTTGCCCGCAGGCGTGATGTCGGACCAGCCGCAGATGGCGAGCGGGTTGACGGGCGCCTTGCCCATCTGGGCGATGAGCGCAAAGCCACCATGGACCTCGGGCTTGATCTCGCGCGAGCGGATGCGCGTGCCCTCGGGGAAGATCAGGACGTCCTCGCCGCGCTGCAGCGCATGCTGGGCGGCGCGCAGGCACTTCATGTCGGCGGTGCCGCGCTCGACGGGAATGCCGCCAACGCGGCTAAAGGCCCAGCGCACAATCTTGCTCTTGGCGAACTCGGACTTAAAGATGGGACGGATACGGCGGCCCCCAAAGAACAGCGCCGTCTCCACGGCCAAGAGCTCAGCCATCGAGGTGTGGTTGCAGATGACCACGCTGCCGCGGCCTTCCTGGCGCTCAAACAGCAAGTCAGCGTCCTCGACCTTCCAGCGCCACATGAGCTTGGAGAAGGCCCAAAGGATGGCCATGACTACGACGACAGTGCCGCGGATGAGCGCCGGAAACTCGTCATAGGGGGCGTTGTAATAGTCCTCGGGCGTCTGCTTAAACAGGCGCATGGGCTACCTCCTTTGGTTGATGAGGCCCTCGATAATGCGGACGACCTCGTCGATGGTATGGGCGGTGGAGTCGACGTGCACGGCGTCCTCGGCGGGCACGAGCGGGGCGACCTCGCGGCTGCTGTCGAGCTTGTCGCGCTGCTTAAGTGCCGGTCACGTTCCGCCCCGATGGCTTCGTCCAGCGTCCCGGCTGCTTTTGCCTCTGCCAGCGCCGCAAAATCGGCGTGCTCCAGAAATGCATGCAGGGCCGTGCCCATCTCGGCGGCGGTCAGGCCGTCTTTGGAGAGGAAGCCCGGCCGCTCCAGCGTGGTCTGCTCGGCCTTGTGCACGATGCTGGTCACGCTGACCTTGG
>URUI01000068.1 GCA_900551015.1 uncultured Collinsella sp.
CAGCGTCGGCCTCGGCAGGAGCGTCGTGCTCGGGCGCATCCTCAGCCACGTCCTCGCCGTTCGCAGCGGCAACGGCCTCGTGCGGGTCCTTGCCCTCGGCCTCGGCGCGCATACCCAGCACCAGGTTGCGCAAGCCCGCAACCGTACCGTCCACATCGGGAGTGGGCTGGTCGGCGTGCAGGTACGCCCAGTCCATCATAAAGGTGGCCGAAGACAGCGCGCCGATGGCCAGCGCATCATCGGGGCACGAAAGCTCAATCTCAAAGACACGCTCGTCATGCTCGCTCACGCGCGTGCGACCGCACGAGATGCTGCCGGCAAGACCGGTCTCGTTCATGAGCTCGACCGTCACGTGCTCCAGCAGATGGCAAAGCTCGGTCTGGCCCATGCAGTCCTGGAATTCGCGGCCGGAGTCGCCCAGGCACAGGTGCTTGGCAATCGCGGGCACCAGGTAGTACACGCGCGCCGTGGCCTCGATATCCTCCGAGGTCATGAGCGGCATGCCGGGGTTCACCAGCACGTGCGCGCAAATCTTGTCCTCGCTGACGGTGACCTTAAGGATGTTGAACAGGCCTGCCATAACTCTCCCCTACTCGTCCTTGCCCTACTCGTCGCCGTCGTGCGGATCCGCAGAGCCCGCACCCGACGCCGCCGGCTTCTCTGCCGGGGGCTCGGAATCCTTCTTATCGGTTTCGGCCGGAGCGATCACGCGAATAAGCGAGATACGCTGGCCACGCATCGACTGTACCTTGAACTTGTACCCCGCGACCTCAAACACCTCTCCGATGTCGGGCACCGAGTCGCAAAGCTCCAAAATCCAGCCGGCGATGGTCTCATAATCATCGCTTTCCTCGAGCGGCCAACCAAGCTCAATCGCGTCATCGCACGAAAAACGCCCATCGACGAGCCACTCACGGCGCGAGAGGCGCGTGAGGTACTTGTTGTCGGGATCGAACTCGTCCTCGATCTCGCCGACGATCTCCTCGACGATGTCCTCGATGGTGATGATGCCGGCCGTGCCGCCGTACTCGTCCACGACGACCACAATCTGGTCGTGCGAAGTCTGCATCTCGGACAGCAGCGGCAGGATGTCCTTGGTGTCGGGCACAAAGGTGGCATCGCGCAAAAAGCCAGCGATGGGCTGGTCGCCCTTGCCGTCGAGCGCGGGCTGGATCAGGTCCTTGATGTGCGCGATGCCCGCGACGTTGTCGGGATCCTCGTGATAGACGGGGATGCGGCTGAAGCCAGTCTGGCGCATGGTGGACAACACGTCGGCGACCGTCTCGTCGTCCTCGCACATGGTGGTGTCCACGCGCGGCACCATGACCTCGCGGGCAACGGTGTCGCCCAGGTCAAAGATCTCGTGGATCATGCGCTTTTCCTCGTCGAGCAGGTCGTCCTGCTCCGAGACCATGTACTTGATTTCTTCCTCCGAGACGTTCTGGCGGTCATCGGCGCTCTTGATGCGCAGGATGCGGGCCAGGCCGTCGGAGCAGGCACCGGTCAGCCACACGAGCGGGCGGGCGATCTTTTGGAACACGGAGAGCGGTCCCACGACCTGTTTGGATACGCCCTCGGCGTTAGCAAGGCCGATGCGCTTGGGCACGAGCTCGCCGATCACGATGGACACAAAGGCGACCGCGACGGTGATGATGACCGGCGCCAGGCCGCGCGCGATGGCGGAAAGCGGCGCGATGCCAAAGCTCATGAGCCATGTGGCGAGCGGGTCGGACAGGCTCGTCGAGGCGACGGCGGACGAGGCGAAGCCCACGAGCGTGATGGCGACCTGAATGGTGGCGAGCAGCTGGTCGGAATCGGCGGCAAGCTGGACGGCGCGCTCGGCGCGCTTATCGCCCTCCTCGGCATCGTGTTCCAACACGGCGCGCTTAGCCGTGGTGAGAGCCATCTCGGACATGGAGAAGTAGCCGTTGATAAGCGTTAAAACGAGCGTGGTAATAAGGGAGATGGTTATGTCCATCGGGAGTTTCTCGAACCTCCAAGATTCGGGACGTTGGGTAGTAAGCGTAGGTGACGGATAGGGCAATTGCGCCCGGCGGCCGCTTGGATAGGTCCGCGGGCACAGACGCGATCGCTAGATTACGAAGAGAATCACCGCCATGAACTGGAAGATGCTGCCGGCGAGCACCCACAAGTGGAAAACACTGTGCAGATAGCGCACGTTTTTGGCGATGTAGAACGGCACGCCCACGGTGTAGCACACGCCGCCGACAGCGAGCAGGGCAAGCGCCACGGGGTTGAGCAGCGACACGAGCTCGGGCAGCCTAAAGACAACGAGCCAGCCCATCAGCAGATAGACCAGGCCGCTTACCCAGTGCGGTTGACGCTCGCGCATAAAGCACTCGAGGGCAATGCCGATAATGGCGATGGCCCACACGGCAAAGAACAGCGTAGGGCCGCCGTCGTTTGCGAGCGTGATGAGGCAAAACGGCGTATAGCTGCCGGCTATGAGCAGGTAGATGCAGCTGTGGTCGATGATGCGAAACACGCGCTTGGCGCGCGCGGGCTGAATCGCGTGATAGAGCGTGGAGGCGAGGTATTCGAGAATAATGCTGACGCCATAGACAATCGCCGCGGCCATGTGGGCCGGGCCTCCGCCGCGCAGGGCAGCGAATACGATCAGGAGCACCAGGCCCGCGATACCCAGCAGGCAGCCGACACCATGGGTGACGGAGTTCATGATCTCCTCGCCCACCGTGTAGTGTGGAACGGCCGCGGTCTTGGGTCGCGGCTTAGAACTGTCGCTCGAATCGGACATGCCGGTTACATCCTCCAATGTAAAGAGTTCTCAACACTATATCAAAGCGTCTGGGCACGTGCGAAATTTGCACCATACGTGTCCCTTTGTTTACCCATTCTTTGCTTGTTGACGCATCAACGGCGAACATCCATAATGCGCTTGTTTTAAATGTTGATGTATTAACATCTATAAGGAGAACCGTAAATGCCTCAAAGCGCACACCCCCATCGGAAGCTCAAGATAGCCGGCGTTGTTGCGTTGGTGCTCGTCGTCGCGCTGCTTGGATTTGCCGGCAACTTTTTGTTTGACTTTGCCCTGAACCCCCAAGCGCCGTACACCATGAAGATGATGCAGGATAGCAAGAACGACAAAGAAGGTGAGCAGCCGGATGCCGAGGACACCGAGGCGCGGGCATGGTTTAAGGAAAACCGCAAGAGCAGCAGCCTCACCGCAGATGACGGAACCGAGCTCGCCGCTTGGTATTTCGCCGCCTCGGAGAACACCCACGATTACGCTGTCTGCCTACACGGATACACCGATGAGCCCATCGGTATGGCCCGATACGTCAAGCGCTTCCACGACCGCGGCATGAACGTACTCGCACCCGCCGCCCGCGCCCACGAGCGCTCCGGCGGCGACTATATCGGCATGGGCTGGCCCGAGCGCCTCGACATCGTCGCATGGATCGAGCAAATCGTTCAGGCTGACCCCGAGGCACGCATCCTGGTCTTTGGTGAGTCGATGGGTGCGGCAACCGCTATGAACGTCGCGGGGGAATCTCTGCCCGCAAACGTGAAATGCATTATCGAGGACTGTGGCTATACGAGTGTTTGGGACGAGTTTTCCCTACAGCTCAAGGACGTGTTCGGCCTGCCCAGCTTCCCCTTGCTCGATGTGGCGAACCTGGTGTGCAGGGTGCGCGCGGGCTACGACTTTCATACGGCGAGCAGCGTGGAGCAGCTTAAACACGCGACGGTCCCCATGCTCTTTATCCATGGCGATCAAGATACCTTTGTGCCGTACAGTATGCTCGACCAAAACTACGACGCGTGCGCCAGCAAGATCAAGCAAAAGCTCACCATCCATGGCGCCACGCACGCCAAGAGCGCGCAGGTCGATCCCGAGCTCTACTGGAACACGGTCGACGACTTCCTCGGAAAGAATTTTTAGGCAAAAAGCAACGTCCGGGGCTTTATCTGACCCCCTATTTTCGGAAGTATGCGGCAAAATCTGGAACTGCCGACCAGACCGCAGTTTTATCAACAATTTATCAGGGGTTTTGTTGCCAAAAAACGTCGTGTGCTCGGCGGTCTCGAAATTTGCCGCATACTTCCGGAAAGCCGCCCGCGAGCGCTGTGCTCGCGGGCGGCTTTTGCTCGACTTACGCCACAAAGGCACTTGATATGTTCAATAGCTAGGCGCTATTTGACCTCGATGAGCTCATACTTGCTCGTGCCCAGGCCGATCTTCTCGGCGTGTGCGATGCAGGAGCGCCAGTCGGTGTCGGGATGTGTGATGCAGAAGGGGTCCTTGGCCTGCTCGCCCTCCAGATGCTCGTGGTCGTGCTCCATTTTGGCCGCGCTGTCGGTGAGCACGGTGTTGGGCAACGGCTCGGATGCTAGGACGGCGTCGGCGCAGGCTTGATCGATGGCGACCGGGTCGAAGCTCGCAAACATGCCAATGTCGTTGACGATGGGCGTGTCGTTCTCGGCGTGGCAGTCACAGTTGGGGCTAATGTCCATGGCAAGCGAGATATGGAAGCTCGGGCGGCCGTCGACAACGGCCTTGGTGTACTCGGCGATCTTACAGTTGAGCACGTCGGCCGCGGCGTCATAGCCGGGCTTGATGGCGTCCTGGTTGCACACGCCGATACAGCGGCCGCAGCCCACGCAGCGATCGTGGTCGATGGCAGCCACATGAACCGTGCGAGTGCTGCCGTTGGCAAGCTCGCGCTCACGCGTACCGTCAAACGTGATGGCGCTGTGCGCGCATATCTTCTCGCAGGCACGGCAGCCAACGCAGTTGGTGGTATCGACGCTCGGCTTGCCAGCGGCGTGCTGCTCCATCTTGCCGGCACGGCTACCGCCGCCCATACCCAGGTTCTTCATGGCGCCGCCAAAGCCGGCCTGCTCATGGCCCTTAAAGTGGGTGAGGCTAATCACGATGTCGGCGTCCATGAGTGCCTGGCCGATCTTTGCCTCGCGCACGTACTCGCCGCCCTCGACCGGAACGAGCGCCTCGTCGGTGCCCTTGAGGCCGTCGGCGATGATGATCTGGCAGCCCGTGGCATACGGGGTAAAGCCGTTCTGGTAGGCGGTGTCGATGTGCTCGAGCGCGTTTTTGCGGCTGCCCACATAGAGCGTGTTGCAGTCGGTGAGGAAGGGCTTGCCGCCCAGCTCCTTCACGACATCCGCGACGGCGCGGGCGTAGTTGGGGCGCAAAAAGCTCAGATTGCCCAGCTCGCCAAAGTGAATCTTAATGGCGACGAACTTGTTCTCGAAGTCGATCTGCTCAATGCCGGCGCGGCGAATGAGGCGTTTGAGTTTGTCGAGCTGGCTCTCGCGAGCATGCGTGCGCAGGTTGGTGAAGTACACCTTTGCCGGTGCTGCGGGTGCGGTTGCGGTCATAGATCTATCCCCTCGGTCTATATGGCGTTACAGACATAGAGGATGGTACCCGTTGAAGTGGGGTTGAAGTCAAGCGCAACGCCGAGTCGCTAGGCACTCATTGGGGACAGACTTAAATGAGTGCCGCCAGGGACAGCCCTTGTCAGCCCGGCCGGCGAGCGGGCAGATCGGCAAAGACTGTCCCCGATGACTAGTCATTTAAGAACGTCCCCAATGACTACTCTTGGACTTTGAGGGCTTCGGCCAGGCTGACGCGCTTGATGGAGCGCGTGTGCAGCAGCGCCACGACCAGGTAGGTCGCAAAGCCAATGCCGACGCATGCAGCCATGGACCAAGCGGGCACGTAGATCTCGATATTGCCGTTGTAGGCGAGCAACATAGAGCGGAAGATGGCCGTGAGCGAACCAATTATGACCGGCAGGCTCAGCACGAGCGACGCCACCACGCACAGCGTAATCGAGCGGATGTACAGATGCGAGATCTCGCTATCGCGATAGCCAAAGACCTTCATGTAGCCAATCGAACGGGCGCTGTGGTCGATCACAGCCTTGGTCAGCAGGTACATAAACAGCAGGAAGATAAACACCGCGAGCCCGACCATCATGCCGATCATGTCGCTCATCATGCCGATGAACTGGTCACCCACGGCGCGCATGTCGTCGGGCGTGGTGTCGCCGGCAAAGTAGCGCGCGTCGAGGTCGAGCTTCTCGTCGCTCACATAGCCGTTAAAGTAGGCGGCGTCGTTGTCGAACAGCCCGTTAAAGTCGTCGATACTCATATAGATATTCATGTCCGACTTGGAGCCCCAGGCACAGTCCTTGTCCGCATACTCAAGGGAATAATGCTCGCCCTCGTACTTGTCGCTGAGCGTGACCTTCTGGCCCTCGCTCCAGCCAAACTTATCGAGCAGACCGCCGCCAAAGACGACGCGCCCATCGCCGACGTTGAGGTCCTTCCAGTAGCGCGAGTTTGCCGAGATGCCGTAGACAGAAATCGTCTCCTCGCCATTACCATCGCCACGGTCGTATTGCAGCTGGTAAACGACATATTTCTCGGCCTGCGCGATTGCGCCCGCACCGTTGTCGGTCGTGTTGACCGGGTGAATGTCATCGTTGTCGGTATCGATCTTAGAGGCCTTGTCGATCAGGTCGATAGCCCCGTCGCGGTCGCAGCCAAGGGCATCGGCCAGGTCGTCGAGGCGCGCATAGAGCGCATCCTTCTTGTCCTGAACGCTTGCGAGCGCGTCCTGTGCCGCGGTCAGGCTCTCGGCAGACGGAGATGCGGTCGCGGCATCGGCTGCCGTCTGCGCCTCATCGGCCGCATCGTCAAGCTCGTCATCGGCATCTTGAGCGGCGGAAAGCAGCGTGCCGTCAACCGACCGCAAGCGCTCGAGCGCCGACCACTGCTCGCGCTCCTCGGCAGTGCCCTCGAGCTCTAGCGGAGCCTTGAGTGTGTACTGGTGCTCGGCGACCAGGCTCGTCTCCAGGTTGTCCGCATAGTGCGTCATCGTGGGCAGGATCGCCAGGCCAAAGAGCAAAAGCAGCGACCCAAACGCAATGCCCACGAAGAGCGTGGCGAAGTTGCCCAGGTTGCGCAGGAAGATGCGCAGGCGGAAGCGCGAGACAAAGCCCACGCGCTCCGGCAGCTGCACGCCGCGCTTGGTGCCCGATTTGCCGCTCGCCTCGTGACGAAGGAACTGCAACGGCGTCTTGCCCATCTTGCGAAGCAGGCCCACCAGCGTGATAAGGATGAGCGCGGCGGCAGGAACCACGGCGCACTTCACGAAGATCTCCCAGCTCCAGTACACCTGGAAGGGCGGCAGGCTGTACGAGCCGTAGTAGAGACCGCGCATGGGCTCGGTAAAGAACGCAACGCCGAGCGCGGTGCCCAAAAGCGCCGCGAGCACGCCCACGATGGCGGGAAGTGCCAGGTAGTGCAGCACGATCTCGCGGCGGCGATAGCCGCTGGCGAGCAACGTGCCGATGATGGCGCTCTCCTCCTCGATGGTGGCGTCGGTAAGGACCACAAAGACGAATGCCATGATCACGATGATGATGTCGAGCAGTGTCATCCACATCATGGAGTCACCGTCCACGTCATCGCGCGCATAGCCAATACCCTGGTTGGAATCGGCATCAATCAGATCGTCGACACGCGCATCGGCATCCGCCAGCGCCTCGACCATATCCTGCTCGGCATCGACGCGGTCCGCGGTGGGGAGGTCGCGATCGGCAAAGGTGAAGGAGTAGGTGTAGGCAGGCGCGCCACCGGCATCCTCGAGCGCGGTAAAACCGGCGTCGGTGACCTCGGCGACGCCATACGTGATGGTGTTCACCGTAAAGTCCGAATTGTTGAGGAACAGCGCCTGGCTATCGGGCTGCGTCATGATGCCGCAGATGGTGTAGGTGCGGCCCTCAAGCTCGACCTTATCGCCCACGGCGAGGTCGTTGTTGGTGGCGAAGACACGGTCGATTGCCACCTCATCGTCCGCCCTGGGCTGCCTGCCCTCACAGTAGGACGCGATATCGACCTCGGTGCGGTGCGCATAGGTGCGCAGGGTGCGCTTGGTGCCGTCGTCGCCAGCCGCCTTTTTGATGATGGCGTCGATGGAGAAATTCTTGTAGAACGTAGCGCCGCCGACGTCCTCAGCCGCGTCTTCGGCAGCCTTGAGCTGTTCGTCGGTGGCCTCGAAAGAAGTGGTCACGCGGCCGTCCTCAATCGTGTACTCGTCACGCATGTCGTCGATAAGGCAGCCGACGGAATGCGCTGCGAGCAAAAAGCCCGACGTGAGGGCGATGCTTCCGCACATAAGCAAAAAGATGCCCAGGTACTTGCCGATATTGCGGCGCAGCTCGCGCGGGAGACGTTTTGCGAGAGGTGTCATGGCGCCGCCTACCAATCGAGCTCGGCGGCCGCGACGGGCGACTCGTTGAGCTCGTCCTCGACAATGCGGCCGTCGCGCAGGCGCAGCACGCGGTTGGCCATGCGCGCGATGGCGGCGTTGTGGGTGACGATGATGATGGTGCAGCCGTAGGTGCGGTTGACGTCCTCCATGAGCTGCAAGATTTCCTTGGATGTCTTGTAGTCAAGCGCGCCGGTGGGCTCGTCGCACAGCAGCAGGCCCGGGTTTTTGACGAGTGCGCGGCCGATGGCGCAACGCTGCTGCTGGCCGCCCGAGACCTGGCGCGGAAACTTGTTGCGGTGCTCGTAGAGGCCCAGCGAACGCAGCAGGTCGTCGACATTGAGCGGGTTTTTGGACAGGTGCGCCGTGACCTCGATGTTCTCCTTGATGGTAAGGTCGGGCACCAGGTTGTAGAACTGGAAGACAAAACCCAGCTCACGGCGGCGATACTCGCCCAGATCGGTAGGTTTGAGCACCGTGAGGTCGCAGCCGTCCACCATGATGGAGCCACCGTCGGCATCCTCCAGGCCGCCGATCAGGTTGAGAAAGGTCGACTTGCCCGAGCCCGAGGGCCCCAGCATGACGCAGATCTCGCCGCGGTTGATGGACGTGTCGATGCCATCGAGTACCGTCAGGCGCGCATCACCGTCGCCGTAGTGTTTTTTGAGATCCTTAACCTGGACGTAGGCTTTCTGCGTTGCCATGGTATCCCCCATTGTTAGCCTGTTGCTACTTTTATAGGGTAATAGTAAACCGGGGCGAACTATTTTTGGGCGAGAGTGGGGATTTGTTTCAAGACTAGTCGTTTGGGGACGTACTTAAATGAACACAGCTAGGGACACTCTTTCGCCACCCGACACTTGGGGACTGTCCCTAACTGCCGGCAGGAAAGGAACGCCCCCAAAGGCCGGCATATTGGGGACAGTCCTTACCAACCCGACCGGCGGACCGGCGAATCAGCAAAGACTGTCCCCGATGACTAGTCGTTTAAGAACGTCCCCAATGACTAGGTGGCTAGGCGCGGGATTTGTTGTGGGCGAGGGCTAGGCCTACGGCGGCGATGGCCGCGGCAAAGAGCACCGTGACGCCCAGATCGCAGGCGATGTCGCCCAGCACGGCAGGCGTCAGGTCCGAGGCAAGTGCCTTGCCAATCGCGTCGTTCACCCAATATGTCGGCACAAAATGCGCCGCGGTCTGCACGGCCGAACCCATGAGCGACAGCGGCATCCAGGCGCCGCCCAAAAACGTCATGAGCATGCCGAGTAAGTTGCCCACGCCGTTGAGCAGCTCCTCGCGCGCGCCCAAGCTCGACAGCGTAAAGCCAACGGCCAGCGGCGTGCACGCCAGGGCAAGCGTTGCCGCCAGCGCTAGGCACACGCGATCCACGCCAACCTCGGCAACCGCTCCGGCAAAGCCCACGACGCCCATCATGCTCGACACAAGCCAAATGCAGACGGTGAGCACGGCGGCGGCCGCAAACACGGCAAGCGAGCGCTGACGCCCGGAGACCGGGCTGGCCTCCATGCGGCGCACGCGCTCGGGCTCGTTCATGCCCGAGAACACCAATCCCACCGACACGATGACCGACGAGATGATCGCGTACGCACCAAAGTTAAAGTACGACTCGAGCGTGGCAGCAGCAGTCGAGTCGACCTTGACCTGCTCGATCTGGACCTCGGCGCGCTTTGCGGCCGCGTGCTCGGCGGCCCTTGCGACGTCACCGTTGGAGGCAGC
>URUI01000069.1 GCA_900551015.1 uncultured Collinsella sp.
CGCCGTGCATCGTGATTGACCTGGGCACGACGACCAATATCGAGGTCATCGACGCGCACGGTACCTTTGTGGGCGGCGTTATCGCGCCAGGCCTGGCCCTCGGCGCCCGTTCGCTTTCGGCGGCAGCAGCGCGCCTACCCCAGGTTGAGCCCTCGGCGCCAACGCACGTCATCGGACGCAACACGCGTGAGGCCATGCGCTCGGGTGTGGTTTTGGGCGAGGTAGCCCGCATCGACGGAATGCTCGACATGGTGCTTGCCGAGATGCGCGCGACCAAGGCCGCGGGGGAGGGCGATGTGCCCATCGTCATTACCGGCGACGATGCCGAGGCACTTGCGGCGCTGGTCGGCCATAGCCTGACGGTAGACGACGCGCTGACGTTGCGGGGTCTCGCCGAGCTCTACCGCATCAACCAAAAGCCCCGCCGCGCGTAGGGCGAGGGGCTGGTGGGATAAGCGCCCCTACCTTTCACCTGCTACAATGGGCCAAACTATTGCGATTGCGGAGGTGTCTGCCATGTCGGACGATCTTCATCAAACCGCGTCGGGCAAGCGCCGCGACGTTATTAGCTGGGACGAGTTCTTTATGAGCGTGGCCATCGCCGCGCAGCGCCGCAGCAAGGACCCCAACACGCAGGTGGGAGCGTGCATCGCCAGCACCAACCACCGCATCCTTTCGGTGGGTTACAACGGCACGCCCTCGGCGCTCAACGACGACTTTTTCCCGTGGGGTACGAGCGACGACCCGCTGCAGGACAAGCACAACTACGTGGTCCATGCCGAGGCCAACGCCGTGCTCAACTACCGTGGCTCGCTCAAGGACCTCGAGGATTCCACGGTTTACGTCACGCTGTTCCCGTGCCACGACTGCGCCAAGATTTTGGCGCAGGTGGGCGTGGGCGAGGTTGTCTACCTGGACAACAAGTACGCCGACACCGATGACGGCCGTATCAGCCGCCGCATTCTCGACTCCTGCGGCATCAGCTACCGCCAGGTCATCGTCGATGTCCAGATTGGTACCGGGGGACAGGCTCGGCAGTAGCGCGTGCCAACGCCAGCTGGCGGCAAAACAGCCAAAAGAGCCCCGTCCCAAATTGACTGCTCGTGAAAGTCGTGTCCGCACGCATGGCTGGCGCCTAAGCGGGTACATGGCTGTAGTAACATAGCCCCTGTCCGCGGGCGTGCCCGCGTTATTGTGAGAAAGGAGCCCCTGTGGCTGTTAACGAAGAGCTGCTTAAGAAGGTTCTTGAAGAGATTCGCTCCAACCTGCAGGCCGATGGCGGCGATATGGAGTACGTGGGCGTCGACGACGAGGGTGTTGTCAAGCTGGAGCTGCAGGGCGCCTGCGCCGGCTGCCCCATGAGCTCGCTAACCCTTTCCATGGGTATCGAGCGCATCCTGAAGGAGCATGTGCCCGGCGTTACCCGTGTCGAGCAGGTCAATGCCTCCGGCGAGACCGACGACCTGTACGACGAGTACGCGCCGTTCTAAGATGCGAAAGCTGCGGACGGCATACTCCGCATAGACGTTACGCCCAAATATGCGGCTGCGAGCGCAAGGCCCGCGGCCGCATTTGTATGTAGGGAGTAGGAGGGTCGACATGCTCAACGACCTCTACCATATGCTTGATCCCGTCGCGATCTCGGCGGGCCCCATCACCATCTACTGGTACGGCCTGGCCTACGTGGTCGGCGCTCTGCTCACGGCGGTCGTTATGTACCGCACGCAGCGTCGTTGGGGCTTCGACATTACGATTGATGACCTGACGAGCGTCGTGGTCGGCGCGGTCTTTGGCCTCATCATCGGCGCGCGCCTGTTCTACGTCGTCTTTTACGGCGATGGCTACTATTGGACCCACCCGCTCGAGATCTTTGCCACCAACGAGGGCGGCATGAGCTTCCACGGCGGCCTGGTGGGCGGCATCTTGGGCGGCATCATCGTGTGCCGCATGTATAAGCTCGACGCCTGGACCGTCGCCGACCTTGCCGTGATCGGCGCCCCGCTGGCCCTGTGCCTGGGCCGTTGTGCCAATTTCGTCAACGGCGAGCTGTGGGGTAAGCCGACCAATCTGCCTTGGGGTGTGGTCTTTGGCGGCACGGCGGGCGATATGCCGCGCCATCCTTCCCAGCTCTATGAGGCATTCCTAGAGGGCGTCGTGCTCTTCTGTATTTTGCAGGTGCTCAGCCGCAAAAAGCCGCTGCTGCCCCAGGGCACGTTTATGGGCGTGTTCGTGATGGGGTACGGCATCGTCCGCTTTCTCGTTGAGTTCGTGCGCGTGCCCGATGCCCAGCTGGGTTATTTGCTGGGAGGCGTTATCACCATGGGCCAGCTGCTGAGTTTGCCGCTCGTAATCGCTGGCCTGGCGCTCATCATCTTCGCCCGACACCGCAATCGTCCCCAGCGTATCTACCTGGACGCCTAATCACCAAAACCACCACAAAAGGGACAGGCACCTTTGTGGTGGTTTGCTGGGCAACGATGACAGAACCGTAACGTTTTCCCAGATAAAACCTGCCAAAATAAACCTGTCCCTTTTTGGCAGGTTTCTAGAAAGGCTCTTTGGACTGTGAAGGATTCCGACCTCTCCACAACGGCTGCGCGCGACGCCGCCCGCATCGTCTGGTTTAAGCGCTACCCCGCCAAGCAGACGCTCATCGCATTTCTGCTCGCGCTGTTGGCGACCACGGCGTTTTCCATCGATCCCGCGCCGGTCTCGAGCAACGCAGTCTTGGCGATTGACCCCAAAGCCTCGGGCATGCTGTACGTGTGCTACGAGGTGCTCCTCTCGTTTGCCGGCCATACCGACGCGGTCATGCTGCTTGCGCTTGCTTGCCTGCTCACTCTGCCGTTTCGCTACGTATTCTTTGGCCGCGGCGATGCTTGGCGTCCTTCGGTGATCCTTCCGTCGCTGTTCTTTGCCGTCTGCATGGTGTTTGGCCGCAGCTACGACCTCACCGATTCTGCCGAGATCGTGCTCGGCGACAAGGCTCGCATCATCTGCGCCTGGATAGGCGGTGCGGGCTGGATGCTCTTGGCGGTCGTTGCCTTCTACCTGGCTTTTGAGTGTCTAGATTGGCTGAGCTCTCGGCGCATTCCGTTTTCCGAAGCGCACTTTGGCCGCGTATGGCGTGTGGCTCACGCCGTGCTCTCGGTCCATCCCTTTGCCGGGCCCTTCCTGGTGCTTATGGTCGCCTGGGCGCCCACGCTCATCGCTTCGCTGCCCGGCCTTTTTATGGGAGATACGGGTGCGCAGATTCGCCAGTGGTTCAACTACCCCAACGGCACGAGTGACTACCTGCGTCTGCTCAATCCCAATGTGTTGCTCAACGGACATCACCCCGTGGTGCACACGGCTATCATCGGTTCGTGCGTCCAGCTGGGGCTTTCACTGTTCAACAGCGCCAACGCAGGTCTTGCCATCTACACCTGCGCTCAGTTCGTCATCACGGCCGCCTGCATGGCCTATTCCATCTCGTCGCTGCGCAAGCTGGGCGTGAGTCTGCCGGTCCGCGGCGTGATCTTGCTGTTCTTTGTGTTTATGCCCATGTTCTCCAACTACGCGGCCCTGCTTACCAAAGATGTGCTGTTTGCCGACGCGTTTTTGGTGCTGTTGGTGCAGGCCGTGAAGCTCGTGGCATGCGGCCTGCCCCGTCGCGATGCCAATGCCGAGCGTGCGGGCGAACAGAGGCCCGTGCTCTTTGCGCGCCATGACTGGCTGCTGCTCGCTCTGGGTGCCATGGGTTCCACGTTTCTGCGCAACGGCGGCCTGGTGTTTCCCCTGGCGGCATGCGTAATCGCGGCGGCGTTTTGCGCATGGGACGCGCATGTGGCTCGTCGCGCAGCCAAGCAGGCTGGTGCTGCGCCTTCGGGCGCCATCTCGCGTTTCCGCTGGGTGGGAGTTCTTGCGGTGCTTGGACTCTGCCTTGCCTCTAATATGTACTTCACCAAGGTCTTTATGCCGGCACACGACATTACGCCTGGTTCCAAGCGCGAAATCCTCTCGATTCCGTTCCAGCAGACGGCTCGTTTCGTCCAAAAGCACGACGGCCTCAACTCGGGTGTCAACCCTACGGTTAAGGAGGACGGCACTATCGTGGAGGCTCCTTGCGACGGCTTGGTGACCGACGATGAGCGTGCCGTGATCGACCGTGTGCTCAAGTACGACAATCTGGGCCGCCGTTACAACCCCGACAAGTCCGACGCCGTCAAAAATTGCTTTAACGAGTACGCCTCGCAGGAGGACATCAAGGCCTATTTTGAGGTCTGGGCGCAGATGTTCAAAAAGGATCCCGAGTGCTACATCTCGGCGCTCATCAATAACTACTACGGCTACTTTTATCCGAGTGCCCGCGATGCGTGGGTCTACAGCACGGCGCGCAGTGCCGAGATTATGGCGAAGCCCGATAACCTCAAGTACTTTGACTTCCATCCGGTCGATAGCAAGGTTGTGCGCTGGTGCGACCACCTGATCAACCTGTATCGCGTGGCGGTGCAGCGCATCCCGTTTATCTCGCTCACCATGAGCTCGGCCACCTATGTGTGGATTATGATCGCCGTGGTGGTCTACCTGTTGCGCCGCCATTCGTGGCGCGGGCTGGCCATTTGGGTGCCGCTGCTGGGCGTGCTCGCCGTGTGTCTGATCGGTCCCTGCAACGGTTCGACCTATATGCGCTACCTGTATCCGGTTATCGCCTGCATGCCCTTTGCCATCGGCGCCACCATCACTCGCAGCGACCTTCTCTGGTCCTAATTTGGTGCAAAGGGGACAGGTTGCTCTGCACCAAAGGATGGCATCATCACGACGCCTTCATTTTGGGGTTTATCTCGCAGGCCAGTAGGTATATCATAACGACGTTTGTTTATATTGCCCGAGCGTCTGCGCTGGGCTTTAGGTCGAAACCGATAGGAGACACGTATGTCCGGACACTCTAAGTGGGCCACAACCAAGCATCGTAAGGGCGCGCAGGACGCCAAGCGTTCCGCCCTCTTCTCCAAGCTGAGCCGCAACATCACCGTTGCTGCCCGTCTCGGCGGTGACCCGCTGCCCGAGAACAACGCCAGCCTCGCCGCTGCCGTTGCTAAGGCCAAGGCTCAGTCCATGCCCAAGGACAAGATCAAGTCCGCTATCGACAAGGCTTTTGGTTCGGGTGCCGATGCCGCCGTCTACGAGAACATCGTGTACGAGGGCTACGGTCCCGCCGGTGTCGCCGTCTATGTTGACTGCCTGACCGACAACCGCAACCGTACTGCCGCCGATGTCCGTTCCGCCTTCTCCCACGCTGGTGGCAACTTGGGCACCTCCGGCTCCGTCGCCTTCCAGTTTGAGCGCAAGGGCCAGATTGTCGTCGCCAAGGAGATTCTGGACGAGAATGCCAAGAAGGAGACCATGATCGCCAACGGTGCTGCCGGTGACGAGGATGAGTTCATGATGGCAATCGCCGAGGCCGGTGGCGAGGACTACGAGGACGCCGGCGAGGAGTGGATCGTCTGGACCGCTGCCAACGACGTCATGGCTGTCTCCAAGGCACTCGAGGAGCAGGGCATCCAGGTCAAGGGCTCCGAGACCACCATGGTTCCGACCACCCCGACCGAGGTCTCCGGTACCGACGCCAAGAAGGTTCAGCGCCTCATCGACCGTCTCGAGGAGCTCGACGACGTCCAGGACGTCTACAGCACCATGGACATGACCGACGAGGTCATCGCTGCCCTCGAGGAGGAGTAGCGCCTGCACGGGTTAAGCCGTGCATATCTGGGCATAATGAAGCGAGCATGCAAGCCTCGTGGAATAGATGAGCCGGATCCGCGTGCGTATGGCACCGGACCCGGCTCTTTTATAATGATGCGAATCGTTTTGCATTCTGTGGATCGAGATTTGAAGGGAGCGCCGCATGCGCGTGCTCAAACGAGCCCTAGCGATCGTATATCTTGCCGCCGCCGTCGTGGCGCTGGGCACGTTGGTCTGCCAGTTTTGGGGGCCATATACCTACCGCTTTATGCTGCTGATGCGTGACCCCATGCCGCGCATTGTCGTTACAGTGTGCGGCGGTGTCGTGGCGCTTGGCGTGCTGGCGGTCTTCTTCCGCCTGATGTTTGCTCGCCGCGAGCCGTCCTGCGTGCATCCGGCAGGGGAGCGCAATATCGAGGTCACGCTCGCGGCTCTCTCCTCGTGTGCCCGCGCTGCTGCCGAACGCGATGACCGCGTGATGGTCGAGCATATCGAGGCGCGTGTTCAGGGTTCCGACGAATCGCACGTTCGTTTTAAGGTCGAAGCCATCGCGCTCGATGATAAAGACGTCGCTTCCCTTGCCACTGCGATGCAGCAGCGTATCGAGCGGGCCTGCGACACCATGCTCGGTACGCCGGGCACGACTGCGCGCGTTCGCTTTTTGCCGTCCAAGACTACCGTCCAGACCGTGGAGGTTTCCGGTGAGTGATACCAACCAAGACAAGACCGCCCGCACGCCGCGCCTGACGATCGATCAGAACGCTATGCCGGCAGGCGAGTCCGCCGACACCAAGCCCGAGGCCGGCGAGCAGCACGACAGCGCCGCCAACGACTTTGACGAGGCCATGGGTCTCATCAAAGGTACGGGCGCTGCTATCTGGAGCTACGCCGTGCGCCACCCCAACACTACGCTCGGCGCCGTGGCAGGCTTTATCCTCGCCGTGCTGGTACTTACGTTGGGCCTGTGGGACACGCTTGTCATCGCATTCTTTGTGCTGATCGGCGCCGTGATCGGCCAGATTCGTGATGGCGAAAACGGCATCGTCAACTTCTTCGGGCGCCTGTTTAGCGGCCGTTAATACGTATTCGACTGTCGCATCCGCGGCAGGCATAAGGAGGAATCATGGCTTTTAACACGAAGGTCGATGTAGCCGATACCGAGCTCGAGGCGAACGAGGCCATCGCCGATGCCGGGGACGTGACGCTCGAGGACGAGGCGCTCGTCGAGGCCGAGTCCGATGCGGACGAGGACAACGAGGAGATGGACGAGGAGGGGGACGAGTCCGAGGACTCGCTGACCTATTCCAACGGCGTGATCGAGAAGATCGTCGCCATGGCCACCCGCGAGGTGCCGCACGTTTTGGGCATGAAGGGTAACCTTATGCACTTTGTGCAGGAACAGTTTGGTGCCGAGAACCTGACCAAGGGCGTGACGGTCGAGGTCACCGACGACAACCGCGTGGTTGTCAACATCTCGGTCATCATCGAGTACGGTGCCTATGCGCCCGCAATTTTCGACGACGTTAAGGCACGCGTCACCGAGCGCTTGGCTGCAATGACCGGCCTTGAGGTGGCAGGCGTCAACCTGCGCATCGAGGACGTCATCACCCCCGAGGAGTACGAGCACCGCACCAACCAGCACGAGTAACCTTCCAAAAAGGGACAGGTTTATTTTGGCAGGTTTTATCTGCGGAAATACTAAACGGTCGGCCGCACGGATGCATGTGCGGCCGACCGTTATTTGTATGCCCCCGATGCAGGCATACCGCTCATCTAACTAAGGGTTGCAATCGCTGCGTTCCGCGTTACCCTAATGGGCGCATTGTTTCCACATTGCTAACGAGGGGTTGCCGTAATGGCCGACGAACACGAAACAGAAAGCAACGCATGGGCGATTGAGGCGGCCGCGGCAGAGGCGGCATCGCGTGCTGCTGAGGAGGCGCATCGTCCTCCCGTGGTGCCGATGGAGTGCGTTGTCGATCGTGATGTTATCGAGCGCGGCGAGCGTGCCGGCCAAAAACGCAGCCAGGAGCCGGGCTTTCCGCGCTTCTTTGCCGAGCTCAACCTGGGCCTGATTCTCACGGCGTTCGCCATCGTGGCCTTTAAAACTCCCAACCACTTTGCCTTTGGCGGTACCTCGGGCGTGTCGGTTATCCTGTCCACGCTGTTTCCAACCCTACCGGTCGGTGTCTTTATGTGGATCATCAACGCGGTCCTGGTCGTCTTGGGCTTCATCTTCTTGGACCGCAAGGCGATTCTTTGGAGCGTCTTTGCCTCGTTTGCGCTTTCTGCCTATGTCTCGCTGTTCGAGCTGTTCATCCCGACCGATGTCTCGATGACGGGCGATATGTGGCTCGACCTGTGTTTTGCCGTGATCCTGCCGGCCCTCGGCAGTGCCATCGTCTTCGATATTGGCGCCTCCACGGGCGGCACAGACATCCTGGCCATGATCCTCAAACGCCGCACGACGCTCGAGATTGGCCGCGCGCTGCTGTTGGTCGATATCGGCATCGTGACCATCGCGGCGTTCTTGTACGGCCCGCGCGTCGGTTTGTACTGCGTGCTCGGACTGTTTGCCAAGACGCTCGTGGTCGATAAGGCTATCGAGGGCATTCACCTGCGCAAGGTCTGTACGATTATTTGCGCCGAACCGCTCAAAGTCGAGGAGTTTATCGTCAAGCGTCTCAACCGCACGGCAACGATCAGCCGTGGCTACGGCGCCTTCTCGGGCAAATGCGTTACGGTGATCATGAGTGTGCTGAGCCGTCGCGAGGCCGTGCAGCTGCGTCGCTATGTCCGCGAGATCGACCCGGGCTCGTTCATCACGATCGTCGACAGTTCCGAGATCGTCGGCAAGGGCTTCCGCGGAACGAATTAGTGAGAGGGTCTCTTTGAGCAGCTGCGACAGACCCTTTACATTGCAAGATGCGCATTTGGGCGCATTTGTCCCCATGTTGGGCGATAATGATGCAAAACATTGGTTCCGATTTGAGGATTGGCTCAAGATACGAAGGGATGATTTTGATGTTCTGTTCGCAGTGTGGCGCCCCCATGGGCGACAACGATAAATTCTGCGGCGTGTGCGGTGCTCCCAATATCGCGGCCCCTCGGGCTGCTGCCTCTGCTTCGCAGCCCCAATTTCAGCCCCAGCCGTTCGTTGCGCCCCAGCCGGTCATGAACGTGCCCAAGGGCTGCATGACACAGGCTTTCAACGACATGATTAAGGTTCCCGGCGCCCTGGTTCGCGTGTGCCAGATCGCCTTTTTGCCGGCGCTCATCTGCGTCGTGTCGGTGCTGGTGCTGTTCATCCCCGTTACCGGTGGCATTGCGGCGGCCATTGGCTTTTTGCTCGCTTACGTGGCAAGCGTGTGCGGTGCCGGCTTTGCTATCGAGTGGGGTCGCGACCTGTCGCTCAAGGATGATGACGGTATGGAGCGTCCGCTGCTGCGCTCGACCTCGTTTGGACTAGGCATCTTCTCGTCTGTCATTACGGGTGTGCTCGAGTTCATCGCCGCTATCCCGGTGATTGGCGGGGTGCTCTCGGTGATTGAGAGCACCGTGATCGGTGCTGTCGGTTCGTATTATCTCTATGGTTCGAGCGGCCTTGAGAGCACCCTCATCGCCTCGATGGGGTGGCTCGTCTTTGCCCTGTTCGTCTCGTTTGTGCTGGGCATCTTCTTTAGGATGTTTGGCGATGCCGCTGTGATGCACTTTGCGGTCGCCGGCCGCATGGAGAGCGCGTTTTCGCTCAAGAGGGTTTGGAAGCCCTACAAGGCCAATTTGGGCAAGTTGTTCTGCGCCTCGATTCTTCCCGAGGTTTTGACGGGCATTGTTTCGAATATCATCATGGGGGTCTTCACCGTCATCTTTGGCTCCTTTGCAGCCCTTGGTCTCAGCAGCTATGGCTATTACGGCTATTACTCTCCTTCGGGCCTCGAGGCGATTTTTAGGGGCGGCGGCATCACGCTCATCTTGTTCCTGATGATTATTGCCTTTGTCTCGGTGTTTTCCATTGTGTTTGGCAAGATGCTCAAGTATCGCGCCGTTGGCTATTGGGCGGCGCGTCATGCCAGCGAGTGGGCCGACGAGGATGCCGACGATGTCCTGACGTTTGTGCTTCCGGGCGAGAAGAAGCCTGCTCCTGCGGGATTCAATTCCACGGCCGCCACTGGTACTGCGCCTACGCCTGCGCCCGCGCCTGCCCCGGCGCCCGCGCCTGCCCCGGCACC
>URUI01000070.1 GCA_900551015.1 uncultured Collinsella sp.
GGTCGGCGAGCAGCTGGGAGAGGAAGGGGCTCGTGGTGTCCGTGATCTCCAGGCGTTGGCGGGCGCTACCGTCTCGGCAGCATCCTCGTCCGCATCGGAATCGTCATCGACGGCAGCCTTCTTGGGCTTGACCGGAGCCGAAGCGGCCTCGCTTACCGGATCGATGATCTCGGACTGGACAACCGCCGTCATCTTTTCCTGCGTCTCGCGGAACTGACGGATGGCACGGCCGATCGTACGGCCCATCTGCGGGAGCTTATCCGGGCCAAACAGCAAAAAGCCGAAGACCACGATGATTGCCAGCTCACCTTCTCCAATACCAAACACACATACCTCCAAGGCTCGATGTGATTCGAGCCCGCACCGCGCCATTCGGCCGGAACTCGTCTATTCATTCGGTCAAGTATAGCGCCCGGACGCCAAAACGTCCGAGCGCATCACAAACATATGCCAAACGGCACGCCCTTTTGGGGCAAAGATTACGCAGCGGTGATCGAAATCTCCTGGTCGACACCCAACAGCTGAACCACGCGCATCACCGGGGGCTGCGCATTGGTGCAGCTAAAGCGCTTGCCGTGGTCAACCGCGTGGTGTGCGGCGCCCACGAGCACGCCAATGCCCGTCGAATCGATGTAGCTCACCTGGGCAAAATCGAGCTCAACGGCCTCGGTGGGCTGCTCGAGTGCCAGGTCGATGGCATTGCGCAGGCTATCGGCGTTAGAGATATCGATCTCACCGGTCACCTTAATGGTGTAGAGCTCTGGCGTGGGGTTTGTGGAAATACCCAAATCCATGTATACGCTCCTTTACGTATCGAAAGTGCGGATAGTACTAGGCGCGGACTTGCGGGGCCCTACGCGTTAGGCGCGCTCGGCACGCGCAAGCTCGGCAGCGACAAGCTTAACGGCCAGCACCAGCACATCGAGCGCGGCCTCCAGGTCCTCGACCGTGGGATAGCTCGGCGCGATGCGGATGTTGGTGTCGCGCGGATCCTTGCCATAAGGCCAGGTGGCACCAGCCGGCGTGAGCTTGACGCCCAGGTCGGCACAAAGCGCGGCGACCTTCTGGGCCGAGCCCTCGGGGCCATCGAAACTCACAAAGTAGCCGCCATGGGGATGAGTCCAAGCGGCGCAACCCGTGTTGCCCAAGCCCTCGGTGAGTTTACGCTCAACGGCCTCAAAGCGCGGGCGCAGGAACTCGGCATGCTTTTTCATGTGCTTCTTGACCGCCTCGATGGTGGGAAGGAAGCGCACGTGACGCAGCTGGTTGAGCTTGTCGGCGCTAATAAGACCAGCCTTCAGGCGCTTGGAGAACTCGGCGATGACCGCGGGGCTCGCACCGATAAAGCCGATGCCGGCACCCGGGAAGGTGATCTTGGACGTCGAGGCAAAGGCCACCACGCGGTCCTCGGTGCCCGCCGCGCGGGCAAGATCGAAGATGTTGGCGAGCTCGTCGGTCTCGTCGTACAGGTCGTGCACGCAGTAGGCGTTGTCCCAGAAGATGCGGAAATCGGGCGCGGCCGTGGGCATCTCGACCAGGCGACGCACGGTGTCCTCGCTAAAGGTGATGCCCGTGGGGTTGGAATACTTGGGCACGCACCAGATGCCCTTGATGGAGTCGTCGGTGGCAACCAGGCGCTCAACCTCGGCCATGTCGGGGCCGTTGTCGGTCATCGCGACGGGGACGTTCTCGATGCCCAAGTCGGCGGTGATGCCAAAGTGGCGATCGTAGCCGGGAACGGGGCACAGGAACTTGACCTTCTTGCCGTCGTGCGCGGCCTCGTAGGCGTCCCAGGGCTCGCTGCCGCACGAGCCACAGCGCCAGAACATGCCGGCGATGTCATGCTCAATCAGCAGGCTCGACGAGCCCAGTACGAGCGTCTGCTCGGCAGGGCAACCCAGGAACTCCCCCGCCAGCTTGCGTGCCGAGGGAATGCCCTCAAAGCAGCCGTAGTTGGAGCAGTCGACGTTGCCGTCATGCAGATCGGCATCGGCATTGAGGATATCGAGCATGGGTCGAGAGATGTCCACCTGGGAGGGCGACGGCTTGCCGCGGGCCATGTCGAGCGCCAGGCCCTTGGCCTTGACCTCGGCGACCTCGGCTTTGAGCGCCTCGATGGCGGCATCGAGTTCGGTGGTTTCCATCTTCTGGTAGATCGTCTGCATGGGGTGCGACCTTTCGCGAAGCGGTATGTTGCAGTTCGTCTAAGTATAGACCGCCATCGTCGCAACGTTATGAAGCCGTGATAGATTAAGTTCATCGCAATCAATTACGAATCGCCGCGCATGCCGGCGTGGGGCGCCCAAGGAGGCACTATGGAGTACGGATCGTTTCAGGCCGAGGAATTCGGCGACTTGCAGCGCCTGGTCGACGGACTGTTTTACGACCGCCACGCCATCGACCGCCTGGATCTGATCGTACAGGCCGAAATCTTGGACCTGGCGCCCGACCTCATGGAGATCGTGAATCTTTTGCCGCCCGGCTACTACGACCGCCAGTCACTTTGCGACCAGCTCAACTCCGCCTTGGCCGCCCACGGCTGGGGCGCCGTCTACGGAACGGTGGAATAAGCCTCGAGGCCGGCGATTTGGCCCACTTCCCGACCTTGGCGAGGCTTGTTTTAGAGCTTGTGGCCAAAAAAGGGCAAATATGAGTACTGTTACCTTTTTAGTAGCAGCGATTCTTGGTCGAAATCGGCAAAACTCGACTTGAAACTTCCTAATCACCGTCAGCTAGCGCCAAATTGGAAGTCGATGGTCACTCATTAACGTACAGTTCTTATAACTTTGTTCATTATTTTCCGCACCTAAAATGATACGCCGTTTGTGACAGTACTCACAAACGGCGTTTTTTGACCACTGGCGTGTCTGGCAGGGGGCCAGTAGCGCTCGGATCCGAGTTTCGAACGCATCCAAACCGGTTCTGGTGTCTTTTTTCGAGCTTTTACTCGTTCTTGGGCGCAGGGTGCTTGCAGACCACACTCATATAGATCATGCCAAGCACGGCCGCGGTGACAGAGCCGGCGAGAATAGCGGCCTTGGCAGCCAGGACCTCGAACTGGGCCGTCGGGAAAGCGAGGCCGCTGATGAGGATCGACATCGTAAAGCCGATGCCGCCCAGAATGCCCACACCGGCAATCATGTGCCAGTTGACGTTGCGCGGCAACTGGCAAGCCTTGAGCTTGACCAGGGTAAATGTCATGCCAAAAATACCGATCGGCTTGCCCAGCAGCATGCCAAAGTACACGCCGAGCGTCACCGGGTCGGTGAGCAGCGTGCTCATGTCCACGCCCACCAGGCGAACCTGCGCGTTCACGAACGCAAAGATCGGCAGGATCACGAAGTTGACCGGCGTGGAGATCAGACGCTCCATGCGGATGAGCGGCGGGGTCACGCGGTGCATGACGCGCTCGACCTTGGTGGTCGAGACGGTAAAGTCATGCTGGCCCAGGATGTGCGCCTCGTCGTCGTAGCGATCATCGAGCAGCGGCAGGCACTCGCCCAACCAATCGGTGAGGCTATCGAGCTTGACACCGCACTTGGCCGGGATGGTAAAGGCCAAGATGACGCCAGCAAGCGTAGCGTGCACGCCGCTCTTGAACATGCAGAACCACAACAGCAGACCCAGTACCGAATACGGGGCAAGGCGGTAGTGCTGCGTCTTGTTGAGCCACACGAGCGCGCAGGTCACAAGCGCGGCGGCGCCCAACCAAAACGGATTGGGGCTCTGACCGTAGAAGATGGCGATGGCGGCGATGGAGATGAGGTCGTCGGCGATGGCGAGCGTCGAGAAGAACACGCGCACGCCGTTGGGCACGCGATTGCCCAAAAGCGACAGCACGCCCAGCGCAAAGGCAATATCGGTTGCCATGGGGATGGCCCAACCGTTGCGGGCGCCGGCATGGTTAAAGATCAGGTAGATGCAGGCGGGAACGACAACGCCGCCCACGGCCGCCAGCATGGGAAGCATGGCCTGACGCGGATTCTTGAGCTCACCGACCGTCATCTCGTACTTAAGCTCGATGCCCACCAACAAAAAGAAAATCGCCATGAGGAAGTCGTTGACGAAAAGCTCAACGGTGAGACCGGCCGTAAGGTTGCCCAGACCCACATACAGCGGGGTCTCCAAAAAGTGATGGATGGCCTCGTAGGCATCGGTATTGGCGCAAATGACGGCGGCGATGGCGGCGAAGACCATGACGGCGGCGGAAATCGTACCGTTCTCGGCGATGCGCTCCCAGATGTCGTGACGTTCAAAGCGCTTGCGCTCACGAACGTTGAACAGCTGCTCAGTTGCTGCCATGGGCGGCTCCTTTCACGGGAAAGCTCCCGTCTTAAAAAAGCACGGCCCGCCCAAGTGGCGGCGCCGCGCTCTAACGTATTACGCTTGCATCTAGCCTACCCTGCACGACAAGCACGCAGGCGTGGCCGAAAAGCGGAACCACAGGTTGAACATTATTTGCTCAACGGCACGGGCACGCCTGTCCAAGAGACGACGCGGCGCCGTGCACAAAAAACGACCGGAGCGCGGGACGTCCGCGATCCGGTCGTGGCGTTTGGTCAACTAAACCTAGCAGGCGGCCATGATGGGGGCAGCGACCTGCTTCTTACGGGAGAGGACACCCGGCATCCAGACGCCGTCGTGCTCGTCGGCAATGCCCAGGCCCTTCTGAGCGGCCTCGGTCTCGCCCTCGAGCAGGACCTGCGAGCCCTCCTCCATGATGTCGGTGATGCACAGGACAATGCCATCGGCACCCTTCTCGGCGGCGTAGGCACGCATGGCCTCGCGAATCTCGTCGATCATGCCGAGAGCACGACTCTTGTCGACGGTCTCGTACTGGCCGATGAGCAGCTTCTTGCCGGCGGGCTCGAACATCTTGATGTCGTTGCCGACCATCTCGGCTGCGGTGAAGGAGCCGGACGGACGGGTGAGGAAGACCTCCATGCCAAACTTGACCGGGTCGACGCCCACCTGCTCGCCGAGCTTGGCGGCGACGGCGCGGTCGACATCGGTGGTGGTGGGGCTCTTGAGCATGAGCGTATCGGTCATCATGGCCGAGAGCAGCAGCTTAGCCTGGACGTCGGAAAGCTCAACGCCGAGCACGCCAGCGAGCTTGGTGACGATGGTGCAGCTGGAACCCCAGGGCAGGCAGATGTAGTGCAGCGGGCCGGCGGTCTCGAAATCGCCGATGCGGTGATGATCGACGACGCCAAAGACCGTGGCGTCCTTAAGGCCGGCGACAGACTGGGCGGACTCGTTGTGGTCGGTGAGGACGACGAGCTGGCCGGCCTCGACGGACTCGATCACGCGGGGCTCGGCAATGCCGGCGTCGGCAAGCAGCTTGGCGGACTCGGCCGGAAGCTGACCAAGGGCGCAGGCCTCGTAGGTGTTGCCGGCATACTCAACCTGGTTGAGCAGCTGGGACAGGACGACGGCGCTCATGATGGCGTCGTTATCGGGGTTCTGGTGACCAAAGACAAGAACGTTTGCCATGGATATCCTCCACTTGATATGTGTACTTGGACGTAGCTATGGTAGCACGCTGACGCCGAACCTTATGAGACGGAAGGGTCGCGGCACAATTTGGGGCAAGCGCTGAGGCGAGGTCAGGGACGAAGCCTGTCCCCCTTTCACCACCTGCCCCCGCACCAGCTATTTACCGGCGGCGCGCAGGGCTACGTAGGCGGCACCGATGATGCCGGCGTCGTTGCCGAGCGAGGCGACCCTGACGGGCGTCTCGCGCGAGGCAGAAAGCGCGTACTGCTTAAAGTGCTCGCGGACCTTGTCGAGGTAGACGTCGGCCGAGGCGGATGCGCCGCCGCCGATGAGGAACATCTCGGGATCGACCACGTTGGCAATGAGCGCCAGGGCGCGACCGAGATAGTCGGCCATGGTATCGGCCGCGGCCAGCGCAAGCTTGTCGCCCTCGCGGCAGGCTTGGAACACGTCCTTGGAATCGGAGGGGCCGGTGAGCTCGATGGGCTCGACGCCCGCTTTCTCGCACTCGGCAAGGTAGTTGCTCACCACACCGGTGGCGCTGGAATACTGCTCCAGGTGGCCATGGCCGCCGCAGCCGCAGGTGCGCTCCTCTTCGGGGTTCAGGCACATGTGGCCAATCTCGCCGCCGGCACCCACAACGCCCGATACCACGTCGCCGTTAACGATAACGCCACCGCCCACGCCGGTACCGATGGTGACCATCACCACGTTCTGTACGCCCTTGGCAGAGCCGAGCCAGGCCTCGCCCATAGCAGCGGCGTTGGCATCGTTTTCGTACTTAACGACCGCGTCGGGGCAGTGCTCCTGGATGGCAATCCTCAGTTCAGGCAGGTTGATAGCAATGTTGGCCTTGACCTTGGCATCGCCCGAAGCCGGGATGGGGCACGGAACGGCCAGACCAATGCCCGCCACAAAGGCGCGCGGAATCTGTGCCTTGGCGATCACCCGATCGATAGCCTCGGTCACCGCGGCAAAGCCCGCGGCGTCAACGATAGGAGGCGTGGGCACGCTGGCCTTGGCAAGCAGGTTGCCGTCCTCGTCGAACAGGCCTTCCTTAACCGAAGTGCCGCCAACGTCGATGCCGATGTAGTACTGCTTAGGTTCCATGGGAGCCCACCTTTCTCGTTTAAACATTGCCTGTATGGTACCGCTCCCCAGGCAAAAACCTGTCAAAAAGGGACAGGTTTGTTTTGGCAGGTTTTATCTGGGAAAACGCAAGGCATGAAATTCGGTTCGCTGGGCGGCAAAACGGCCCAACCCCGTCCTCGAGCCAATCAATTTGCTCAATACCACATTATTAGAGTGCATATTAATTTGAAGCGCTCTAGTTGTTAAAGAGAAGCGTTTTTCAATTATCTCTTTCTCGAACTTTTCAAAAACGCAATAGGGATGCTTAGGCGTGGACTATACTTTCGTTTGTACTCAATCAAGCCGGAAAGGAGGTTCCATGATTCCCAAATACGAGGCAATAGCTGCAGATATCCGTCGAAGCATCGAGGACGGCGCTCTAAAGCCGGGCGACAAGCTGCCCACCGTCGTTGAGTTCTGCGAGCTCTATAGCGTTTCCAAAATCACCGTCAAACGAGCTATTGAGCAGATTACCGATGAAGGTCTTGTTACCAGCCGGCGCGGATCGGGCACCTACGTTAAGGACACGGCGGGGCTTCCCGGCCAGGCGTTTTTCCAGGGCAAGAACGATCGCTCCCAGGGCTTTTCGTATGAGCACCGCGGGGAGAAGGTGACCTCGGTGGTCTACGATTTCTCGATTGTCAATCCGCCAGCAGACGTCGCTGCCCAGCTGGGAATTGCCGAGGACGACTTTGCCTATCACATCGTGCGCGTGCGCCAGGTCGACGAGAAGCCCATCGTTATCGAGTACACCTACATGCCCCTCGAGCTGATTCCGGGCCTTAAAAAGAAAGACCTGTATGGATCGGTCTACAGCTTCATCCGCAAGCAATGCGGGCTGAAGATTTCGAGCTTCCACCGCACCATTCGCGCCGTAGCGGCAACCGAGGAAGAGGCTGAGCGCCTGGACACCAAACCCGGCTCTCCCCTGCTCGAGCTCAACCAGATTGGCTTTTTGGATAGCGGCACCGCCTTTGAGCATTCGATCTCGCGCAACGTTGGTGACCGCTTTGAGCTGCACAACGTAACGTTGGCATAGGTTTTTGTAGTCATGCGGGCGCTCGTTACGGCTCGTTTAGAGTGGGCGGCCGCGCAACACCATGGGGGTATGAACATGTCCGATTTGATTAAACTGACGCCGATCTTTCACGAGAAGATCTGGGGCGGCCGCCAGCTCGAAACCGTATTTGGTTATGACATTCCCGAGGGCCCCATCGGTGAGTGCTGGGCCATCTCGGCACACCCCAACGGCGACTGCCAGATCGCTGAGGGCCCGTACGCCGGTCACACGCTGTCATGGCTGTGGGCCGAGCACCGCGAGCTCTTTGGCAACTGCGAGGGCAAGGGGTTCCCGCTGCTCATTAAGATTCTGGACGCCAAGGACGACCTTTCGATCCAGATCCATCCCAACGACGAGTACGCCGCCGAGCACGAGAACGGCAGCCTGGGCAAAACCGAGTGCTGGTATGTGCTGGACTGCGAGCCCGGCGCCACGATCATCGTCGGACAGCGCGCGCACGACCGCGCCGAGGCCGCGCGTATGATCGAGGACGGCCGCTGGGACGACATGCTCAACGTGCTGCCGATTCACAAGGGCGACTTTTTCCAGATTGATTCCGGTACCGTCCACGCCATCAAGACCGGCACGCTCATTTTGGAGACGCAGCAGTCGAGCGACGTGACGTATCGCCTGTACGACTACGACCGTCCCGGCACCGACGGCAAACTGCGTCCCCTGCACATTGAGCAGAGTCTCGACTGCATCGACTTTGATTCTCAGGCCCCGACCGACGGCACCGTGACCGCGCCCGAAGTCGACGGCGTGACCGAACTCGAGTCCAACCCCTGCTACACCGTCGATCGCGTGCGCGTCAACGGCAGCAAGACCCTCGACCAGCACTGGCCCTTCATGTGTCTGTCGGTCATCGACGGCGAAGGCACCGTCTGCGGCGACCCCGTCCACAAGGGAAGCCACCTGCTAGCCCCGAGCACCGTCAGCTCCATCGACCTCGAAGGCAAGATGGAATTGATCATCAGCCACCTCTAGGTCGCACCAACAACCAAAACGCAACAAGGGGCTCCCCCGCTCATCAAACGGGAGAGCCCCTACTCACATCTATTTATCAGCCCACCCGGCTCTCCAGACCAAAAAGCGAACGAGCAAAGCGACGTTCGCAAGCAACGTTGTCCATGGCGCCTGTCCGGGGCCGCCGGGATCACGACAGCTTGACGATCGGTGCAAAACCTTTCATCAGCTTTTTGGTCTGGCCGGTTTTTTCGAACTGCACCTCGATCATGTCTCCGGCGACCGAGATCACGGTACCCGTGCCAAAGGTCTTGTGGCTCACGGTATCGCCCGCGGCAAAGTCCTGCGACGCGCTGGCGCGATCGACCTTGCGCTCCACCGTCGGCGACACCTTGGACGACGACTTTTTAGCTCGCGGCGCGCCCGAGCCAAAGGTCGAGGCGACACGGCCGGCGTCGGGTGAGACCCCGCGATGACGCTCGGTCCCGTAGCTGCTGCCGCCAAAGAAATCGTCGAAGCTCGATCCGCCGCGCGAACCGAAACCGCCGGTCGAGCGCGTATGCGAGCCAAACACCTTGCCGCCGTACATATCCGAGCCCATGCCCGAGCCAAAGGTGCCGTGACGGTCACCGCGCTTCTCCCAGCCCGTGCCCTCAAAACCGGCAGAACCGATACCGCTAAACTCGATATCCTCAAACGGAATCTCGTTGAGGAAGCGCGAGCGCGGGTTGGCAGAGGTCGAGCCGTAGGTGCGACGCGTGGCCGCATAGGTCAAGAACAGGCGCTTACGGGCACGCGTGATGGCAACGTAGGCCAGGCGACGCTCCTCCTCGAGCTTGCCCGGATCGTCACTGCCGCCAAAGTCGTGCACGTGCGGAAAGATACCCTCCTCCATGCCGGCCACGAACACCGCCGGGAACTCCAGACCCTTGGCGGAGTGGATGGTCATCATGGTGATGGCATGCGTCTCGCCGGCCAGGGAATCCAAGTCGGAGCGCAGGGCCAGCCACTCCATGAGTGCCGGTAGCGCCTTACAGGTGAGCGGACCGTAGGTACGCTCGATCTCGTCGGCATGCACAGCGCCCGCCGGCAGCTCCGTCGGCGTGGCATACGCGTTGCCCGCGATGGCGGCGGCCAAGGCATCCTGCGGCGAGAGCGCCGGGACGACTAGGCTATCGAGCGGATTGGAACCTGCGGCATCGCGCGCGCCGACGAGTGCCTCAAACGAGGATGCCGGTGCGGACGGTCCCGGCTCGGGCGCACACCGGACCTGATCTTCTCCC
>URUI01000071.1 GCA_900551015.1 uncultured Collinsella sp.
AGTGCACAGGTGAGCGCGGCGCTCGCGGCAGCCTCGGTGCGACCCCAGGCGATCCACCAACCGGACATGGCGGCAGCAAAGATCACCGCGACGGGCAGCATCGACAGGATGCCCTGTGCCTGCATGGTGGCGTTGGCCATGAGCACCAAAAAGCCCACAGCCGAGATGGCCGAGCCAATCTGGGGGGCCAGGCCAGCCGCCGCTCCGATCGCGATGGCCGCAATGACCAGGCCGGGAAGCGCCGCGACCCCGGCCGTTTGCATCAGCAAAAAGCTAAAGGTGCCGCACGTTAGCGCCGAGATAGCGCGCATGGTGTAGTCGCGCGCATGGCTCCAGCGCGTGCCCGCCCAGCCGAGTGCGGGGTCGACCTCGATGACGTCGTCCTCGTAGTGCGACGGCTCGATATCGTCGAGCTCCTGCTCGTCATCCGAAAGTTCGCCAACCATTTGCTCCAGGCTGCGACGGCCTTCGCGCACGCTGCCCAGACCGGCAAGGAGCTGGTCGCAAAATGCCTCGATGCTGTTGGGGCGGTCCTGCGGCATGGGGGAGAGCGCGCTCATGAGCGCGGCCTCGGCTCCCGAGGGAAAGTGTGGTATCAGCTCGCTGGGATAGGTGGCGCCGCCGATGATGCGGCCGAGCGAGTCGGCGGGCGTGGCCGCCATAAAAGGAGCGCTGCCGCACAGGCCCTCGTAGATCACACAGGCGAGGGCAAAGACATCGGCGCGCTCGTCGACCGTGCCGGTCTCGATATCGAGCTGCTCGGGCGGCATGTAGCCGATGGTGCCGCCGCGTGAGCCGCCAAAGCCGCCAGCAGACGACAGCCGCGCCATGCCAAAGTCGGTGAGCTTTACATTGCCCGAGTGGTCGATGAGCACGTTGGCGGGCTTGATGTCCAGGTGGAGCACGCCATTACTGTGGGCGAAGGTGAGCGCCTGGCCCAGGGCATCGGCAATGGCCGCGGCCTCGTCAAAGGTAAGTGAGTGGCCGTCCGCGCGGTGCAAAAACTCGGCCAGCGACATGCCATCGACATATTCCATAACCAGGTAGGCATAGGCTGTGTCGTGCGTAAAGTCGATAACCTGCACGATGTTGGGATGTTGAAGCATGGCGGCAGTGTGCGCCTCGCCCAGGACATCCATGATGTCGCTAGCGGGCATGCCGGCACCGTTGATAAGGGGGATGCGTTTAATGGCGACGCGGCGGCGCAGGTGCGTGTCGCGGCAGATCTCGATGGAGCCAAAACCGCCGGTCGCAAGTGTCTCGAGCGGCTGGTACCGCTTGAGCAGCTCGCGAGAGCTGGTGCCCTCCAAAGGAACGTCCGGCGAGAACCGGGCGGTATGTTGCGAGAAAAGCGGCATGGCCAACCCTCGTGCGTTTAAAGTTCGTTTGCGAGCGGCGGGCGCGGGGCCGAGCCGTTCGCGGTGGCATAGATGCTGCTAGTGTAGCACGCTCGGGCAGATGGCGAGGATAGCGGGATGCGAGGTGGCCCGATCGATTCGGCCCGTTTCGGCTCGTTTGGAAAGCGCATCTCAGTTTTCAGCCAAATTATGGGATGCGCTTTCCAAATGGGGTGGGCTGCGGAAACTGCATCCCAGAATATTGCCCTGGAACGGGATGCGCTTTCCGAACCGGCGTCCAAAAGGAAACCGCATCCCGCTTTGATGTGGGGACTGCGAACAAAAGCCGGACCGTGATCTGGCGCGGATTGGAGTTCGCCTGAATCATTGATGCTGGCTGGTGTGAGAACAGAGATAAACGAGCGGCTCGAGCGATATAATGACACGCTATGGAGGCCGTATGCTCTTTTCCCGCCGTTCTGCTACATTTGCCTGCGCCATTGCGCTTGTCGTAATGGCGGTCACCCCTTATCACCGGTTTTCATCTTCAATCGGCCTAGCGTCAGGTGCAATGACCTGGCTCGTTATCCTGGGCGCATGCCTCGCGGCGTTTGTTCATGGTGCTGCGCTATGCAAGGGGGGAATGAGAAGGCCGAGGCATCTCGGTGCCATCGGTATTTTCCTTGGTGTTATTGCAACGGTTCCCGAATGGGCCGACCTGGCTTTCTATGCTCGCGGAGACTCTATTCCAATCGTGTTTGCACCGATTTGGTTGTTACATGGCGTTTCGTGTGTCTCGTGCTTTGTTGGGTCGCTGCTTCTCTCATATGTTATTTGGGGCACGGCGGACTCTCCTTTGACGCAGAGGTCGACACGGACTGACGAAAGGGAAACTCGTCACCCGCAGGACGCGATTTTTACAGAAACAATAGCCGTCATGTCTTGCCTGCTGTTTTGCTGTCGAGTTTCATGGAGAGTCGTTCCCGAGCCATGGGGGATGCCCCCTGTAACGGCCGCGTCAATTGGCCTTGCGCTTTTAATTCCGTTGGTCTATCTCGCATTGACTGTGGCCCCGCCGTTTTGCCGCCCTCGTGCCTTTGGCCATGGGCGGCGCGACGTGTTTGCCTGTTCTGTGCTCGTAGCAGTTCCTATTGGTCTTATTCCGGCTGTTGAGGCGGCATACTTCGCAAGCGATGCCGTGGTCATTGCATTGCTGGCGATGGGGTCCGTTATCGCTGCTGCCTTCGTATGCATGTTGCTAAGGGGGAAACGGGACAACAATTCGGATATCGCCTGTGCGTCCGACACATTCGATGCGGGGGTGTTTTCCCCTGCCCTGTCGCCTAGAGAAGAGCAGTTTGTTCGACTGCTGCTCAAAGGGAAAACGCCGGCGGAAATTGCCAAGGAGACGGATACGAAGCCATCGACGGTGAGAACAACGCTTCACCGAGCATACGGGAAGGCGTCGGTTGCGGGCTCACGCGAGCTCGTGGCGCTGTTTGCGGGTGAGGGCGATACTGTAGGGCATGAGCTACCGCAGCGGCATGCTGACGATATAGTGGCATCAGCTCGAACGCGCCGGCTGTTTCGATACCTGCTCACATTATTCTTTATCCTCCTTGCGGCGGGGCCCTTGGTAATGGCGGATAGCGATTGGGGGTCCGGTGTTTCGCGGGCTGTCGCCTTTTCCCTCTTAAGCTACGCATTGGGTCTCGGACTGCTTCTGTCGCTACGCTACGCGGGTGGAAAAGCGAATCGTGGCGCTGCGCTGGATAGAGCGGGTGAAGCGATTTGGCTCGGAAGCCCGTACGTATGGGCGGTGCTATCTGCTGTGGAATGGTCTTTTATCTATATCGCGGCATTGATGTGCATACGCGTTCCGTTGATGGCTGTGCCGGTCCTGTTTTGCGGCGTGGCGTCTACGGCTTCGCTCGCTGTTGGGCTGCGTCCGTTTAAGGTGCATGCCCATGCTCGGGCTATCGTGCCGTTGGTGTCAATGGGCATGGTTGCCTTAATCTATGCGGTCGCTAGGGGGCGAATCCATGGACTTGCGGTGCTGACGGGGGTGCTGCTCACATATATAGTGATGCGAAGCTGTCCGCAGCGCAAAATGCTTGGGATATGGATGCTTTGCTTCGGGGCGACGGCTCCTGTTTGGGCTGTCTTGCTCAATATGGTGCAGGATCTGACGGTTTTCGAGCCGTTGTTCCTCGCGTCGTTGTTGGGGCAAAGTTCGGCTGTCAATGTCGTCGTGGCAACGGTGATTGTTTGCTGGTCTGTGCCCATGTTCGTTACGCACATCGCGCTCGCCCGCTCGGTTGAGGACGAGAAGGCCGTCTTGGAGTACCGGGCGAACGGGTCCACCGAAACGGCCCGCGTGCGCCAGCTGGCCCTGCTTACGTCGCGCTCCCTTTCTGATGTTCAGTCGCAAATTTTGCTGATGACGGCAGAGGGGGCAACGACAAAGGCCATTGCGGAGGATGTCGGTTACGCTGCATCTACGGTGCAAGCGCTGCGGTCTGCATCTTACCGCCAGTTGAAGATCAAGAATAAGGCGGAGCTAATTTTATTGTTATCGCAGGTAAATAACGTGTAAACGCCTGAGCAATCAACTCAATAGCGGGTGTTTACAGACATCTTTCTCTATTCATGCGAAGGTTGCCGTGCGTCGACGCATTGTTAACCGCTTTTGATTGGAGAAGGCCATGATTAAGCCAAGGAGCGCTATTGCTCGAATCGGAGTCGGCTTGGTGATTGCAGCTGGTCTGTCCCTAGGGGTTCCCGCTGCATCGTTTGCACAAGAGGAGTTTGACACCTCTCAGGTTTCCAGCATTACTCAAAACGCCGATACGGGAATTACGACCTGTACGAACAATGCCGATAAGGCATTTAGTTTTCAATGTGCCGGGACGAGTGCAACTGGCTACCGTCAAAAGGATGATTCCTCATCGCTCTATCTGGATATCCAGGGCCATACGGGAAATCCGCTTCGGTTATATACAGACGGTGCGTATAACACAAGCGGTAGCGGCAGCATGAATTGTACTCAGGGAACGTATCGTTCGAATCACAAGGGACAGTGGGAAATGTATAACCTCGTCCGTGAGAACGGGCGATCTGCGGCGCGACTGACTGCATGGGCGGAGTCTGGCTACGGCACTGTTATTGGCGTATGGAGCCCCGACTGCGTCGGGCATTTCCACAAGCTTCCCGCATAGTTGTTTGAAATGGCTCCCTTCCGGCTTTCTGGGTCGGAAGGGGGAGGAGGACGTATGAACCAAAAGCTCGCAAGATACGAACTGTCGAAAACGATTAGACGTCCAGCTTTTATCCTTGCTCTCTTGATTGCGGTCGCAGTTGCAATAGCTGCCGCGCTGGAGCCGTGGGCAAATTTGGAAAAAGAGCGCCACAACCTTCTTTCTTTTGGTTACGGCGTTGGCGTGCAAGCCGAAAATTATCTCGGTCAAACACGTGAAAGCAGCTTCGGTAACTGGATTGTTGTGAGCGCGAACGCGCCACTGTCTGCGTCGGTGTTTTTCTATGCACTGCCCCTGCTTGCAATGTTGGCTGGATCTTGGTCGTGTCTCTTTGAGCGTTTGAGTGGTTATGACATGCAGATATGCACGCGCGTTTCCAGAAAGGCGTACGTGAACGTAAAGATGCTGTCTGCTTTCCTCTCCGCGTTTACAGTGACTGCCATTCCTCTGCTCGTCAATTTCCTGATCGTCTCGATGCTTTTTCCTGCGTATCTTCCTCGGGTCGATGAGTCGACTTACGTAGGACTTTACCTGCATAGCTACTTCTCCGGTCTATTTTATTCGCATCCTTTGTCATATGTGCTCGCATACACGCTGTTCGATGCTGTCACGCTCGGGACTTTATCCATGGCTGTAACTGGCTTCTCAATTTTGTTTCGTAGCAGAATCAAAGCGATAATTGTCCCGTATCTGCTAATGGTTGCGTGGCATTTTGCAAATGGCTGGATCTTCGGCGTAATGGCTTGTGTGGGGTTTAACTGCAATATCCTCAACAGCATCAGGTCGGAATCGCTGAATAACTGGCCAGACATTCGAGCCGGTTTTGCGGAAATCATATTATTGACCCTTGCTTCGTTGGCTTTTTCTGGGGCGTGGAAAAGACGCGAGGTGGTCTGATGCTGTTTAGGCTGGTCGCCGCGGACCTGAGGACCGCTTTGAAGAAGAACATCATCACTTTTATTGCAATTGCGGCAGTGACCGTTGCGAACTTGGTGTACGCCTACGGATTGTCTTCTGTGTATGGGGTTAGAACGGATACCTTGGGGTTTGCGGATAATCTTGCGCTCGTGTTTGCCGGATCTGCTCCGTTTGAGCCTAGGCCCGGGGTCATGTTTGTGCCTCCGCTAGGATGGCTATTTCTCATTCTGCTTATTCTCTATACAACACTCGACTATCCGACCGAATCGTTGCACGGGTTTGGTTTGCAAGCGCTTGTTCGATGCCGGGCAAGAACCCTTTGGTGGGTCTCGCGTTTTATCTTGGTGGCGGCAGTAACGGCATTTTCACTGCTCGTGGTGGTTTGCTCTGTTGTGATTTGGAGCTTGGTGGTGAGCTCCTCGTTCAGCGCGGTCATTCATGGTGAGTCGCTTCAACTGGCTAATTTGGCGCCGTGGTTTCTCAAAGCTGCCGAGGCAGATGCGCTGCCGTTTTTCA
Source organism: uncultured Collinsella sp. (assembly GCA_900551015.1). Lineage (GTDB taxonomy): Bacteria > Actinomycetota > Coriobacteriia > Coriobacteriales > Coriobacteriaceae > Collinsella. Next base: position 6,029 of record URUI01000071.1, read on the forward strand.
TAGGTCTCTTATTTGCTTTTGAGGCGCTTGCGTTTGCGCAGGCAGCGGTTGGGTTTGTGCTTGGGTCGTCAGTCTCGTTTGTGGTTTTAATGAGCTACCTGATCTGCTCGGCATATGCACGACATTGGGCGCTATTGGGTAACGCCTTGATGCTGTTGCGCTGGGGTGGAATTGTCAAAGAGGGAATCGCGGCGGGCTCGAGTGTCTTGTCATCAATTGGGCTTATGTCGTTATGCCTATCGTTGGGTGGACTGTGGTTTCGAAGGGCCGACCTTATAGAAAAGGGGGACAAGATATGAGTGTGATCGTAAGGGGCGTATCGAAGCGCATGGGTAAAAACGATGTCCTGCGCAACGTGTCCATCGAGGTTGACCCTGGGACTGTGGTCGGGCTTCAGGGGATAAACGGTTCGGGTAAGACCATGCTCATGCGAGCGGTTTGCGGGTTGATCAAGCCTACCGAAGGCGAAATCTCTATCGATGGCCAAAGGCTTGGGGCGGACATCTCGTTCCCGCCGAGTCTGGGGATGTTGATCGAGGCGCCTTCCTTTTTGGGATATCTGTCTGGCTACGACAATCTGAAGCTCATCGCTCAGATCAAGGGCGTTGCCACCCCCGAGGACATTCGCTCTGCCCTGCGGCTCGTGGGGCTCGATGCAGACGAAAAAAAGAAGTTCCGAGCATACTCGCTTGGGATGAAGCAGCGTCTGGGGATAGCTGCGGCAATTATGGAGAAGCCGAAGCTGCTTGTTCTCGATGAGCCAACGAATGCCCTCGACGAAGCGGGCGTTGAAATGCTCAAGCGCGTTGTGGCGATGGCGGCATCAACGGGTCGTGAGGTCCTTCTGTCCAGCCATGACGGAGAGGTGCTCGAGGAACTGGCCGATCGGGTTTACTGCATGCGCGACGGTGCCGTTGTGAAAGTTCGGGAAAGGTCGTGAGCGCGATGAAGAAGACCCTGTGGACGAGAAGATCGGCGCTCGCGCTTTTTTGCTGTGCTGCTGCCGGCCTTGCGGGCATGAGGGTGAGCGTCGTTAACGGGAACCGGACGGTCATTCCTGAGAAATATTACGCGGAGGGCGAATGGCTCTCGATGGATGGAGCGTTTCTGGGGTCGAAGGATGTGGTGACTGATGGGTATTCGTTTTGCATAGACGGGGCAGAGTTGCTCACGCCGCGCGAGTATCTCAAACGAGCACATGACGATTATTCAAAATATGGCACCGTGGATACGAAAACGAGACTGAAGGATGCCGACATCACGTGCGTTATCGCCGTAAAGATGCGTGTCAGAAATAGGGATAATATCGACGGTGGAATCAAAGCGTATGTTTGGCATCTGGTTCCGGAGTCTGCGCCAAACTATGATTTTGTAGTCAATACCGATCTGATAACGCAAGCCATGCCGGTCCTTGGCGGCTCTGCTGCGTTTGCCGTGGAGGTTGGGGCAGAAAACGAGTTGCTCGTCCCATTTATGATGCAGAACACCAACGACTATTTCGAAGGTTACGAGACCGTCCGTTTTGAGAAAGCATTTCCCGGGACTTACACGATGAAGATGACCGATCTGCCGGAGCGGAGGCTCTTAAGGTTTGAAGTGAAATAGCTCGAGAGCAAGGCAAAACGGGTCCATTGGCGGTACGCGCGCCCGATTCCAGGCGCCCCGGCCCGGAATCGGGCGCGGGACGAGGCGCCTTCGGTGTCGGCCGGCCTACCGCTTCTTCTTGCTCTTCTTCTGCTTGCGCTGCTTGCCCTTGGTCTCCTGGGGCTTGTCGCCCTGTTTTGCTTCGGCAGCGGCCTTTTCTGCCTTCATCTTCTTGCGTTTGGTCTCGATGCGGAGTTTTTTGTTGATGCGCGCCTTAAGGAAGGGACCGAACTGCTCGGCATCGCCGCGGACAAAGGTGTCCTTAGGGATCGTCACGCCCTGGTCGGCGAACATGGCCACAAAGATGCGCTCGCCGTCGAGCACGTGGTCGAGCTTTTCAAACGGGAAGAACTGCGACTTGCCGCTCGTGCCCCAAACCATCAGGCCGTCCTCGTTGGCGGCGACGCGGCGATAGCGGCCACCCATGGACTCGTCGGCCTCAACGGCGTCGATAAAGTCGCGGGCGAGGGTGTGGTGCAGGTTTTTGCTCCACCAGGCCAAAAAGGCGCCGAATACGATCAAGACGACGCCAAACTTGATCCAGTTGCCGCCGGCCACCAGCATGCCGATGCCGATGAGCGCGGCAATTGCCGCGGCGACATACAGCGAGCCGCGACGCCTGGGCGAGGCGACCAGGCGGGCGAAGTCGGTGACGAGGTCGTTTTCGTATTGGTACTCGTTGAGGTACAGGATGCCGTCGTCGGCTGCGGCCTGCTCCTCGAGCGCGACCTCGACCTGGTCGGCTGCTTCGGAGGGAACGAGGTTGCTCTCTGCGTCTGCCATGCTCTTTGGACTCCTATCGCGGCGGGCTCGCCGTACGGGTTATTATGGAATGCAGTATGCCGTGCGACCGCATGGCCGCCGCGGCAACAAGACTCAGTATACCCGGGGGAGCACCCATGGAATCGTTGTACCGAAAGTATCGCCCGCTCACCTTTGACTCCGTGGTGGGCCAGCAGCATATCGTCTCGACGCTCGAGCACGCCATCACCGAGGGGCGCCTGTCCCACGCCTACCTGTTCTGCGGACCGCGCGGCACGGGCAAGACCACCATGGCGCGCATTCTGGCCAAGGCGCTGCTGTGCCGCAATGCCGAGGCGGCGCGCGCCGAGGGTGCAAGCGGCTGCATGCCCGACGGTACTTGCGAGGAGTGCGAGCTCATTGCCGAGGGTAACCACCCCGATGTCTACGAGCTCGATGCCGCCTCCCGCACGGGCGTGGACAATGTGCGCGAGGAAATCATCAACTCCGTCAACTTTGCCCCGGTGCGCGGCAAGTACAAGATCTATATCATCGACGAGGTCCACATGCTCACGACGGCGGCGTTCAACGCGCTGCTCAAGACGCTCGAGGAGCCGCCGGCACACGTGATCTTTGTGCTGTGCACCACCGACCCGCAAAAGATTCTGGAGACCATCCTCTCGCGCTGCCAGCGTTTCGATTTCCATCGCATCGGCAACGAGGATATCGAGCGTCGCCTGGCATACGTGTGCGAGCAGGAGGGCTTCGATTACGACGATGAGGCGCTGGCTATCGTGGCGCGCCATGCCAAGGGCGGTATGCGCGACGCGTTGTCCACGCTGGAGCAGCTGAGCGTCTTTGGCAACGGTTCTGTGCATGCGGACGACGCCCGCTCGCTTTTAGGCGAGGTTTCGGACCAGATTCTGGGCGAGTTTTCCCGCGCCATTGCCGATCGCGATGTTGCCGAGCTCTATGGACTGATCCGTGCGCAGGTCGAGGAAGGAAACGACCTGCTGGAGCTGACGCGCGACCTGGTGGCGCATGTGCGTGACGTGTACGTTGCCTGCGTTGCCGGTGCCCGTGCCGAGCTGTTTGAGGGCGGCTCCGAGCAGGCCGAGGCGCTTGCTGCCGAGGCCGCTGCCTTTGGCGAGCATCCTGCCGACCGCCTGGCCCGT
>URUI01000072.1 GCA_900551015.1 uncultured Collinsella sp.
TAGAACCTGAATCTAACGCGTCTGCCAATTCCGCCATATCCGCATATTCTGTTGTGTTCCTGCGCCGTTGCGCCGGGAACGATAGTTATTATACCAGATGCAGCAAAATTGTCAAGCACTTTTTTGAAAAACTTTTCATCTTTTTGAAAAGGATCATACTTTCGTAAAAAAAGCTGTCGTAGGCTGTAGTTCCGGTCAACATAGTGTCGCACCGGGTATCCTGTAAGCGTTTTTGCGGTGCCTTGCGTGCGCTGTGCACGGTTTTGGGTTTGACAGGGTTTACACGGCGATGTAGAATAGAGATACTGTTTTCTTACAATTATATAGAGGAGCGTTTTGCCATGCTGTATTTTGAAAACGACTACTGCGAGGGTGCACACCCTGCCATTTTGCAAAAGCTGACCGAGACCAACTTTGAAAAGGTCTCCGGCTACGGCACCGACCCCTACTGCGCCAGCGCCCGGGAGAAGATCCGTGCCGCCTGCGCCTGCCCGGAGGCCGATGTGCAGTTCATCTCCGGCGGCACCCAGAGCAACGCCATCGTCATCGCGTCCATGCTGCAGCGGTGGCAGGGCGTGGTGGCTGCTGCCACCGGCCATGTAGCCGGGCACGAGGCAGGTGCCATCGAGTATACCGGCCACAAGGTCATCACCCTGCCCCAGCATAGCGGCAAGCTGGACGCTGCCGAGCTGCGGGCACTGGTGGCCACCTTCTACGCCGACGACAACCACGACCACATGGTGTTCCCCGGCATGGTGTACATCTCTCACCCCACCGAGTACGGCACCCTGTACACCAAGGCGGAGCTGGAAGCCCTGCACGCTGTGTGTCAGGAGTACAAGATGCCGCTGTTCCTCGATGGTGCACGGCTGGGCTACGGTCTGGCTGCCGAGGGCACGGACGTGACGCTGGCCGACCTTGCCCGGCTGACCGATGTGTTCTACATCGGCGGCACCAAGGTGGGTGCGCTGTGCGGCGAGGCTGTGGTGTTCCCCCACGGCGCACCGGCGCATTTTATGACCATGGTCAAGCAGCAGGGCGCACTGCTGGCAAAGGGGCGGCTGCTGGGCATCCAGTTTGACGTGCTGTTCACCGATGGCCTGTATTTCTCCATCAGCAAAAACGCCATTGCCACCGCCAACCGCCTGAAGAAGGGCTTTGCGGCAAAGGGCTATCGCTTCTTTATGGACTCCCCCACCAACCAGATCTTCCTTGTGCTGGAAAACACCCAGCTGGCTGCGCTGGAAGGCAAGGCAAAGTTCGGCTTCTGGGAAAAGTTCGACGACACCCACACCGTGGTGCGCATCGCCACCAGCTGGGCCACCCACATGGACGAGGTGGAAGCGCTGATCGACCTGATGTGATCCTGCGCCCCTTTCGGGGGGGTATAACGATTTGAATGCCCTCCGCGTTGCTTTGGGCATTTTTAGCGGAAAAACATTTATAATTTTGGGACAGCGGAGCGTCTGCGGACGCTCCGCTGTCCCGTTTTCACGGAAAGGACTGCTACGGAGAACTGGCTGGTTGCCGTCACGGCTCCAATCGTGAAAAGAGGCTCAGAAGCGCCGACAGGTGCTCCTGAGCCTTTTTTATCGTTCTTCTGTATTCCACGGCTGCGGGGTGCTTTCCACCGACTGACCGGGGACGGCAAGGGCGCGCTCCATCAGCAGGGCAAGGTAGGCGTCCTGCAAGGCGTCTGCCAGCGGGTACACCTCTGCCCCGCCGGCAAGATAGCCCTGCATCCTGTCCAGAAAACAGGCGATGGCGGTCTCGTCCTCGTTCAGCCCCGCCTGCGCGGCGGCAGCTGCCAGCGGGTCGGGCAGCGGGGTCAGTTGACGGCACACCGGCTCCCCGGCGGCATCCAGACAGCGCAGGGTGTCGTCGAACACTTCGCCCCGCTCTCCCTGCACACTGGTGTGGGTGCTGCGCAGATAGGAGTGGTACTGCACGCCGTTAAAATCCAGAAACGCTGTGCCGCCGCCCGCAAATTCCAGCGTGTGCTGCTGCAAGGTCTTTTCCACCAGTGCGCCGTTATGCACCGCACCCCAGCGGGAATCCGTTTCGATGATCTTTTCCGTCCAGCTGCGTCCGGTCACTCGCACCGGCTGCTGCCCGGCGTTCAGGAACTGCCGCGCCAGACTGACCGCGTGGTAGCCGTGCGCCACCGACAGCCGGACAAACTGCGGCGTGCCCAGTGCGCCGCTGCGCACTGCTGCCAGCCGTTTTGCCAGCGTGGGGTACAGCCAGTACTGTTCTGCAACCTGCAGCTTTGCGCCCTGCTGGTGCAGCTGCCAGAGGGCGCGCAATGCGTCCTCCTCCAGCGCCGCCGGGGTCTCGCACAGCACGGCAAAGCCCCGGGCAAGCCATTCGGTGCTGACGGCGGCGATGGACGCTTTATTCACTGCCACCACCACGAAATCCGGGTGCAGGGCAATGCACTGCTCCGCCGAGGTGCTTACCGGCACGCCGTACTCCCGGTGCATTTTTTCGGCCTTTTCCTCGGTGCGGCAAAGCATGGCGCACAGCTCGAACCGTTCCGGCAGCGCCTGCACGATGCGCCAGTAAAACAGCGACCGCCAGCCGGAGCCTACTACAATAAACCGCAGTTTAGCCATTTGCCTGTTCCTCCTGAATATGCTTTTGCAGCTCCTGTTCAAACCGGTCTGCGTCCAGTGGCAGCGTCCGCACAGCCATCGCACCAACGCCAGCAACAACGTCGCTGCTGGCATGGACTTCCCCAACCCTGATAAGCAGGGCAAGGGCAAGAAGCGCAAGGGCGGTCACAACAACGAAGAGGACCACTACAGCCGTATGGCTCGCGAGGCCGAGGAGTACAGCCGCGAGAAGGTGCTCGAGGAGGCCCGTGCCGCCGTCGAGGAGGCCTCTCGCGAGTCCACCGGTCGCCGCAAGAAGCGCAAGGAGAAGCGCGAGCGCGAGGCTGCCAAGGCTCAGGAGGAGCGCAAGATAGAGGAGGCGCTGGCCCAGGGCGTGAACCCCGAGGAGCTCGACGCCATCAAGGTCTCCCAGGGCGTTACCGTCCAGGAACTCGCCGAGGCACTTGACGTTCCGGCCAACGACATCATCAAGCGCCTGTTCCTGTTGGGCACGCCGCTCACCATGACACAGTCCATGTCTGACGACCTCGTCGAGCTCGTTGCCGACGACCTGGGCCGCCAGATCAAGATCATCACCCCCGAAGAGGAGAACACCTTCTCGTTCTACGACGATCCCGCCGACCTTAAGCCGCGTGCCCCGGTCGTCACCGTCATGGGCCACGTCGACCACGGCAAGACTTCGCTGCTCGACGCCATCCGTCACACCGGCGTCGCTGCCGGCGAGGCAGGCGGCATTACCCAGGCAATCGGTGCTTCGCAGGTTATGATCAACGACCGCAAGATCACCTTCATCGATACCCCGGGCCATGCCACCTTTACGGCCATGCGTGCCCGCGGCGCCAAGGTGACCGACATCGTCATTCTGATCGTGGCTGCCGACGACGGCGTCATGCCCCAGACCATCGAGTCGATCAACCACGCCAAGGCCGCCGGTGTTCCCATTGTCGTCGCCGTCAACAAGATCGATAAGCCGGGTGCCAACCCCGACCGCGTGCGCCAGGAGCTCACCGAGTACGGCATCATCCCCGAGGAGTGGGGCGGACAGAACATGTTCGTCAATATCTCGGCCAAGCAGAAGATCGGTATCGACGACCTGCTCGAGACCGTCCTACTCCAGGCCGACGTGCTCGAGCTCAAGGCCAACCCCGATACGTTCGCTTCGGGCAACGTCCTCGAGGCTAAGCTCGACAAGGGCCGCGGCTCGGTTGCCACGGTGCTCGTGACCCGCGGTACTCTGCACGTGGGCGATACGCTGGTCGCCGGCCTTACCTACGGCCGCGTCCGCGCCATGCTCGACCCCAAGGGCAACGCCGTCACCGAGGCCGGTCCCTCCGACGCCGTCGAGATCCTGGGCCTGCAGTCCGTCCCCAACGCCGGCGATGAGTTCCGCGTGTTCGAGGACGAGCGCGAGGCTCGCGCCCTGGCCGACGAGCGTTCGCTCAAGGCCCGCATCGAGGAGCAGAGCCGCGTGAAGCATGTGACGCTCGAGAACCTCTTTGAGACCATCGCCGACGCCGAGGTCAAGGAACTCAACCTGATCATCAAGGCCGACGTCCAGGGTTCTATCGAGGCCCTTCAGGACTCCCTCGACAAGATGGACCAGTCCGAGGTGCGCATCAACACGATCCACTCCGCCGTTGGCGCCATCAACGAGACCGACGTCGTTCTGGCCGACGCCTCCAACGCCATCATCATCGGCTTTGGCGTCCGTCCCGACGGCAAGGCCCGCTCCGCCGCCGAGCGCGAGGGCGTCGAGATCCGTTGCTACGACGTCATCTACAAGTGCCTCGAGGACCTCGACGCAGCCCGTATCGGCATGCTCAAGCCCACCGAGGTCGAGGTTTCCACGGGCACCGCGACCGTTCTGGACACCTTCAAGGTGCCCAAGGTCGGTATCGCCGCCGGTGTCCGCGTCGAAGAGGGCGAGATCGCCGCGACCGATTCCGTGCGCCTGGTGCGCGACGGTATCGTGGTCTTCAACGGTAAAATCGCCTCGATGCGCCACTACAAGGACGAGGCCAAGAGCCTTAAGAGCGGCTCCGAGGGCGGTATTGGCCTGGAGAACTTCCAGGACATCAAGCCTGGCGACACCATTGAGGGCTACCGCATCGATCAGGTTGCCCGTACCGAGTAGGGGGTAGCGCTATGAAGCAAACGCAGGCAACCCGCCGTTTGGGCGAGCAGCTTCGCGAGAAGCTCGGTTATATCCTGCTCTTTGAGGTTTCCGATCCGCGTCTCGACCTGGTCACCCTGACCGCGGTCGAGGTCGCGGTGGACCGTTCGTTCGCGCGCGTGTACGTGTCGTGCGACGCGAGCCGCTACGACGAGGTCATGGAGGCGCTCGCCAGCGCCAAGGGCCGCATCCGTAGCCTGTTGGCCCGCTCGCTCGATTGGCGCGTCACGCCCGAGCTCGATTTTCGCATCGATCGCTCGACCGATGAGGCCGAGCGCATCACGCGTGCGCTGGAAAACGTTCCCGCCACGCTTGCGATCGAAAAGGACGAGGACGGCTATCCGATAGCGGATGCCGCCCAGGAGGCAGCTTTAGATGACTAATTCCGCCGACCTCGCCTCGTGCGAGTCTGCAGATATTCAGCGACGCATCCTCGAGCTCATCGAGGGTGCGTCCTCCATTGCGATTTCGGGACACACTTCTCCCGATGGCGACGCCCTGGGCTCCGTGTTGGGTCTGGGCCTCTCGCTTATGAAGTTTTTCCCTAACAAGGACATTGCCCTGCTGCTGGCAGACGATGATCCGGTTCCGCGCATCTACCGCTTTATGGAAGGCTCCGATCGCCTGGTACCGGCATCTGCGTATACCGGCAATCCGGACCTGTTCATCTCGGTGGACGTGCCGGTCGTCGAGCGTCTCAATAATTCCGCCGAGGTGCTTCGTCGCTCCAAGCATGTGGTGTGCTTCGATCACCATCCGGCGCGCGAGGAGTTTGCCGAGCTCAGCCTGAGGCGCGTCGAAGCTGCAGCCTGCGCCATGATCATCGACCGCTTCTTGGACAATTGCGGCATTGTCGCACGTGATGGCGTTGCGACCTGCCTGCTGTGTGGTTTGGTTACCGATACCGGCCGTTTTCAGTACCAAAACGCCGATGCAGCCGCGTTCCATGCAGCCTCGCGTCTGGTTGCCCACGGTGCCGATCCGGCGCGTGTGGCACTCGAGGTCTACCAGAGCATGCGCGTTGAGTTTTTGCACCTCAAGTCCATCGTTATGGGCCGCATTAAGACGGTGGCCCACGGGCGCGTCGCGTATAGCTACGCGTACCAGAGTGACCTTGAGGCGTGCGGTGTCACCTCGGATGAGTGCGACGGTCTGGTTGACGTGGTGCGCTCGGTGATGGGCGTCGAGGTCTGCCTGTTCCTGAAGGGCATTGAGGGCGATACCAAGGTGCGCGGCAACCTGCGCTCCAAGGGTGACCTCAACGTGTCCGAGATCGCTGCTGCCTTTGGCGGAGGCGGACATCCTGCTGCCGCCGGTTTCTCCAACAACGGAACGATTCTCGAGACGCTCACCGTGGCACTTCCCATGCTGGCCGAACTGGTAGGGGAGGATCCCGCTTCGGTGACCGTCGAGCTTTAACTTTTTGGATGGTACATGGCTCGTCGTACGCCTTCTCAACTGAATATGCTGCTCGCCGTCGATAAGCCGGTGGGCTGCACGTCCCACGATGTGGTTTCGCAATGCCGGCGCGCCCTCCATGAGCGACGCGTCGGCCATGCCGGCACGCTCGACCCCATGGCATCGGGTGTCATGGTGGTGGGTGTGGGCCAGGCCACCCGTCTGCTGGGCATGCTCACGCTCGATACCAAAAGCTATGTCGCCGACATCTCGTTTGGCGCCGAGACCAATACCGATGATGCGGAGGGCGAGGCGGTCCGCACGGTGGCTGTTGCCAACGAGCTCCGCGATCCTGCCTATGCCCGTGAGCGCTTGGCCGCTATGCTGGGTCCGCAGATGCAGGTGCCGCCGGCGTTTTCGGCTATCTCGGTCAATGGCGTTCGCGCCTACAAGTCTGCTCGCGAGGGCAATGCGGTGGACCTACCTCCGCGCCCCGTCGAGGTCTATGCCGCCGACCTGATCGCCGTGGGAGGCGAAGGTGATACGTGTGTGTGGACCGTGGCGTTCTCAGTGAGCAAGGGTACCTATATCCGTGCGCTCGCTCGCGATTTGGGCCGCGCCTGCGAGAGCGCCGCGCACATTTCCGCGCTGCGCCGCACGGCCTCCGGTGTTGTTTCCATTGGCGCTTGTCATGCGGTCGAGGAGCTTTCTCCCGAGTCCGCGGCTGGCTTTGCCCTGGATCCCATTGCGGCCTTGGGCGCCACGCGTGTTGACTTGCCGGGCAATCTTGCCGACGACCTGCTCTACGGCCGACGCATTCCCGTTGAGCGTGCGCTTGCCGATTTCGATTCCGCGAAGGCGCCTTTTGCGTTGGTGCTCGATGGGGGACTCAAGGCGCTTGCCCGCATTGAGAGTGGCCGCTTTGTCATGGAGCACGTGTTTCCGCAGGCAATCGGCGGTGTTCGATGATGTTGTCCGCTCGTGAGCTCGCGCGTATCTTTTTCGAGGGCGAGTCGGACGAGGCCCGCATCGTCACTGCCGATGCGTTTGATGAGTGCGAGCACTTGGGTGCTGCATCGATTGCCATCGGCGTGTTCGATGGTGTGCACCGTGGACACCAGGAACTCATCGAAGCGCTTGTCCGTGATGCCCGTGCCCATGGCTGCAAGGCGGTCGTGGTCACTTTCGATCCCGATCCGGACGTTGTGGTGAGTCCTTCGCCCGCTCAAAAACTGATGACGACGGCCGACCGTCTACATGCCTTGGCTCAGACCGGGGTCGATGCAGTGGTGGCCGTTCCCTTTACGCCTGAGGTTGCGGCACTCGACCATGTTGGTTTTCTCACACTGTTGTCACGCGTGGTCGACATTCGTTCGATTCGCGTTGGCAGCGATTTTAGGCTGGGTCGTGGCGGTGCTTCTGGTGTTGCCGAGATGCGCGTCTGGGGTTCCGAGCACGGCGTTGACGTGTATGGTCACGATCTGCTTTGCGAGGGCGGTGAGGCCATTTGCGCCACCCGCATCCGTCATGAGCTGGGACAGGGCCATGTGGAGCTGGCTGCTGAGTTGCTCGGCCGCCCGTATATGCTGCGCGGCGGTGTTGTTCGCGGCCGTCACGAGGGCTCTGGCATGGGCTTTCCCACGGCAAACCTGCAGGTTTCCGACGGCATTCAGGTGCCTGCCGATGGCGTGTATGAGGGCCTGGTGCTGGTCAACGACATCGTGTGGCCCGCTGCCGTTAACGTCGGACTGCCGCCGACGTATGCCGACGATGCGGCTTCTGCGCATCTCGAGGCTAATTTAATTGGTTATACGGGCGACCTGTACGGCGCTTCCGTTTCGCTGGCGTTTACGCGCTGGCTGCGTCCGTCGCGCGTGTTCGATTCGCTGGATGAGTTGATCGCGACCGTTGAGGGTAATATCGAAGATATTCGTCACAACTTGGGCGAGCAGGGGGTGAGCGTCCGTGATTAGCGATGAGGAAAAAGACCAGGTACGCGCTGCGTCCGACTTAGTCGCCATCGTGCAGGAAACGGTTGAGCTCAAGCCCCGCGGTCATGAGTTTTGGGGTTGCTGCCCTTTTCATGGCGAAAAGACTCCGTCCTTCCACATTATTCCCGCCACGCAGGTGTGGCATTGCTTTGGCTGCGGCGAGGGTGGCGACGTCTTCACCTATATCATGAAGCGCGAGAACCTGAGCTTTCCCGAGTCAATCCGTTATTTGGCCGATCGCGCGGGTATTGAGCTGCACGACACCGGAGACCGCCGCGAGCGCGGTACCAAGCGTGCCCGCATCTACGATCTGTGCGCCGAGACCGCGCAGTTCTATCACACCATGCTTATGCGCGGTAAGGACGGCCGTCCGCGCGAGTACTTTGCCAGCCGCGGCATGGGTGGCGACGTCTGCCGCCGCTACTGCCTGGGCTTTGCGCCTGGCCGTAACATGCTGGTGGCTCATCTGTCGCAGGCGGGCTTTGCTCCGCAGGAGATGATCGACGCCAACGTGGCTGTGAGTCGCGGGCGCGGGCAGCTTGCCGACCGCTTCTACGACCGCGTGATGTTTCCCATTTTTGATGAGCAGGGTCACAACATCGCCTTTGGCGGCCGCATCATGGGAGACGGCCAACCCAAGTACCTCAACACCGCCGAGACGAGCGTGTTTCATAAAAAGCGAAACCTCTACGGCTTTAATTGGGCCAAGGAGTTTATCGTCGCGCAGGATACCGCCATCGTGGTAGAGGGCTATACCGACTGCATCGCCTGTTGGGAGGCGGGGATTAAAAACGTCGTCGCCACGCTGGGCACCGCGCTCACGGAGCATCACGTCAAGACGCTCACCCGCTTTGCCAAGCGCATCGTCTATATGTTTGACGGAGACGCCGCGGGCCAGAAGGCCGCCCGTCGCGCGATTCAGTTTATCGAGCAGGATTCGATGGATCTGCGTTGCGTGGTGCTGCCCGACGGCAACGACCCCATGGAGTTCATCACGGCGCATGGTGGACAGGAGCTGCAGGCGCGCATCGACGCTGCCGAGCCGCTCATGGACTTTGTCTACCGTTCGCTGCAGGAGTCGAGTGACATCACCACGCCGGGCGGTCGTGCCAAGGCGCTGGAAGATGCGCTTACGCTTATCTATCCGCTGCGCGATAGCTATATGATCGACACATACTTTATCCAGATTGCCGATCTGCTGGGTTTGGATCTGGAGACGGTTCGCGCGAGTTCGGGTCGCGTGTTTCGCGATGTCGCCAAGCGCGAAGATGCGGAACGACGTCGTGAGCAGAACTATGAGCGCCAGCGGGCGCAGGCTGAGCGGTCCGGTAGCGCGGGCGGTCGGGCGTCGGGTTCTCGCGATGCCGGTCGCGGTGCTTGGGCGTCG
>URUI01000073.1 GCA_900551015.1 uncultured Collinsella sp.
CTTGTCGGTTGCCGTGGCAACAAACTGTTGCGGCACACCTGCCATTCCAAAAACACGAGGCGGTGCTGCTGCTGGACAACAGTGCGGCCGATGTCATGCGCGAGACCTATGCCGATATGCTTGTGGCAATTGATGACTTTGACACCGCCATGCTCAAGCCCGGCCTGGTCGCCCATGTGCAGGGGCGCCGCGTGCTGGCGCTCGACGGTTTTGAGGCGGCGCTCACCGACAAGGCCGCCAAGCAGCGCATGTGGGCCTACATTAAGCAGCTGACCCCGGCGGCTGCACCGCTGTAGCGAGGTTGGCGGCAGCCCCTACATCACGGCGCGCAGCTCAAACCGGTCGCCGTTAATGCGGAACTGGCAGTTGCCGTTCATGCGCTCGACGGCAAGCATAATGCTCTTGGTGCCAAAGCCGTGCCCAGTGTGCTGAGCCACGGGCATGCCGTCGACCATGTGCGGCGCACGGCCAAACGTGTTGGAAACCAGCAATAGAAGCTGACCGTCTTCGTAGCGAAGGTCCAGGTCGACAAACCGCTTGCCTTCGGGGGCGGCGCTCGCCGCGGCGATGGCATTGTCCAGGGCGTTCGATACCACACTGAATAGATCGACATCGCCCACGTGGACGGTTTCGGGCACGGCGGCGTGCAGGTCGGCGGTGATGCCGTGCGCGTTGATGTCCGCGGAAAGCGACGAGAGCGCAATGTTGACCGTTTCGTTGGCGCAGTAGCGGCGCACGGCGGTGCGGTCGTTGGTCTCGCAGAGCGCGTCGATGCGCTCGAGTGCCTCATCGGTGTGACCCTCTTCGATCAGGGCCGCTAGACCGCGCAGGTAGTGGCGCATGTCGTGACGGAGAACCGAGAGCTCGCGTCCGGACTGGCGCCAGGCTTCGAGCTCTTTGATGGCCGCGCTGTCGCGGGTCGCGAGCATCCAGCGCTCGCGCTCGGCGATTTCCTTTGCCTCGTATTCGCGAAGGTAGACGGCAAGAAACATAAGGTAGAACGCGCAGAGGGCGAACGCCAAAAACTCAACGGTTACTACCGAGCCCGAGTGGAAGAGCGTGGTATAGACGTTGGTGGCGTAGTCGAAGATGTAGTAGACGAGCGGCAGGATGAGCAGAATCTCCAACTCGGTGGGGCTTTTGGCCGCCAGGCGCGGACCGATGTCTCTGGCCCAATGCAGCAAGATCGCAAAGACGCCGAGCGTCGTGATGATGCGCGCCGCGTAATATGCGATTTGCGAATCGGTGGCAGCGAATGCGGCGATGCCCATCCAGTTGCTAAACTGGCAGCTCAGGTAGGCGCTGGTAACGCCCAGGATGGCGAGCAGCGGACTCAGGCGATAGCGTACGCACAGGTAGACGACAAGCGGCAGATGCACGACGAGTGGATAGGCCTGTCGGGCGAAAAGCTCGCCGCCGACGGCATTGGCGAGGCCGAATGCGCATCCGGTTACGGCGCCGACCCCCACCAGCTTCCACCGTATGCCGAAAACACCCGGACGATGCCGTGCAGATCGCTTCGCTCTGCTATAGTCTCCCAAATTCACGTTTTCTATTGGGATGGTGGTTAATATGGGCGACATACTCGAATCGTTCCTGCGCGTGGCGATGGTGGTGTTCATCGTCGGTCCGCTCACTGCATGGGTCGCCCGTCGCGGCGCGCGCGAGCGCAGTGAGGCGACGGACAGCCTCGATCGCTTCACGGTGCGCATGCCCGCTGCCATTCGCACGATCATCGCCTGCTGCGCCGTCGCGTTCGAACTGCTCATGCTGGGTGTCTACGTCTGGCAGGGCGTCTCGTTGGGCGAGTGGGACCACGAACTTGTGTGGTTCGGTCACGCCATGGCGCTCGCGGGCATGGCCATCTGGGCCCTGCTGAGCATCCCGCGCATCGACGTGGACGGTGAGCGAATTCTCTCGCGTAACGCCTTCGGCATCCGCAAGGAGACGACGTTTGGCAACATCACCCGTGCAACGCTTCACACGCAGATGATGAGGATCGACCTGTTCGAGGGCGACCGGAAGTTCTGCTCGATAAGCCTCGAGGGGGTGTGCTCGCTCAACCTCCTCGCCCGTCTGGAGGAAGAGGGCATCGAGGTCTCGGACGCTGTTGACGGCCCGATGACCAAGGCGGGTCTGTGTTGGTCTGCCATCAAGCCGTTGACGATTGTTTTCAACGGTATGGCGCTCGTCTTCTCGCTCGTGATCGCCTTCATGGCTGTTTTCACCGACGCCGGTGCTCGTCTGCTCCTGCTCGTCCCATGCCTCTTCCTGTTCATAGGGGGACTCCTGCCTCTGCTCATGCTCAGCATGCCCGCCCGTGGTATCTACGAGATCGGCAGACAGGAGCGCGAACTCGGTTTCTCCTTCGCCGAGGAGATGGCGAGCCGAGGTGCCACGGGCACCTCGCTTGTCGACGACGATTGGTTCATCGAGATCAGCAACGCCCGCGTCGTGGCGTTCCGCCGCGATTATCTCAAGAAGGTCACGGCGCACGAGGATAGCGAGAGCGGCGACCGTTGCACGGTGACCACGAAAGGCGGTCGCAAAATCAAGGTGTACGCAGCGGGCAGCACGCTCGAGGACCTGCGCTCGTGGTTCAAACAGGGTGCCAAGGCCAGAAGCACGCTCGACCGTGCAGAGGACGTGCTCGAGACGACGTCTGATTGGGTTGTCTGACCTGTATCGTCTTTTCGGACACGCATGCTAGAGGCCCAATCCTTTAGAATGCATTCATCGACGACCGAGAGGACGGTATGCTATGTCCAACCCAGCCGCCAAGTACACCGACGAGTTCAGGCGCGAGACCGCCGACTACATCATCTCGACGGGCAGGCCGATAACGGAATGCTGCGCAGAACTGGGCCTGAATTCCAAGACCGTGAACAAGTGGGTGCAGAGCCGCCGGCGCGAGCTTGCCGGCGGGCCCGACCCCAAGGCCGAGGACCGCGAGCTTCGCGAGGCGAAAAGGCGCATACGCGAGCTCGAGATGGAGAACGCCTTCTTGAAAAAAGCCGCGGCCTTCTTCGCCAAAAGCCAGGCGTAGCCGCATGCTACCGGATGATGTTGGCGGAGAAGGCCGAATTCCCGGTGAAAATGATGGCCCGCGTGCTCGGCGTGAGCCGATCGGGCTTCTACTCGTGGCTCTCCAACGGCTGCCCGCGAGAAGACTGGTCGGCCGAGCGCGAGGCGGTCCGGCGCGTGTGGCTGGAGTCGGACCGCAGGTTCGGCTTCCGGTTCGTGAAATGCTTCCTGCCCGGCGAGTTCTCCGGATTGACCCTGTACAGGGTGCGCAAGCTGATGCGCGAGCTGGGAATACGCGGCTGCACGCCCAACGCCAGGAAGCGCACCACCATCCCCGACCCGAAGGCCAGGCCCCGGCCCGACCTGGTGCGCCGCGACTTCACCAGTCCCGTTCCAACCTGCAAGCTCGTGGGCGACATCACCTACCTGCGCACCGGCGAGGGATGGCTGTACCTGTCGACGGTCATCGACCTCAACACCCGCATGGTGGTGGGCTGGTCGCTCTCCGAGCGCATGACCGCCGACATCGTGGTTTCGGCGCTGGCGTCGGCCAAATCGCGCGGCTACGTGGCCGGCAACGCGATATTCCACGCCGACCGCGGCGCCCAGTACACCAGCAGGCTTCTGGCCGAATGGGCGCGCGACAACGACGTGCGGCTGTCCTGCAGCCGCGCCGGCAACTGCCACGACAACGCGGTGGCCGAGTCGTTCCTCGCCATGCTGAAGAACGAGATGTACTACAGGCGCAGCTTCCCGACCAGGGATTCCGCCAAGCACGCGGTGGTCGAGTTCATCGAGGCGTACTACAACCGCCGAAGGCCCCGCTCGACGATCGGCTACAAGGTGCCGGCCGAGGCCATGGCGGCCTTCTTCGAGAGAACCGAGCCCAAGCTCGAGGCCATGCCTATGGCCGCTTGATTTCTCGAGCTTGCGTGTCCGAAATCTTGACACAGGTCAGAAGGCCTCGATGCCAGCGCTGCGCCGATATGGGGCAGCGGCCCCCCCGTTGGCCGCCATGGCCCTGACTTCCGAGCGTATGCTGGCGCCGCTCGTCTTAAGACGTCGACCTCCATCCGGAGCCTGCGGTTCTCGCGCTCGGGCTCCAGGATCCGGTTCTACTCGGGCGTGCGGTTGTCGGCGGCGCGCGGCGAGCCGGTCTCGTTTATCGACTTGACCCGCCTCTCCACGGTGCTCTTGTCGAGGTCGCACTCGTCCATGGCCTCGCGCCTGGGCTTTCCGGCGTTGTGGAGATCGACTATCTTCCTCTTGAACTCGTCGGTGAAATGCCTCGGTCTGGGGCCGGTCGAGGCCGAGCCCCCGGTCCGGCTGGGGTAGCATGTCGCTGCGGACCATTGTCTTTCCTCTCGTTGAATATCTAGGCGCTGACGATTCTAGGCGATGGCCCTCTCTTGCTGCTTACACCTCGATTGTGCTCGCTACCCCCAGCGGGTCCGGATCGAGCGATCCGGACCCGCTTTTGGGGTTTGCCGGAAACCCGGTGGTCAAAAAAGGCCAAATATGAGTACTGCTACCAGTTTAGTGGCAGCCAAATGGCCTCCAAAATCGGTGCCAGCGGCCAAAAGTGCATCGATTTTCGTCCTTCAGAGTCGTGATCGGGCTCCAAACAAGGCGATTTTGCTGCTCTGGACCGGAAAATCGATGCTACCAATTTGGTGACAGTACTCATATTTGGCCTTTTTTGACCACCGCCCCTTGGTCCAGGACAATGCGGGCCGCTCGAATCTTGGGGCGGGTCCATTTTCGACTATCCTCAGCTTGCCAGTTCGAAAATGGACCCGCCCCATGATTGAATCTTTATTCCAACTTTACACCTGGCTTTACAGCTGTCTTGTCAGCTGTAAAGCCAGGTGTCATACTAAAGCCCCAAGATTCGCCAAAAGAGAGGGGCCTTGATGGCACAGAGCGCGAACATGGATGCGTCGGAGCTTGCACGCGATATCGCGGCCGGCCTAGCATCGGCAACGACGGCAACGGAGCGCGCGGCACTGGTGCCCGCAGAGCTCGTCGAGGCCATTCAGCAACTAAAAACCCAACGTGACGCGGTGATCCTGGCGCACTACTATGTGGCGCCCGAGGTCCAGGCCGTTGCCGATTACGTCGGCGACAGCTTTTACCTGGCAAAGCTTGCCAAAAGCCTGCCGCAGCAGACTATCGTGCTGTGCGGCGTGGAGTTTATGGGCGAGAGCGCCAAGCTGCTCAACCCCACCAAGACCGTGCTGCTGCCCGAGCCGGGTGCGGACTGCCCCATGGCGCACATGGTCAAGCGCGAGACGGTCGACGCGGCGCGCGCCGAGTACGGCGACGACCTTGCCGTGGTCTGCTACGTCAACTCGACGGTCGAGATCAAGAGCTGGAGTGATGTGTGCGTCACCAGCTCCAATGCCGTCAAGATCGTGTCCGAGCTGCCGCAGCAGCATATCCTGTTCATTCCCGACCAAAACCTCGGCCGCTTCGTAGCCGAGCAGGTGCCGCAAAAGCACGTCATTCTCAACAACGGCTACTGCCCGCGCCACCACATCATCACCGTCGAGCAGATCGTCGATGCGCAGGAGGCACATCCCGACGCGCTCGTGCTGGCGCACCCCGAGTGCAAGGCCGACGTCCTTGCCGAGGCTGACTACATCGGCTCCACCGCCGGCATCATCAAGTACGCCGAGGAGTCGGACGCCAGCGAGTTCATCATCGTGACGGTCCGCGGCGTGCTCTACGAGCTCGAGCGCCGCTGCCAGGGCACCGGCAAAAAGTTCTACTTCCCCGCGGTGCAGCCCACCTGCGTCAACATGGATCTCATCACGCTCGAAAAGCTCGTACGCTGCCTGGAGACGGGCGAGGGCGAGGTGCAGATCGGCGTGTCGGACGAGGCCGCCGACCAGGCCAAGCTCACGCTCGACCGCATGCTCGAGTACGCGGCGCGCTAGAACAATGTGGCATGAGGGGCGGTTCCCCAGTCACATCACAAGGGAGAGGATTCCTGTGGAAACCAAGCAATACCCCGACATGGAGTGCGACGTCGTTATTGCCGGCTGCGGCGTGGCGGGCCTATACGCTGCCCTCAATCTGCCGACGAGCACGCGCGTGATCATGCTCTCCAAGGGTGCGGTCGACGAGTGCGACTCGATGCTCGCGCAGGGCGGCATCTGCGTGCTTCCTGAGGGCTCGGACTACGATGCCTTCTTTGAGGACACCATGCACGCCGGCCACTACGAGAACCGCCGCGAGAGCGTAGACATCATGATCCGCTCGAGCCGCTCGGTCATCAACGACCTGCTGGCGATGGGCGTGGACTTTGAGCGCAAGGGCGATGGCGGCCTCGACTTTACCCGCGAGGGCGCGCACAGCCGCCCGCGCATCGCCTTCCATGCCGACATTACGGGCAAGGAGATCACGACCAAGCTGCTCCAGGCTGTCCGCAAGCTGGACAACGTGCAGATTCTTGAGCACGTGGCCATGACCGACATCCTGACGGCCGAGCGCGATGGGGCCACGGTGTGCACTGGTGTCGTCGCTGTTGCCGTGGACGAGGGCGATTCGGTCCGCCCCGCCGACGAACTGGCAAATGCCGCCGAGGGCGTGCATACCGGCGAGCCGTTTGAGATTCATGCTCGCCACACGTTGTGGGCGACGGGCGGTATCGGCGGCGTATACGACCACTCCACCAACTACCCGCAGCTTACCGGCGACGCCTGCTACATCGCGCAGGAGCACGGCATCACGATGGAGCATCTGGACTATGTGCAGATTCACCCCACGGGACTGTTCTCGCCGCAGCCGGGCCGTACCTTCCTGATCAGCGAGAGTTGCCGCGGCGAGGGCGCGATTCTGCTTAACGCCGCCGGCGAGCGCTTTACCGACGAGCTGCAGCCGCGCGACGTGGTCGCCGCCGCTATCCGCGAGCAGATGAAGCAGGACGGCACCGAGCACGAGTGGCTGAGCTTTGCCCCCGTCGAGCGCGATGTGGTGACCGGGCACTTTGCCAACATTCGCGCACGCTGCCTGGAGGACGGCCGCGATATCTTGGACGAGCCCATCCCCGTTACGCCCACACAGCACTACTTTATGGGCGGCGTGTGGGTCGACAAGGACGGCCGCACCTCGATGCCCGAGCTCTACGCCGCGGGCGAGACGGCTTGCAACGGCGTTCACGGCAAGAACCGCCTTGCATCAAACAGCCTGCTCGAGGCGCTGGTCTGGGGTCGTCGCGCCGCGTGGTACATGCGTACCGGCGAGTCGCTGGCCGTGGAGCAGGCGGGCGATCCCGTGCTCGATGGCCGTCATCGCGCCCTGAGCGCCGACACCCTGGCAATCGATGATTTGGCCCGTGCCGCCGGCACGCAGGCCGTGGAGGAGTAGACCATGAATCCCATTACCATGAAACTCGTCGTCGATGATCTGATTCTGCAGGCTCTGCGCGAGGACATTACCTTTGAGGACGTGAGCACGGCGAGCGTGTGCCCCACGGCGCGTCCCGCCACGGTGGAGCTTATCGCCAAGGCCGATGGCATCATCGCCGGCCTGGATGTGTTCGCTCGCACCTTTGAGCTGCTGGATCCGCAGAGCTCGGTGCTGTTTGATGTTGCCGACGGTGACGAGGTGCACGCCGGCGACCACGTGGGCCAGGTGCGCGGCGATGCGCGCGTGCTGCTTTCGGGCGAGCGCGTGGCGCTCAACTACCTGCAGCGCATGAGCGGTATCGCTACCTATACACACAGAATGGCTGCGGTGCTCGAGGGCACCAAGACCGTGCTCGTCGACACGCGCAAGACCACGCCGGGCATGCGCGTCTTCGAGAAGGCCGCGGTCGAGATCGGCGGCGGCAGCAACCACCGTTACAACCTGTCGACGGCCGTCATGCTCAAGGACAACCACATCGACGCCGCCGGCGGCGTGATGCGTGCGATCGAGATGGCGCGCGCCCATGCATCGTTTACCACGACGGTCGAGATCGAGTGCGAGAACCTGGACATGGTGCGCGAGGCCGTGAAAGCCGGCGCCGACATCATCATGTTCGACAACATGACCCACGACGACATGGCTGCCGCGATTGAGCTTATCGATGGCCGCGCCAAGACCGAGTGCTCGGGCAACGTGGACGCCAGCAACATTCGCGCCCTGGCCGATCTGGGTGTCGACTATATTAGCTCGGGCGCCCTGACGCACTCTGCGCCGATCCTCGACCTCTCGCTTAAGCACCTGCGTCTGCTGGACGGTAAATAATGAACGCCCGCGAGCGTCGCCGTGCCATCATGGGCGTGCTCGAAGGAGCCAAAGAGCCCGTTTCGGGCAGCGCACTTGCCCGCGAGGTTGGCGTGAGCCGTCAGGTCGTGGTTCAGGATATTGCCCTGTTGCGTGCCGATGGGCACGATATCGTGGCGACCAACCGCGGCTACGTGCTGCAGGAAGCCGCGAGTAGCCCCGCCGTGCCCACGCGTCTTGTTAAGGTGCGCCACGGCGTGGAGCAGGCGGGCGACGAGCTTACGAGTATCGTCGACGCGGGTGGCGCCGTGCTCAACGTGATCGTCAACCATCGTGTGTACGGCAAGATCACGGCCGACCTGGACATCCGCAATCGTCGCGATGTTGAGCGCTACCTGCACGATATCGAGAGCGGCAAGAGCTTTCCACTACTAACGGTGACGAGCGGCTACCACTTCCATCGCATCGCGGCGGAGGACGAGCAGACCCTCGACGAGATCGAGGCTATACTCAAGGAGAAGGGCTACCTTGCCGATTTAATGCCCTACGAGGATGATTTGTCCTAACCCGATACTGTCTATATACCTTGATTATCGACTTTATCCGAACACCTCCCACATTCATCCGTACATGTACGGA
>URUI01000074.1 GCA_900551015.1 uncultured Collinsella sp.
AACTGCGGGAATGGCCTATTTGCTCAATGTGTTCGGCTGAGATCGGAAATCAACCCATCCCAACGCTTTTCCCCGGTGGCACTCATATTGTCGATTAATCCAGGCCCTCGGCACCGTTGGACTTGATGATCTTCTGGTAGGCGTAGAAGCTGTCCTTGCGGCGTCGCTCGTAGGTACCGGTGCCGTCGTCGTACTTATCGACGTGGATAAAGCCGTAGCGCTTGCGCATCTCGCCGGTGCCGGCGGAAACCAGGTCGATGGGGCCCCACCAGGTGTAGGCGATCAGGTCGACGCCGTCGGCAATGGCCTCGCCCATGGCCTTGACGTGGCTCTGCAAGTAGGCGATACGATACGGGTCGTGGATGGAGCCGTCCTCCTCGACCTCATCGTAGGCGCCCATGCCATTCTCGACCACCATCAGCGGAATCTCGTAGCGGGCGTAAATCTCGTTGAGGGCGATGCGCAGACCCAGCGGATCGATCTGCCAGCCCCAGTCGGTGGACTCCAGATAGGGATTCTTGCCGCCAAAGGTCATGTTGCCCTCGGTCATCTCGTGATCCTTGTGGGTGCCCACGGTGCCGGACATGTAGTAGCTAAAGGTGTAGAAATCGACCTTGCCGTCGGCGATATCCTGCAGGTCGCCGTCCTCCATCACAAGCTCGACATCGTTCTCGGCCCAGAAGCGCTTGGCATAGAACGGATACTTGCCACGCACCTGCACGTCGGAGCAGTACCAGTTCATGGTATTCATCTCCTGCTGCGCGGCGAACACGTCGGCCGGATCGCACGTGGCGGCATAGGAAAGGATGAAGCAGTCCATGTTGCCCATCTTAAACTGCGGGTAATGCTCGTGGGCATAGCGCACGACGCGGCCGCTGGCGACAAACTGGTGATGCAGCGCCTGCATACGAGCCTGCGGCGTAGCATGGACCGCCGAAGCCGGGCCCTCAAAGCCCTGAATCATGCTGGTCTCAAAGAGGTTGCCCATGTCCTGAGTGCCGCAGTTGATCTCGTTGAAGGTGAGCCAGAACTTGACCTTGTCCTGATAGCGGTCGAAGACGGTCTGGCAGTACTTCTCAAAGAAGCCGATGAGCTCGCGGCTCGCCCAGCCGTTGTATTTCTCGACCAGGTGATAGGGCATCTCGTAGTGCGACAGGGTCACGAGCGGCTCGATATTGTGAGCGCGCAGGCAGTCGAAGACGCGGTCGTAGAAGGCGAGGCCGGCCTCGTTGGGCTCGGCGTCGTCACCGTTGGGGAAGATGCGGCTCCAAGAGATGGACATGCGGAACATGGTAAAGCCCATCTCGGCGAACAGCGCGATGTCCTCCTCGTAGTGATGGTAAAAGTCGATACCGTCATGGTTGGGGTAGAAGCGGTTAGGGTCGATGTCGATCGTAATCTGGCGCGGCTCCTTGTAGCTGCCACCCAAGAAGTGGTCGTCGACCGACGGACCGCGGCCGTCAACGTTCCAAGCGCCCTCAAACTGATTGGCGGCCGTGGCGCCGCCCCAATAGAAACCCTCGGGGAACTTGATGTTTGCCATGAGCATCTCCTTTGCATTGCGGGTCGATAGGCCGAGTATCGCCCACGCACGCGACAGGCAGGGGCAGGGGTGCCAAACCCGACACTTCTTTTCGCAGACGCGCGCTGCAACAGCGCTGCAGCTGAAACTTTTTGACACCGAAGGAGCGAAGACGATCCGCCCCGCGCTTACCGGCGGTATGCCGCGGGGGTGCAGCCATACTTGTCGTGAAACTTACTGTAGAAGAAGCTCATGTTTTCATAGCCCACCGCATGCGCGGCCGCCCCGGCCGTGGCGCCACCGCGCAGAAGTTCGGCCGCACGCACCAGGCGTCGCTCCTGCACAAGCTGCCTAAAGGTCTTGCCCACATGCCGCTTGAGGAGCGCCGTCGCATAATTAGGGCTCAAGCCAAACTCCGCCGCCATCCCCTCGAGGGAGCACGCGGCGAATTCGCGATCGATATAGCCGAGCATTCCCGTCACCAGGGCAGTGGGCCCCGCCGCGCCGTCCGCCGCGCCGCGCACCAGCTCGCGCTCGTAGCAATCCATGAGCTCGGCCAAAAACAGCTGAAACAGACGCAAGACGATTTCGGGACCGTTGGGGCTCGGGTCGTACAGCTCGCAGAGCATCTCCTGCATGTAGCGCCGAATCCGACGGCTCTCGCCGCAGTAAAAACGGACATGGCCCCGATGGTCCGTCTCGCTGTTGAGCGCGTTGAACAAAAACCGCGAGACCGCGCTCTCGCGCGAGAGGCTCGACTCGAGACTCCGGCGCAAAAAAGAGCGTGAAACGGTCATGCTCAGCATGATGTCGTCCTCGCCGAGCGCCGCCACGGCATGAGGGCAAAGGGCGTCGAGCAAAAGCACCTCGTTGCGGCGCAACTCGAGCCTCTCCCCCGCCACCGTCTGCGGGCAGCGTCCGCGATACACATAGCTCAGCTCCACGTAATCATGCACGTGCTCGGGAACTGCATTAAAGCGCGAGTTTTTCCTTATCGTCAGGCCACGCGGCATGCCGGGCTGGGCATAGGCAAACCCTGGCTGCCCAATCTTGCGCACTGGACATCCGTCGATTTCGACATGCTCGGTCATAATCGACCAATCAAATGCCATGCCGTCTTTATAAGCGATCTCACTGGTGCTCAGTTCGCTGAGCCTACGCTCGAGCTCGTCGATCTCCATGGCTTGCCAATCGTTGATTTGGTCATAGTTCGTCGTGATTCAGATATTAGCAGAACGCGCCGACGCGTCCATAATCTGTGCTATGCAGCAGATCGATCGAGCCAAGGAGGATCCATGACCGCGTACTATCAGCAGGTGCTCGAGGGCACATACGACAACCACGTGCTTCCGTTTTTGTGGATGAAGGGCGAGAGCCATAAGACCATTGCCGAGTATCTGGAAAAGATCGCCGGCGCCGACATCCACGAGGTCTGTCTCGAAAGCCGCCCACACCCCGATTTTTGCGGCGAGGGCTGGTGGCACGACTTGCGCTTTGTCATTGACGAGTGCAAGCAGCTGGGCCTTAAGCTCTGGATCTTGGACGACGCGCACTTCCCCACGGGCTTTGCCAACGGCGCCGTCAAGGAGGCCGTGCCCGAGCTCCGTAAGATCGTGCTCACGCACCGCACGTTCGACATCGTGGGCCCCACGTCCGCCGCGAGCATCGCGCTCGCCAACATGCTCGACAAAACGGAGCGCTTCCACGGCGTGACATTTATGCAGGACGGCAGCCCCGTCGACGTCGCTTACCGAGTAATCGACGATGCAGACGGCAACCCCAGCCGCCTGGTCTTCGATGCACCTGCGGGCCTCACGCAGGCATGCGTGATGTTCACGAGCGGCAAGACCTCCTACAACGAGGACTACATCAATATGGTCGACCGCGCCTCGGTGGCGCAGCTCATCGATGCTGTCTACGAGCCGCATTTTGAGCATCTGGGCGATGAGTTTGGCAAGACCATCTTGGGCTTTTTCTCCGATGAGCCCGGATTTGCCAACGAGAAGGGCACCACGGGCCCCGATGGCATCTCGGACACGCTCATCGGCAAGGCCACCGCGCCCCTACCCTGGTCGGCCGAGCTTGAGCGTCGCCTGCGCGCGGCACTGGGCGAGCGCTACCTGGCCGAGCTCCCGCACCTGTGGGACCGCGAGCCGGCCGGCGCGCACGTACGCCACGTCTATATGGACATCGCGAGCACCCTCTATAAGGAGTGCTTCTGCGACCAGCTCGGAGACTGGTGCCGCGCGCGCGGCGTGCAGTACATCGGCCACGTTATCGAGGACAAGGACTGCCACGCGCGCCTGGGCGTGGGCGCCGGGCACTACTTCCGCGCCGTGGGCGGTCAGGACATGGCGGGCGTCGACATCGTGATCAACCAGCTGGTACCCGGCATGGACCGCGGCCTTCACAGCTACGGACGCGGCGTGTGGGACCTCGAGTTCTATAACTACGTGCTGCCCAAGCTGGGCTCCTCGGCAGCACACCTCGACCCCAAAAAGCAGGGGCGCTGCATGGCCGAGGTCTTTGGCGCATTTGGATGGCACGAAGGCCTACGCGAGATGAAGTGGATCGCCGATCATTTTTTGGTGCGCGGCGTCAATTGGTTTGTGCCGCATGCCTTTAGCATGGCCGCCTTCCCCGACTGGGACTGCCCGCCGCATTTCTATGCGCATGGCCAAAACCCCCAGTTTGCACACTTTGGGCAGCTTATGAGCTACATGAACCGTACGGCGAGCCTGCTGAGCGGCGGGCGCGCAACGACCCCGGTGGCGCTTCTCTACCATGCGGACGCCGAGTGGGCAGGCGAGGCGAACTTTATGCAGCATGCCGGCTCCGAGCTTATGCGCGCGCAGGTCGACTTTGACATCGTGCCGGCAGAGGCATTTGAGGACGCAGGGCGCTATGCCGTTGAAATTGCCGCAGACGGTAGCGGCTTTAGCGTGAACGGCCAGGCATACCGCTGCCTGGTGATGCCCGGAGCCGAGTTTGTCGGCGAAGCCGTGCTCGACTTTGCCGCGCGTGCCGCAGCCGCAGGTGTTGCCGTGTACGCGCTGGATGAGTTGCCGAACAAGCGCTACGACGGTGACACTGCAGGTCGCGAGGGCTTTGCCTCCCTGGATGCAGCCGCGGTCGCCGGCATCAAGCTCCTGGCGACCACCGAGCTCGCAGACACACTTGCCAACACCGGCATGCAGACCGTGGTTTGCGCCGAGCCCCAGCCCTGGCTGCGCGCACTGCGCTACGAGCGGGCGGGCGAGACCTATCTGATGCTCGTCAACGAGCATCCCAAGCAGGGTATCTCCACTCAGATTGCGCTTGCCGACGGCACACCCGTTGCAGGCGCGCGCCTCGATCTGCTCAACGGCACCGAGCCCGCCGCCTTTGACGGCACGCTCGAGCTGGCTCCCTACGAGAGCTGCATCGTGGTCCTTGGGGCTACAGGTTCCGTTGCCGTGGCAACCGCCGAAGACGAAGCCACATGCGTCGACGGGCCCTGGGCGGTTGCCTTCTCTGCCCCTGGCACCGATGCCTTTGGCGAGTCTGTTGAGCTTGCAGACCTGCACGACCTTTCCTCGGCCGAGTTCCCCGGCAAGGCCGGCACATTCCGCTACCAGGCTTCCTTTGTCCTGGGCGAAGCGGCCAGCCGCGCTGTCATCGACCTTGGGGAGGTCTTTGAGACCGCAACCGTCACCCTCGACGGCAAATCCCTCGGCACCCGCATCTGTCCGCCTTACCGCTTTGAGGCCGCCGCACTTTTAGCCGGTGAGCACGCGCTCACGATTGACATCATCAACACCCTCGACCACGCCGTCCCCGACGTGTTCGGCATGACCGAGCCCTCCGAGCCCAGCGGTCTCTTGGGGCCCGTACGCGTGCTCGGGTAACGCCCCGGGCGCAAACGGCCCAACAAGGACAGCGCCCCTATGTTGAGCCCGCACAGCGTCGAGCGGTCCGTCGTTCATAGACCGGCGGACCAAAACTCCCAGCCAAGCCGAACGTTTTATTTATCGCTATGATTGGTTTATCGCGACGCAAACGCATAGGAGCCATATGGATATCAGGCGGAAGATCACGCAGGGCAAAAGCCTCACCCCCACCGAGCAACAACTTGGGCGAACGGCCCTCGCCATGGGCGAGGATGTGCGCGGGCTTTCCATTAAGGAATTTGCCGCGCGCGCCAACGTTTCGGTCGCGAGCGTTCACCGCTTTTGCAAAAAGCTCGGCCTCGAGGGCTTCAAAGACCTCAAGGTCGAGCTCATCCGCCAGGCGACCGAGGCGGGCAACCGGCGCGACGTGGACATCAACTTTCCCTTCGATGCCACCTCCACCCCTGCGCAGGTGATGGAGCGCATGGAGGGGCTCTACCAGACCACCTTGGCCGAAACGCAGGAGCTGCTCGACCCTGCACAGCTCGACCACGCCGCCAAGCTCATCATGCGCGCCGGCACCGTGGACATCTACACGGGCTCGCATAACCTGTATCCAGCGGGAATGTTCCGCGATCGCCTGCTTTCCGCCGGCAAAAGCGCGACGTGCCACGACAGCGTCGAGGCGCAGGTGCGCACGGCACTCGCCTCGGGTCCCGACCATGTGGCAATCATCATCTCCTACAGCGGCCTTGCCCCCAACCTCAAGGAGATCTTGCCGATCCTTAGCAGTCGACATGTCCCGGTCATCGTCATCGGCACGCCGTACTGCGCCCGCATTCACCCCGGCTTTGCCGCCTATCTCACGGTAAGCGACCACGAGAGCATGACGCACCGCATCACGCAGTTCGCCAGCCATATCGCCGTGCAATACGTACTCGATTCGCTCTATAGCAGCTACTTTGCCAAAGATTACGCCCGCTGCTCCGAGTTCTTAGAGCGCTCGTTCCCCTACACCCGCCTGCCCGGACTCAAGTAGCGACGAGCGTGGATTTTTGGACACTCAGATAACGAGCGTGGATAATCTCCCACTTTGAGCCCGCACACAGGCCAAAACCGGGAGATTATCCACGCTCATTTTGGGTCCCCCGGGAACGCATGAGGAGGGCGGATAGACAGCCGTTATTTGCGAGGCGTCAGCGACGTAAAGAGTCCGTGTTGGTTGCAGTAAAGATATATCCTGCCGCGCCCGGTAATATGGAAGCGCGGCTGCACCGATTGCTCTGGATAGAGCTTCTTAAAGCAGATGCCGTCCATAGTCGCATATGCCACAAAGCTAATGTAGTGATCCTTGGTCATGGGATGATCGAGCGTGACGTACCAATCGTCCTCGATGCGCTCGATGGAAAAGGCGTGGTCCGCGTCCGGCTCTTCGGCCTCCTGGGGAAACATCGTGGAGCCACAGCAGCTAAAGCTGCCTTCTCCGAGCGCGTGCACAACGTTTCCGCAGATAGGGCAAACGTAAAAGACGCCTTTGAGCATATTGCCTGCACGGTTGGCGTTGGCCCGAATGTCACCAGCCAAAAGCTCAGCCACGCTTATGCCGAGTCTCTGGGCCAAAGGCTCAACGAGGGAAATGTCGGGAAGGCCGCGGCCGGATTCCCACTTGCTGACGGCTTTATCGGTCACGCCAAGGCTTTCCGCCAGGGCGCGCTGGGTGAGGCCGCGCTCTTCGCGCAGCTGCTTGATGGCATGCGCTGCCAAAAAAGTATGGGAGGCATTGGTTTGCCGTGTCTGGTTCATGGGCTGTCCAATCAAATTGAAGAAATGGAGTGAACCGGTTCGACAGTCAGTATCCATTTGAAGGCCAGGCTCGACAACCTACGCTGCGTAGACATGCGCCAATCGAACGAGCGCGGATTTTTGGACACTCATCCTGAGTAGTCATTTAAGAACGCCCCCAACGACCACATCAGGAGTGTCCCCAGGTGCCGGCAGAAAAGAAACGTCCCCAGGTGCCGCCCCTTGCCAGCAACGGGAGTGCCGATGTCTTGGCAACGACAGCGAGCGGGTCGCATTTGAGACAAGGTGACGTGAAACGAAAGGGCGCTGACCTTCTGGTCGCGCCCTTGAAGTTGAACGTCAGATTGTCCAAATGCGGCCCGCGCAGCGTCAACTGGTTACGCGGTTTGGTAAAACCGCGTAACTAACGAACGCCGTACTGCTCGTAGTAGGCGTCGATAGCGGCCTTGAGCTCGTCGTCGATGACGACTTTGCCGTCGATCTCGTGGTTGTAGAGGGTCTCGACGACCTCGGCCATGGAGACGATGCTCGCGACGGGGAAACCGTACTTGGCCTCGATCTCCTTCTGCGCGGTGGTCACGCCACCCTTGCCGACCTCCATGCGGTTGAGGGACACGATGAGGCCCTTGATCTCGACATCGGCAGCAGCCTTGACCTTGGGATAGGTCTCGTCGATGGACTTACCGCTGGTGGTGACGTCCTCGACCATGACCACGCGGTCGCCGTCCTGGGGCTCGTAGCCCAGCAGGTTGCCCTTGTCGGCGCCGTGGTCCTTGGCCTCCTTGCGATCGCAGCAGTACTTGACCTCCTTGCCGTACAGCTCGTGGTAGGCAATTGCGGTCACGACGGCCAGCGGAATACCCTTGTAGGCCGGTCCAAACAGCACGTCAAAGTCGTCGCCAAAGTTATCGTGGATGGCCTGGGCGTAATACTCGCCCAGCTTCTTGAGCTGATAGCCCGTCACGTAGGCGCCGGCGTTCATAAAGAACGGGGACTGACGGCCGCTCTTGAGCGTAAAGCTGCCGAACTTAAGGACGTCGGACTCGACCATGAACTTGATGAACTCTTGCTTGTAAGCCTCCATGCGGGCTCCTCTCGTAATCGCGTACGTGCCTTCCAGTTTAGCGCAGGCAGGGCGCGTTGCGGGCGCGCTTTGGAGCCTCAGCATTCTGTAAAGGCTTTGTCAGGAGCAATGGTTTTCCAAACATTGGGGTTGACACGGCAAACCCTCTCATCAAGAATACGGGCGGATTGTAACGGGTACGAGATACCCAAAGCGCGCCGCACCCGGCCTTAAGGAGGTGTGCCATGGAAGGCAGTCATAGTCGAAAAACCTGCATGTCGCCCTCGGCACGCCGCGAGGATTCCGCACACGCATAAGCGCCAACAGCCGACCGTCAAAACCACCACAAAGGTGCCCGTCCCCTTTGTGGTAGCTCGCGAGCATGACGTGAGCGACATCTAGGTTTTTTGAAGCACATACGACACGTACGCTAACTCCCTTCAACAAGGAGGACCCTATGCTGATGCTCAAAACCGCCACGGTACTCGAAGCTATCTCCAAGCGCCGCCGCACCGAGCAGTGCGTCCATAATCGCATGGGTCAAAACATCTGCATCGGAGTGGCCCAGCAGCCCCAGCGTATGGGGCACCTCTACGC
>URUI01000075.1 GCA_900551015.1 uncultured Collinsella sp.
GCGAGCTTCTTCAGTGCTGACTTCTTCATGTAGGGTCTCCCTCCCATCGTTTCGCGCTTGGACGGCCCCGTGAGTTTGCGATCGGGGCGGCCAGGCGCCTTGTTTTGCGTGACGCCTAGTATACCGAGCGGGGATTATTGGGCAATAGCTTTGCTCATACGAAAAGGCGGGTGAACGATATCTGTAAAATCGATAACCCAGTCGGCTATGGTGTAGAATGGGGACGAACGGCGGCAAGGCGACGCCCAACGGCATCGCGGTGTCGGCAGAGTGTCGGAAGCCACGTTGCTCCGCCGATGCTGCCGCTCGGGAAATCGCGTCGCATCGATGCTATTTTGCAAAGCACATTGCGCTGGACGTTGCTTCGAGGCCATGCCGTGCTGCCGACGTTGCTCTGCGAAACGCACCGTGGTGGAAGGGCATTCGGGCGTCGCCTTGCATTTCGGGCGCCGTGCAAGACCCACGGCTACCTATATATGTAGAGGTTGCGGGACTCGTTTGCAGGCGCGTTGCGTTCGTTGATTCCCACTTGTCTGGTTGGTAAAATAACGCTATTGAACAACTTGTCCATTATTGCCCGGGTTGTTCAAAACGCAAAACGCAGCAAGCTGCGTCGCGAGGCCGTTATCGTCCGGTCATCGCGTGCTCGCAGCCTGTATACGCAAGGAAGGGGGCATATGTCCACGCAACGAAGCTCCGCTTCGAACTCGGCGATAGCGTCTGCGGATACGCCGCTTGCCGCCGAGGATCGGCGAATCACGCGGTCGAAGCGCGCGCTGCGCGATGCGCTCGTTGAGTTGATCGAGGAACGCGGCCTGACCAACTTCAGCGCCAGCGACCTGTGCGCTCGCGCGGACCTCAACCGCGGCACGCTGTACAACAACTTCGGCGACATGGAGGGTCTGCTCGCCGCCCTTGAGGACGACATCATGGACGACCTGGAAAACCTCCAGTCGTGCATGCAGCAGCTCAGCCTAAAGGACGTGCTGCGCTATCGCGTGAACAAGAAGCCCATGCCGTTTCTGGTAAAGCTGTTCGACTACCTGCGCGAACAGGGTGACTTCCTGCACGCGATCATGGGCCCGAAAGGCGACCCGAGCTTCGGCCCGCGCGTGCGCGATGCCGTGTGCACCGAGATTATCCAAACCATCCTGCACGAGCGCTACCGCAGCGACCCCTCGCCGTTCGTGCAATATTACGTGGCGTTCTACGCCAGCGCGTATCTAGGGGTCATCACCCACTGGATCGAGACGGGCATGAAGGAAAGCTCGCAGGAGATGGCCCTTGTGGCCATGCGCCTGTTCTTCATCAAACCCGGCGACCCCATTCGACTGTAAGGAATAAGGCGGAACATGAGCGAGAACAACCAGAACGAGAACCTGCATATCGGCATCGACGTGGGCTCCACCACCGTCAAGCTTGCCGTGCTCAACGATGACAACCAGATCGTCTACGCCAAGTACCAGCGCCACCACACCGACGTCCGTGCCTGCGCCCGCGATCTGTTCGAGGGCGCCGCGACTGTGCTGCCGACGGCCCAGATGACCTGCGCCATCACCGGCTCGGGCGGTCTGCTGCTGTCCCAGTGGCTCGACTTGGAGTTTGTCCAGGAGGTCATCGCCAGCAAACGCGCCGTCGAGACCATCATCCCGGCCACCGACGTCGCCATCGAGTTGGGCGGCGAGGACGCCAAGATCATCTACTTCGACAACGGCATTGAGCAGCGCATGAACGGCACCTGCGCCGGCGGTACGGGCGCGTTCATCGACCAGATGGCAACCCTGCTGCACACCGACGCGAGCGGCCTCAACGAGCTCGCGGCCAACGCGACCACCATCTATCCCATCGCCAGTCGCTGCGGCGTATTTGCCAAGACCGACGTCCAGCCGCTGCTCAACGAGGGCGCCCGTCCCGAGGACGTGGCCGCCTCCATCTTCCAGGCCGTCGTGACCCAGACCATCTCGGGCCTGGCGTGCGGCCGTCCCATCCGCGGCAACGTCGCCTTCCTGGGCGGCCCGCTGCAGTATCTCTCCGAGCTGCGCCACCGCTTCTACCTCACGCTCAACCTGGACGAGGAGCACCGTATCGTGCCCCAAAACGCCCACCTGTTTGTAGCGAGCGGCGCCGCCATGGCGCACGAGTCCAACAAGCTCAGCACGTTCCCACAGCTTATCGAGGCCATTGATGCCCTGGGTGACACACAGGGTGCCGAGGTCGAACGTCTGGATCCGCTCTTTGCCACCGACGAGGACTTTGCCGAGTTCAAGGGTCGCCACGACCAAGAAGTCGTCCCCAAGGGCAAGCTTGACGGCTACACCGGCCGCGTGTTCATCGGTATCGACGCCGGTTCCACCACCATGAAGGCTGCACTCGTGGGCGAGGACGGCCAGCTGTTGCACACCTGGTACGGCAACAACAACGGCGACATCCTGGGCACGGCCAAGGTCATCATGGCCGATTTCTACAACCACATCCCCGCGGGCTGCACCATCGGCCACGTGACCACCACGGGCTACGGCGAGGCGCTGCTCATCGAGGCTCTCAAGGCCGATTCCGGCGAGATCGAGACCGTCGCGCACCTGCGCGGCGCCAAGGCGTTCCTGCCCGGCGTCGAGTTCATTCTGGACATTGGCGGCCAGGACATGAAGTGCCTGCGCGTCAAGGACGGCGTCATCGAGCACATCATGCTCAATGAGGCCTGCTCGTCGGGCTGCGGCAGCTTTATCGAGAGTTTCGCCGTCTCTATGAACATGGACGTGCGCGCGTTCGCCGACGCCGCCATCCATGCCAAGGCCCCCGTCGACCTGGGCAGCCGCTGCACGGTCTTTATGAACTCGCGCGTCAAGCAGGCGCAAAAAGAAGGCGCCACGGTGGGCGACATCGCGGCCGGCCTGTCCTATTCCGTCATCAAGAATGCCCTGTTCAAGGTCATTAAGCTGCGCGACCCCAAGGAGATCGGCAGTCAGGTGATCGTCCAGGGTGGCACCTTTATGTCCGATGCCACGCTGCGCGCGTTTGAGCAGCTCACCGGCGTGCATGCCGTGCGTCCCGACATCGCCGGCTGTATGGGCGCCTACGGTGCGGCCCTGCTCGCCCGCGATCGCGCCGGTGCCGACGGCACCTCGACCATCCTTTCGGCTGAGGATATCGCACACCTCACCGTGACGCAAAAGCATGTCCGCTGCGGCCGTTGCTCTAACAACTGCCAGCTTACCGTCAACGACTTTGGCGGCGGCAGGCGCTTCATTACCGGCAACCGCTGCGAGAAGGGCGCCGGCCACAAAAAGCAAAAGACCGAGGCCCCCAACCTCTTCAAAAAGAAAAACGAGCTGCTGTTTAACCGCGAGGTGCTGAGTCCCGACGAGGCCCCGCGCGGCACCGTCGGCATCCCGCGCGCGCTCAACATGTACGAGAACTACCCCTTCTGGCATGCGTTCTTTACGCGTCTGGGCTTTAGCGTGCAGCTGTCCGACCAGTCGAGCAAGAAGACCTACCAGGCGGGCATCGAGTCCATGCCGTCCGAGAGCGTGTGCTATCCGGCCAAGATGAGCCACGGCCATGTGATGAACCTTATCGACCGCGATGTCGACTTTATCTGGATGCCGTGCGTGCGCTGGGAGCGCAAGGAGGATCCGACCGCCGGCAACTGTTACAACTGCCCCATCGTCATGAGCTACCCCACGGCGTTGGCACTCAACATCGACGAGATCCGCGAGCAGAACATCGAGTTCCTGTACCCGTTTGTGCCCTATCATGACAAGACCGAGCTCAAGCGCCGTCTGTACCAGGTGCTCGCCGTCGACCGTGTGGCCGATGCGCAAGCCGGTCGCGGTCGCGTGCGTGGGCCCAAGATCACGCGCTCCGAGGTCGATGCCGCTGTCAACGCTGCCTTTGAGGCCGATGCGCGTTTCCACGAGGACATCCAGACCATGGGCGAGGAGGCTCTTAAGTGGGTCGAGGACCACGGCGGTCACGGCATCGTGCTCGCCGGTCGTCCCTACCATAACGACCCCGAGATCAACCACGCCCTGCCCGAGCTTATCTCGAGCTTTGGCTTTGCGGTCTTTACCGAGGATTCGCTCGCGCATCTGGTAAAGCCCGAGCGTCCGATTCGCGTCGTCGACCAGTGGATGTACCACAGTCGCCTGTACGCCGTCGCCCGTTTTGTGACGATGCGCAACGACCTGGACCTGATCCAGCTCAATTCCTTCGGCTGCGGCCTCGATGCCCTGACCACCGATCAGGTGCAGGAGATCCTGGAGGCCAGTGGCAAGATCTACACCGTGCTCAAGATCGACGAGGTGTCCAACCTGGGCGCCGCGCGCATTCGCATCCGCTCGCTCATGGCGGCACTCAAGGACCAGGAGGCCGAGCGCTTGGCCGAGGCTACGGCAGCGGGCGAGGCCTACGAGCAGGGCGACGCCGCGCCGGTGGCGCCCTCCACGGATGCCCCCGCGTTTGCGAGCCGCAAGTACACGTTCGAGGCCCAGCGCGAGAGTGCTTCGACCGCGTGGCCCAAGGTGCCCTTTACCGAGCAGATGCGCGACGAGGGCTACACCATCCTGTGCCCGCAGATGGCGCCGATCCACTTTGACCTGGTCAAAGAGGTGTTCCGCGGTGCCGGCTACAACTTGGAGCTGCTGCCCTCGACCGACCACGATGCCATCGAGGCTGGCCTGCGCTATGTGAACAATGACATTTGCTACCCGTCGATTCTGGTGACGGGCCAGATTATGGAGGCCATCGAGAGCGGTCGGTACGACCTGTCCAAGACCGCCGTGGTCATCAGCCAGACCGGCGGCGGCTGCCGTGCCACCAACTACATCGCGCTCATCCGCAAGGCCCTGCGCGAGAGCGGCCACCCCGAGATCCCCGTGATCTCGCTTTCGGCCGTGGCGCTGGGCGAGGACAACCCCGGCTTTAAGCTGACGCCGGCGCTGCTTAAGCAGGCAGTCTACGCGGTGCTCTTTGGTGACGTGATGATGCAGATGCTCTACCGCTGCCGCCCGTACGAGGCCACGCCCGGTGCCGCCAACGCGCTCTACGAGGAGTACATGGCGCGTGCCCGCAAGCTGGCGCCTAAGTTTAACCGCCACAACTACACCAAGCTGTGCCGCGAGGCCATCCGCGCGTTCGACACCATGCCGCTCGTGGGCGAGGGCACCAAGCCGCGCGTGGGCGTGGTCGGTGAGATCTTGGTCAAGTTCCATCCCACGGCTAACAACCACGTGGTCGATGTCATCGAACGCGAGGGCTGCGAGGCCGTGGTGCCGGGCCTGCTCGACTTCTTCCTCTACTCCATGAGCAACGCCGAGCTGCAGAAAGACGAGCTGGGAAGCTCTGCCACGACGCGTGCGGGCATGCAGGCGCTCATCAAGCTTGTGGACTGGATGCGCACGCCGGTGGAGGAGATGCTCGAGAAGTCCCGCCGCTTTGAGGCGCCCGAGCGCATCGGCACCATGGCCGACAAGGCCCGTACGGTACTTT
The DNA here is from genome assembly GCA_900551015.1 of uncultured Collinsella sp. Taxonomy (GTDB): domain Bacteria; phylum Actinomycetota; class Coriobacteriia; order Coriobacteriales; family Coriobacteriaceae; genus Collinsella. The sequence goes on from URUI01000075.1 coordinate 5,488, forward strand.
CGGTGTGCAACAACATGGGCGAGGGCTGGTTGCTCACGGCCGAGATGCTCGACCTGATCGACCATGGTGCGCCCAACATCATCTGCACGCAGCCCTTCGCGTGCCTGCCCAACCACGTGGTGGGCAAGGCCGTGATCAAGGAGCTGCGCCGCCAGCATCCCGAGAGCAACATTGTCGCGGTGGACTACGACCCCGGTGCGTCCGAGGTCAACCAGCTCAACCGTATTAAGCTCATGATCAGTGTGGCCAAGGAGAACATGCGCGCCGGCAAGGGCTTTAAGCTCGAGAAGGTGGCGCCGCTCGCGATGGACGAGGTCACCGGTCAGATGCGTGCCCATGACGGCTGCGTGAGCTGCGGGCCGGCCAGCGAGGAGGCCGTGGCGTCGGTCGCCGAGCGCCTGGGACGCGGCATTAAGAAATAACTGGCCTGCTTTGGGCTAGATATGAGACAAACGGGTGGTAGCCATACCGGCTGCCACCCGTTTTTACTGGACATCTGTTGCGTAAACGACTCAACTATCACCCTTTGCGAACTTAGATTTCGGAAGTATGCGGCAAAATCTGAATAGGCCGAGCACATCGGATATGTCCAAGCTCTGTACCTGCGGTTTTATTGGTGAAAAACCAGGTTGTGCTCAAGAGTCCCGGAATTTGCCGCATACTTCCGAAAATGACGTCTCGGTGGCACCAAAAACTGCCCTCGGAACCCTGAGATAATGAACATATGTAGCCGTTTGCCGCGAAATACCGCCCGTTTATAGAACCCACCCCCAACGCGCGTCATCCTTACGGTTGAATAAATACACATCTATGGAATTACGTAAGAGAGGACCGTTCCATGAGCTACAAGACCGTTTGTGTTGCCGGCGGCGGCGTGTTGGGAAGCCAGATTGCCTTTCAGGCTGCCTACTGCGGCTTTGATGTAACGATATGGCTGCGCAGCGAGGGCAGCATCGGCCGCACCCAGCCCAAGATCGATCACGTGCGCAAGGAGTACATCGCGGCAATCGAGGGCATGGCGGACGGTACGGGCGAGTGGTGCGCCGGTATCGCCGATGGCACCCAGCCCTTCGACAAGGAAGCGGCGCTCGCCGCCGTCGAGCGTGCCTACTCCACACTCAAGCTGGAGCTCGATCTTGCCAAGGCCGTGGCCGACGCTGACCTGGTCATCGAATCTATGGCCGAGGACGCCCAGGCAAAGATTGACTTCTACAAGAAGCTCGCCCCGGTACTCCCGCAAAAGACCCTCGTCGTGACCAACTCCTCCACGCTGCTGCCGAGCACCTTTGCCAAGTACACCGGCCGTCCCGAGAAGTACTTGTCGCTGCACTTTGCCAACTCCATCTGGAAGAACAACATGACCGAGGTCATGGCACAGGACCAAACCGACAAGCGCTACTTCGACGAGCTCGTCGACTTTGCCAACGATATCCGTATGCTTGCCCTGCCCGTCAACAAGGAAAAGAACGGCTACCTGCTCAATTCCATGCTGGTGCCGTGGCTGCTTTCGGGCCTTGACCTGTATGTCTCGGGCGTGAGTGACCCCAAGAGCATCGACCTCGCGTGGACGCGCGGCACCGGCGCTCCCAAGGGGCCGTTCCGCGTGTTCGACACCGTGGGCATCCAGACGGCGTACAACATCGTCATGCAGTACCAAAAGGTCCCGGGCTTGGTGAGCCCGCTGCTCAAAAAGATGATGATGCCCTACAACTTTAAGGCCATGGCCTCCGTCCTCAAGAAAATGCTCGACGAAGGTAAGCTGGGCGAAAGCTCGGGCGAGGGCTTCTTTACGTACTAAAAATGATCTCTTGGGGGCGGAAGCGTTGAGGATCTACGGTAGTATGCGACAAGATCTGAATAGGTCGAGCAAGAGCTGTAGCGCGCGTTGACGTTTGCCCAATAGAACGCAAAAATGCACCGTTCGCCGATACTCCTCTCGCGAGTGGTTGCCATATGGTTTGATGTTGGAAACATATGATTGCCGACAGGCCGTAGGTGACATTCGCCATGATATCGGAGGTACCAAGTATGTTTCACGCTCCGTTAAACAAGTATCGGGCTGGTTAATATGGGCCGCCGTACTATCTCGATAACCCTTGCAGTGGTTTGCCTAGCTGTGCTCCTGGGCGCTATGGGGCAGTTCGCTATAAGTCGAGAAACATCCTATATGCGGGAATGTGCTTCCGAAGGCTTCGCCATTGATGGCTACTATCGGGATGACAAAACGAGTCGGGAAACCCTGGCTTTTCTTGAGGAGGACAACTGTCGATGGCAGCTGGTCGACCAAGACGGAATCTGCACAGACGGGCAGTTTAAGCGTACGGATGACCCCAACATCCTGATATTAAAGAAGGAAAACGGCGAAGAATTCGGTACGGTCCACGTGGCGTATATTTCGCGACGCCGCGATCAGGGTTGGCTCTACCTATTTAGAGATACCAAGGTGACCCGTTTTTATCTGGTGAGCACCGGTCCGGCGTTTACAGTGGAGTCTGGCGATGTCGATGTGGACAGTTGATTCACAGCAATAAAACAGCGAGCGGGGGCGCGGTCATGAACTACGCCCCCGCTTTTTGCTCGTATTCGTGTCGCGTCTGCGCCACGTCGTGGCCTGCGCCTGCGCCCTGCATCACTTCACATCAAACTCCACGCGATCGAGTTCGGGCACGTTGAGGTCGATGAGTTTGCGGGCGACGTGGCGGTCGTGTGCCCCGAGCGGCTCGCTTGTCGTCACGTGCGCGACAATCTCACGCTCGACCAGGCCCTCCTTGTTGCCCTCGGTGGTCGAGGTCTCGACGGCGACGGTGTAATCCTTAAAGCCCGGCAGCACCGCGGCAAGCTCGCGCGTGGTTTCGGTGACGCCATAGCCGTCCTGCACGCCGGCCTGCGCCGAGCCAATGGATCCCGCGGTCATAACGATGCAGGGGATGGCAAAGATCACCGTGCCCACGATGATGCGGCGGCGCACCTTGTGTGACAGCTCATCGACCTCGGCATTTTCCTCGGCGGTCACAATGCCGTCGCCGTTGAGGTCGCGCTTGAGCGGCACGCGCAAAAGAAGCAGCACGGCTTCGGCAGCCAGTGCGATAAAGACCACGTTGATGCCAAACTCGTAGAGGGCCGAGAGAAACAGCGACCCGCTTGCGATGGCGATGCCATAGCCCGCCGCGCACAGGGGCGTCCACGTCCTTGTCGCTGTAGAGAACATCCACGGCGTTGATTCCCTTCAGA
>URUI01000076.1 GCA_900551015.1 uncultured Collinsella sp.
GGACATTTTGCCCTCCAAACGGCACTACCGCCGGCTACATCCTGCAGATATGCTGAATCTAGCCGTATAGGCCCTATGAGAACGGGAGCAACCATGGCAGCCTTGTTCACGACCCCCAAACGCAATGACACTACCGCCGGAACCCATGTTGCCGAACCCGACGTTCGCCGTCGCATAGGACTCGCGCACAGCAGCTGGCGCCGCGTGACGCGCCGCATCGTCGTAGGCGCCGTGTGCGCGCTCACGGTGAGCTCGCTGCTCATGCCGAGCGTCTCGCTCGCGGCGGAATGGGTCAAGGTCGGCGAAACCAAATACAACGCCGGCACTGCGGCGGGCAACGAGACCGGCACCTGGTCGTGGGACGGCGCCGACGACTTGAAGCTCAACAACTATAACGGCGGCGAGATCCAGGCCGCAGGCAAGCTCAACGTGAATTACTCGGGAAACAACATCGTCACTGCCGACTGGATCGAAGGCATCAAGGCTTCTCATGGCAAGAATGAGAACGCCGAGCTCAATATCCAAGGCGACGCGGGCAGCACGCTCAGCGTGACATCCACTGAGGACGCTATCCTCTCCACGGGTAATATCAACATCGATGGAGCCGGATCCGTCAACGCCACGAGCGCTGGGTTTGATGCCATCGACGCCGAGGGCGATCTCGCTATCAAAGGTTCGGGCAACGTCAACGCCACGGGCGTATCGGATGGCATCAGGGCAAACGGCAATATCACGATTGACGACAGCGGGGCCGTCACCGCCAGGGCTACCAAGGACAAGGGTATCGGAACCGACAAGAACCTCACCATCAAGGGTGGCGGCACAGTCGAGGCAAGCTCAGCTGATGGTGAGGCCATTTGGAGCGGCGGCAACATCAATATCTCGGACGGCAGCCAGGTCAAGGCGAGCTCCGAGAAAGACGCCGCCGTCGAGGCCAAGGGCAGCCTCGCAGCCACAAACGCCTCCCTCAACGCAAACGGTGTTGAATATGGCGTTTATGCCCACAAGGGCATCACACTCGATCATGCAAACGTAACAGTCCGCGCAAGTAAAGGCGGATACGGTGGCGCCATTGCCCTCTTCACCTACCAAGACGATATCGTCGTCAAGAACGGCTCCACCGTGGACGCGTTTGCGGGAGGCGAGGTTTCGGCTGCATTCTCCACCAGAAACGATCGACCCAACGAGGAGGGTGGCCACATCTACATCAGCGACTCCGTTGTCAAGGCCATAGCCCGCTATGTCGAGAACGGCGACGGCCCCATCCCCTACAGCGAAAACCAAGATGGTGAGACGAGCCCCGAGCCCCAAGGCGAGAACATCGGCATCATCGCCCAGACCAGCGAGGGCGTCACACCCGCAGTCATCTCGATCATCCGCAGCAAGGTAACGGCCGAAGGAGATACAGCGGCAATCTTTGCCCGTGCCATGAGCGCTGACGGCAAGACAATCGGCACCATCAAGATTGAGAACGCCGCCATCCAGACGCCCGAAGGCGGCAAGGTCATTGACTATCGCAAGCTCCGTGACGGCATCTACGAGGCAGGCCAAGCCATCGGCACGAGCGACGCTGTGATCGACTCCCCCTATAACGAAGCTGTCGCCAAGAGCATGGTCATCGCACCTCCCGAGGTAGCCAAGCCGGAAGACCCCAAGCGCGACGAGACCAAGCCCGCAGAAAGCAAGCCCGCGGAGTCCAAGCAGAACCCCAAGCCTGAGGGCTCAAAGCCGACCAAGGCCGTTGCGGCTTCAATCACGAAAGCCAAGACTACCGGCGTGCTCGCGGCAACCGGCGACACCTCGGGTGTGGCCATCGTTGCAACCGTCCTTGCGGGAACAGCCGCTATCGCCGCAGGCACCATGGCGAGCCGCAAGCGCTCTTAGACGCCTCTGCGCACATGGCAGCTCCCGCGAAGGCCCCGAGTCCCAGCACCGTTTAACAACGCCACCGCCGAGCTCCCCTCCGGCGGTGGCGTTTTCCATATGCGTCCGCAGGGTATGCACGAGATTGTCTTTGGTCTAGCCCAACCTGCATGAGCCGGCGTGCGACAATGGGGGCCGTCGATATCACAACGCCGAGAGAAGCCTGCCTTGGAAGCGCATCATAAGCAGATAACCGTTCATTCGGAGCATACGGAAAGCGCGCCCGTCATCTACCTCCCCGTTGTCATGGACGACGGTAGTAAAGTCTACGAGTGCTGCCGAGAGCTCGACTGTCCGCCATTCACCCTCGTCGCCATTGGCGGGCTCGATTGGAATCGCGAGCTGAGCCCCTGGGCATGCGACGGAACCGTGCGCGATGCCGAGCCTTTCGGCGGCCAAGCTGCCGGTTTTCTTGATGAGCTGCTGAATCAGATAATCCCCCAGGTCGAGTCGTCGCTTCCTCAGCCGCCCACCTGGCACGGCGTTGCTGGCTACTCGCTGGCAGGCCTCTTTTCGCTTTGGGCTCTCTGGCAAACCGACGCCTTTGACCGCGCTGCAAGCGCATCGGGGTCGCTGTGGTTTCCCGAATTTGTCGATCGCGCCAGCACGGCGCCATTTGCCGGCAGCCCGCAAGCCGTCTATCTGTCACTCGGCAAAAAGGAAACCAAGACGCCCAACCGCATGATGCGGCACGTACTCGACGACACACGCGCGATGGAAGCGTTGCTCGTCGAGCGCGACATTCCAACAACGCTGGAGCTCAACCCCGGCAATCACTTTGCCCAAACCGACTTGCGCATGGCCCGCGGCATCCACTGGATACTCACGCACTAAAAATGGCTCCCACGCGTAGCTGCACGCATGGGAGCCATTTTTTAGATTTATCGATAGCCGGCCTTACTCGGCGGCCTCCTCGAGTTCAGAGACGTCGAACTCAAAGTCGTTGCCCGGTAGGATGGCATTGAGCACAATGCCCACCAGCGAACCCACGGCAAGGCCCGAGAGCGAAATGGTCACGCCGCCCAGCTCCAGCACGATGGCACCGGCGGTACTGTAGGCAATGCCGAGCGAAAGCACGAGCACCAGAGCCGCCACCAGCACGTTGCGGTTGTTCTGGAAATCAACCTGATTCTCGATGAGGTTACGGACGCCCACGGCGCTGATCATGCCGTAGAGCACGAGCGACACGCCGCCGATTACACACGCTGGCATGGCGGCGATCACGGCAGCAAACTTGGGGCAGAACGAAAGCACGATGGCGCAGCAGGCGGCAATGCGAATCACGCGCGGGTCGAACACGCGCGTCAGGGCGAGCACGCCGGTGTTCTCGCCATACGTGGTGTTGGCCGGAGCGCCAAAGAGCGACGCCAGAATCGTGGCGAGACCATCGCCGAGCAGCGTGCGATGCAGGCCGGGATCGGCGATGTAGTTACGCTCGCAAGTGGAGCCGATAGCCGAGATATCACCGATATGCTCGATCATGGTCGCGAAAGCCAGCGGCATGATGGTGATGATGGCCGTCGTGGCAAGACCGCTATCGAACTGCGGCCCAAAGAGTGCAAACACGGTGTTGTCCCACACGATGGGCAGACCGACCCACGGAGCGGCGGCAACGCCCGAGAAATCAACCTCGCCGAGCGCAGTCGCAACGGCATAGCTCACCACAACGCCCAGCAAAATCGGCACGATCTTGATCATGCCGCGGCCCCAGATGTTGCAGATGACGATCACGGCCACAGCGATAACGGCGACAAGCCAGTTGGTCTGGCAGTTGGCAATGGCAGAGCTCGCCAGGATCAGGCCGATGGAAATGACGATGGGACCGGTCACCACCGGCGGAAAGAAGCGCATGACACGCTTGGCGCCAAATGCGCGGAAGAGTGCCGCAAGTACCGGATAGAGTAGACCGGCGCAGGCAACGCCCAGGCAGGCGTAGGGCAAAAGCTCGGCCTCGCCGTTGGGTGCAATGGCGGCATAACCCGCGATAAAAGCAAACGACGAGCCCAGAAACGCGGGCACCTTACCGCGCGATAGAAAATGAAACAGCAGCGTGCCGATGCCGGCGAACAGAAGCGTCGCCGAAACGGAAAGGCCGGTGAGCACAGGCACGAGCACCGTGGCTCCGAACATCGCAAACATGTGTTGCAAACCCAACACAAACATGCGCGGGCGGCCGAGCGACGATGCATCGTAGATGGCATCGGTGACGGCGGGCGTCGAGGATTGGGACATGGAAGTCCTTTCATGATGGAAGGGCGATCAGGCATATCGGATAACCTGCCCGAACGATACGATCCGAACCATTGTACGTGATATGCCATGTCTCGCACGCGCCGTCACCTGCAAACGGTAGCGTTACTTCCAAACGCGCTCGGAAATGCGCTTGACCAGCGCGATCTTTGCCCACTGTTCGTCCTCGGTCAGTTTGTTGCCAATCTCACAGCTGGCAAAGCCGCACTGGGGCGACAGGTACAGGTTCACGAGCGGCACATACTTTGCGGCCTCGTGAATACGTTCGACGATGGCATCCTCGTCCTCGAGCTCAGCGGCCTTGGTGGTCACCAGGCCCAGCACGACCTTCTTGCCGGGAGCAACATACTTGAGCGGCTCAAAGCCACCGGCGCGCGGCGTATCGAACTCAAGGTAGAACGCGTCGACATCCTCGTGCGCAAACAGGTACGGTGCAATGGGATCGTAACCACCCTCGAAGGCATACGTGGAGTGATAGTTGCCGCGGCACACGTGCGTGTTGATGACCAGATCGTCGGGCTTGCCCTCGATGGCGGCGTTGTTGAGCGCCACGCCCAGCTCGCTTACCTTTTGCAGGTCGACCGGGCTCATGCCGGTCTTTGCCACGAAATCGGTGTCGCAGTAGATACCCCAAGTACAGTCATCAAACTGGATATTGCGGCAGCCTGCTGCGTACAGGTCGGCAATCACGGTGCGGTATGCTGCCGCGATGGCATCGGCGAGCTCTTCGTCGGTCTTGTAGACGGCGCGCAGACTCTCCTGCTGGCCATCGCAACGGTCGAGCGTGACTTCGGAGAACGTCTGGATCGGTGCCGGAATGGTTTGCCGTGCGACCTGGCCCTCCCCCTCAAGCGCCTTGACGAACTTAAAATGCTCGACGAACGGATGATTCTTGCCGCCAATGGGACCGGTTACCACGGCGGTGTCGGCGGTAGTCTCCTCATCGTGGAACATATAGCCTGTACGCGAGGTGCGGCGCTCAATGCCGTTAAGGCCCCACATAAAATCGAGGTGCCAGTAGCTGCGGCGGAACTCGCCATCGGTGATAACTTGCAGGCCGGCGGCCTTCTGCTTTGCCACCAAATCGCGAATGGCCTCGTCCTCGACGGCCTTAAGCCCCTCGGCATCAAGCGTGCCTGCCGCATAGGCAGCGCGGGCATCCTTTACGGCCTGCGGACGAAGAAAGCTGCCGACGATATCAGCGCGAAACGGCGCGTTCGATTGAATTGAAGTGCTCATAGATATCTCCCTTTGCATTGGTTGCTTTACTGGGACAGAGTATGAGCGCTTATATGGCCATCGTAAAATATACGTTTATATAGGTTTGTTATTAGTTTTTTCTATACTGAGCAACAGTGGAGCTCAGCCTCACATGGGTATCTCGAAGTGAGCTAAATATGCTGACGAATCGCTTCGATATAGGCCTGCCCATAGCGCGTGAGCGTCGTATTTTTGCGCGTGATAATGCCGATCTCCATGTACTCGTCTACATCGAGCGGAATCGAGATAATACCGGGGCCGTTAAGCTCATGGCTGATCACGCCCGAACACACCGTGTAGCCGTTAAGGCCCATAGCTAGGTTGAACAGCGTCGCACGGTCGCGCACGCGGATATTCTTGCGGCGCTCAAAGGTCGAGGTCAGCTCCTCAGAATAATAAAACGAGTTATAGCTGCCCTGCTCATAGGACAGGAACGGGTAGTCTTCCAAGTCCTCGAGCGTCACACTCGAGCGGCCCGCCAGCGGATGGTCGGCGCACACGAAGACATGCGGCGTGGCGCAGAAGAGCCCTTCGAACACGAGCTCGTTGGCCGCCAACATGCGCTCGATGACCTCGCGATTGTGCTCCGACAGATACAGGATGCCGAGCTCGCTTTTCATGTGCGCGACGTCCTCGATAATCTCGTGGGTTTGCTCCTCGCGCAGGGTAAAGTCGTAGCGCGCGGCATCGAACTCGCGGATCACGTCAACAAACGCGTTAACGGCAAAGGAATAATGCTGACAGCTCACACTAAAGTGCGGCACCTGCTCGGATGCGCCCTTGTACTTGCCCTCGAGCAGGTCGGCCTGGTCGAGTACCTGGCGCGCGTAGCCCAAGAAGGTCTCGCCTTCCTCGGACACAATGACGCCCTTGTTGGTGCGCTCAAAGATGCGCACGTCCATCTCGTTTTCGAGGTCGCGAATCGACGCGGTAATCGAAGGCTGCGACACAAAGAGTCGGCGCGAGGCCTCGGTGATGCTACCGCATTCGGCAACCTTGACAACATACCTGAGCTGCTGAAGCTTCATAGCCTTCTCCCTAGACGTTCGTGACGTCGAAACCCGTCGTGCTCATCTGACGCATAAACGACGGCATCTCCCCCGTCGCGGCGCAGGCGGCAATCTGATGCAGCGCTGCGCCAACCGCATCGTCTGCCGCAGCGCCGATATGCCAGCGTGCGGCAGCCGTGACGGCCTCGTTGGCATTGGCGACCGCAACGGAGTTGGGAACGGCATCGATCATGGGCAGGTCGTTATCGGAATCGCCAAATACGGCCACCTCGTCGGGCGTTAGGCCCAAAGCGCGCGCCAGCTCCAGCGCAGCGCAGCCCTTGTCCCAACCAGCCGGAAGGATGTCGAACAGGCGCACACGGTTGTTGGGAAACACAAGCGAGAGCTCCGGCACCTCGGCGGCAACGCGCTCGCGTAGCTCCGCGAGCTCCTCACGCGAACGGGCGCTCCAGATATTCGCCTTGAACACCGGCGCATCATCGACGACAGGGCGGCACGGGGCCTCTTCGCCCTTGAGCCACGCATTGCCGCCCGATTCCATAGCGCGACGCACACGCTCGGCATCACGTGTCACGCAATAGGCATCGTTATCCCAAAAGTCATCACCTAAGCTGTAGACCTTCAGATAGGTATCGTCGGTTTCTTCTTCCAGATAGGCGGCTAAACGCATTAGTGCGTCGCTATCGGTCGCACGCGAGGCGACCGCCTCGCCGTCGACAAACATGACCTGGCCGTTACAGAATGCGCCGGTCGAATAGCACTCGGAACGATTTTTAAACATCCAGCCCATCGCAGACGGCTGACGACCCGAAACCGGACCAAAGTGCAGACCCGCCGCCTGCATGGCATGAATGCCCTCGATGGCATAGTCGCTGGCGCCGTCATGCCCGGCCGGAATCAGCGTATCGTCCATATCGGTCAGCACAAGTTTGATCATAGGGTCCCCCAGTCGTTTTCATCGTAACCATTGTACCGATGCGCTAGTATAGGGAACAACAGATTCGATGCGGGAGTGCCGGCGGTGCAAACCACAAGGCTGAGAGGGCATGGGGCCCAATCCTTTGAACCTGTCAGTTAATGCTGGCGTAGGGAGCATGCCGCCTTTTTAGGGGCGCTGTCTATGCACAGCGCCCCTTTTCTATGCCAAGGAGGCATGTGCAGTGATCGATTCGAAACAGCTCAAGCAAAACGTGGTCAAGGCCGTAGAGGAGATTCGAGCCACCAATCCGATGGCCGGCTCCATCACCAACACGGTGACGATCGACTTTGTCGCCAACGCGCAGCTCGCCGTGGGCGGTTCGGCCGCCATGGTCTATCTGCCCGACGAGGGCGAGGCGCTCGTTGCCGGCGGCGGCGCCATCTATATGCGCGGCAACGGGAAGATCAACATTTCCGGCAGCGCGAAGATCAACAACAATACCGCCAGCCGCTGGGGCGGCGCCATCTGCCTGCGCCAAGATTCTAATCAGTCGACAACGCTCTACATGCGGGGCGGCGAGATCAGCGACAACAAGGCCAATTCAGAGGGCGGCGCGGTTCATGTGCTTGACAAGGACTGCCAGTTCTTCCTCTATGACGGCAAGATCACCGGAAACACCAGCGGCGACGGCGGCGCCATCTATCTGAATCAGGAGCCGTCATGGCTGATTATGCAAGGCGGCGAGATCTCCGGCAATACGGCCACCGGCAACGGCGGCGGCGTATATATTTACCGCACCGGCTCGGTCTGCCAACTCTATAGCGGTAAGATCGAGAATAACAAAGCCAGCGACAATGGCGGCGGCATTTATATCAACCCCAGCAACAGCGGCCAGCTGAGGGTCGGAAACAAGCCCCTCGTGCAGAACAACACGGCTTCCGGCAAGGCCAACAATGTGTATCTGCCCTCCGGCAAGACGCTGACCATCGAGATCGGCATGTCCAAAGGCGCGTCCATCGGCGTCACCACCGCGAATATCAGATACCCCGTGGCATTTTCTAATAATTACAAAAAAGACTACGCGAATTACTTTTTCGCGGATGACGTCAATGCCCATGTGGAGTATAAGGATGACCAGAAGCTGTACCTTGTTTCCGGCGCGGTTGCGCGGCCCCTCACTGTGA